>DASPXS010000123.1:0-36072 GCA_035637175.1 Haliangiales bacterium | reverse complement strand
ATGACCAGCGTGGGTGGCATGTTGGCCGTGACAAAGTTGATCGGCGAAATTTCCTTGCCCAACGCCTGGCGGCCTTCGGGGGTGTCTGAGCGCGGGCCGAACGCCGGCTTGAACTGCGCTGTGGGCCCAAAGCCCACGCCGTCCTCGCCCGGTTTGCCCCAGTTCAGAAAATCGGTGGGCGGGAAAAAACAGGCGACCGCCTGCACGGCGCTGCTCTCGCGATCGATGGCATCCCGGGCATTGGAATCGCCCGGTCCGCCCTGGGTCCCCATCGTCAGCGATAAATGTCCGCCCGCGCTCGCGCCGGTGATGCCGAGCTTGTCCGGCTTCACGCCGTATTTTGCGGCGTTGTAGCGCACGAACCGGACAGCCCGATGAATGTCCTGCTCGATTTCAGGAATGGTGAATTTGGGTTGCGAACCATGCACGACGGCGAAAACCGTGTAGCCGCGGTCGAGCAAGACGCGATAAAAGCCGGGGTTGATCGCGTCATGACTGGAGGAAAACCCGCCGCTGATCATGAACAAAATGCCGCAGCCGTTCTGATTTTCCGGTTGAAAGACGTCGAGCGTCAGGGCCGTGCCAAATTTGCGGCCATAGATCACGTCTTCGATACGGTTGAACCCGGCCTGTGCCTGTGACTGCGTCGCCTGGGCCGCGGCAAAAAGAACCAGCAGCCCGAGGAAAAAAAACTTTTTCATGAATGGAGCTGATTCTTTCTGCGCCGGCGGATTTCACAAGCTTCTTTTCGGCACAACAAAAATCTGGCCAATGAACGTCGCCTCGTGTTACCGGTCAAAAGGACGAGTCGATGACGATTCATTTTTTGACCCCACAGCCGGTGCGCCGCATCGGTCCCTTTTTTGTCGTGACACTGGCCTGCGCCTCTCTTTCGATGGCGGCAGCGGACCGGGACTACGTCGTCAAACGCAACGACACGCTGACCGACCTGGCCCACCAGCACGGGTTGACCGTCGGCGAACTGGCGGAGCGGAATGGCCTGGCCAGGACCGAAAAGCTGCGCGTCGGCCAGAAGCTGTCTATTCCCGATGCCGAGACCGCAAAGCACGACGCCGTTTCAGCCGCGCTCCTGCCGAAAGGACTGAACAAAATTCGTGTCGAGCCGGGCAAATGGAAATACGTCGTGATTCACCACAGCGCCTCGCCAAACGCGAGCGTCAAAGGCATGGACCACTACCATCGTGTTGAGCGGCACATGGAGAACGGTCTGGCCTACCATTTCGTGATCGGCAACGGCCGCTCGATGAAGGACGGCGAAATCGCCGTCGGCCACCGTTGGACGGCGCAGCTCGACGGCGGCCACCTGGCCAGCGAAGCGCTCAACAAAAAGGCGATCGGAATTTGCCTGGTGGGAAATTACGACGCAGGACGTCCTTCCAAAAATCAGATGGAAAGCCTGCGCGCGCTGGTGGAATACCTGCTCGCCCGTTGTCGTCTCAGCGCCGATGCCGTCAGGACCCATCAACAAATCAATCCGATTTACACCCGTTGTCCGGGCCGGAATTTTCCGGCGAAGGAATTCCTGAAGGAATTGAAGGAAGAAAACGGCTGACTAGACGTTGAACTTGAACAGCATCACGTCGCCGTCCTGCACGACATATTCCTTGCCTTCCATGCGATACAGGCCTTTCTCGCGGGCGGCGGCGATGGAACCGCATTTCACCAGATCGTTGTAGGCGACGGTTTCGGCTTTGATAAAGCCCCGCTCGAAATCGCCGTGAATGACGCCCGCCGCTTTCGGCGCGGTGTCGCCCGCGTGAATCGTCCAGGCGCGCACTTCCTTTTCGCCGGCGGTGAAAAACGTGCGCAAACCGAGCAAATGGTAGGTCGCGCGAATCAACTGGCCGACCCCGGATTCCTGAACGCCGAGTTCGTTCAAGAACTCCCCGGCTTCCTGTGGCGTCAGATCGATCAAATCGCTTTCGATTTGCGCGCTGATGGCCACGGCCTCGCAGGCGAGATGGTGCTTCACGTAATCCGCCACCTTGCCCAGGTGCCGATTCCGGCCGGCCTGGGCCAGCTCCGATTCCCGGACGTTGCACGCGAAAATGGTCGGCTTGTCCGTGAGGAGGAAGAACTGTCTTGCGACCGCCTTTTCTTCATGCGTCAGCTCGATCGTCAGCGCCGGTTTGCCGGCGTCGAGGTGCGGTTGCAGCTTGTTCAGAACAGCCTCTTCGGTGAGCGCCTGTTTGTCGCCTCGTTTCGCATCCTTCGCCACTTTGTCCAACCGCTTCCTGACCGCTTCGAGATCGGCGAGCACCAGTTCGGTGGTGATGGTCTCGATGTCGCGCACCGGGTCGATCGCGCCGGCCACGTGATGAATGTCCGGGTCTTCAAAACAACGCACGACCTGGACGATGGCGTCCACTTCGCGGATGTGGCTGAGAAACTTGTTGCCCAGACCTTCGCCCTGTGAGGCGCCTCGGACCAACCCCGCGATGTCCACGAATTCAATGGCCGCCGGAACGATCACGCCGGTTTTGGCAATCTTCGCCAGCGGTTCCAGCCGCGCGTCCGGCACGGTGACCACGCCGACGTTTGGGTCAATCGTGCAAAAGGGGTAGTTGGCGGCCTCCGCCTTGCGCGTGCGGGTGACGGCGTTGAACAGGGTGGATTTCCCCACGTTCGGGAGACCAACGATTCCGGCTTTCAGCATAAGATTTTCCCGTCAGGAACACCGCCCGGAAAAAGCGGCGGATTGTTGAAGGTGGGCGCACCGAAGCGGCGCAAACAAACGCCGCGCTCCGGAACGCGGGCTTCAGCCCGATTCAACGGCCGGGAGGAATACCCCCAAGAGTGGGGACCAGGCAACATCGAATCTCCCGTGACCCTTTTGGCCTGGTCCGGCTTGCGATTCAAATTCGGCGCCCGGTTCGTCAGCCCTTTGGCAGCTTGAACTTCCTGCACTGGCTCAGAAACTTGATCGGGCGCTGGTAAACCACCTTGTCGATGTCCTCGGCACTCCAGCCGCGGCGTTTCATTTCCAGCGCGGTGTATGGAACGTTGAGCGGGATGCTCGCGCCCCAGTCACACGCGCTGTTCAGCCAGAGCCGTTCGCTGCGGTAATTTTCCAGCAGGTCGATGGCGCGCGCGGGCGAGCATTTCGATTCGGGATAAAGGGTCATCCCTGCCCAGAACCCGGCGTCAAGCACGAACTGGATGGTGTGCTCCTCGACGTGGTCGATGATGACGCGCTCGGCCTGGATGCGTTTGTCGCTCTTGAGCGCGTCAATGATGAGGCGCGTCCCTTTGAGTTTATCTTCGAGGTGCGGCGTGTGGACGAGGATCATCTGGTTGTGCCGCGCGGCCAGGTCAATGTGCATTTCGAGCACCTTCAGCTCGTTTCGCGAGTTCTTGTTCAACCCGATTTCGCCGATGCCGAGCACGTTGGGACGGTCGAGGAACTTCGGAATGATGGCGATGACCTCCTGCGCGAGCTTCACGTCCTCGGATTCCTTCGGGTTGATGCAGAGCCAACAGAAGTGCGGCAGGCCGAATTTGGCGGCGCGCTTCGGCTCGTAATCGGTGAGCTGGCAGAAGTAATCGTAGAAGCCGTGGACGCTGCTGCGGTCGTAACCGGCCCAGAAGGCCGGTTCGCAAACCGCCTGGCAACCGGCCGTGACCATGTCGAGGTAATCGTCAGTCACGCGGCTGACCATGTGTCCGTGAGGTTCGATGTAGCGCATGGTGGTTGAGGGTTGTTGGTGGTCAGTGGTCAGTGGTCAGTCGTCAGTCGTCAGTCGTTTTGGACGGCCCAGCACACGTGCCGCGGGAACACCGTCCGAACTCGCGGAGGTAGTCCTGCGCTCCAGGAATTCGACATAGGCAGACTGAAAAAATCGAGCGGCCTGCTTCACGTTCTGTCATTCCAGGCGCCTATAGCGCCCTTGCCCGGCGCTTTTTCAATCGGCTTGGTTGTGGGATCGCTGAATGCAAGCAGCACCTGCTTCGCGCGTTCCGGTTTATCGCCGTCCAATTCGCGCAAGGCTTTGCGGAAGGCGTCGAACCGGAAGTCGGCCTGGCCTTCGGCGCGGTCCAGGCGGTCGAGAAACGCCGCCAACTCGATGAGCTTGAAGCGGGCGTCCATGAAATAAAGGTCGAGAACTTGCTGTCGCGTCATAATCGTCGGTGTTCAGCCCATTATAGCCGCAATTTGTTCGGGCACAACTTCGAGGTTGCGCGCCGGCTCAACCTGCCAGGGTGAGTTCAAGAATCGTCGCAAGAGCCGTGGCCGCCGAGGTTACGAGGCGGAAGTGTTTTTCGTGCCAAAATCCGCCTCCTTACGTCGGCGGCTACCCTTCTTGAACTCACCCTCCTCAACCTGCAAGGGGAGGAATGGGCGGATTTGCCCGCGTTGGTCACAAACCCACAGCCCGAAAGGGCGGTCAGCACGGAGGAGGTTTTATAACTCGTTGTCACTCAAGCAGCGAATTATTTTTCAATACAATGGCATGTGGCTTGCAATGCGGTCGGCGTGCGTTGGCGTTGTTTTATCTCCGCCGTGGTCGTGGCCGCATTCCTTCGAGTGCAGGCCGCGCCGGAGCCGGTGGTGGAGATACCTTTCCAGTTCCGCGAGGGTCTGATCCAGGTGCGCGTAAAGGTCCCGCAGTCGGCCGAGCCGCTGAATTTTCTTTTGGACACCGGCGCCAGCGTGAGCGTCATCGATTTGCACACGGCACAACGGCTGGGCCTGAAGCCGGGCAAGAAAGTGCACGTTCTCGGGGTCCACAGCGCTACGGACGGTTATTGGCCGACTCGCTTGACGGCCCGGAGCGGCGACTTCCCTTTGCCCGAAGATTATCTGGCGGTTGACATGCAGCAATTCAGTGACGCTTGCGAATTTTCCGTGGAAGGTCTGCTGGGCGTGGATTTCTTTCGCGACCGGGTTGTGCAGATCGATTTTGCGGCGGAGACAATTCGGCTATTCAATCGGGAAAATACAACTTCCAAAGGCGAAGTCCTGCCGCTTGAAATTCGGCGGTGCGGGATGCGCGTGCAGTTATGCGTCAACGGCGGCAAACCTCAGTGGACGCGGCTGGATACCGGTTGTGCCTCCGCCTTGCAATGGGTTACTTCCACTGTGCGGACAGAAAAGTGCGAGCGGCGTATCGCCATCGGCCTGAACAAGCTATCCATTCCTCAAGCGACTACCACCGTCCGAATCGGGAGCATCGTTTTTGAAGCGGTTCCCACCGGTCTGCATAGAAAGCCGATCTTCGCGGGCGAATCCGGCCTGCTCGGCAACGGCCTGCTGGCGAGATTCAGTTCGATCACCATCGACGCCCGAGCCGGTCGAGCCGTCCTGGGCGTCCGCCTTCCCGCAAGCTAATCCACAAGTTTAACCGGCCTTCTAAATGGCGGTTGCCGTGCGCCGGTCGAAAAACTCAGAGGGGTGCCACTGCCCCCGGCGTATCAGGAGGAGAATGAACACGGCGGATCAAACCCGCCAGAGAAAGACAAATACTATGAAACCGTTCAAAAAACTCATTGTCACAGCCATCATTGGAATTACTTTGGCTTCCGTATATCGCGTTGCGGCCGGCGACGAAATGCTCGCTCCGCGGGCGAGGGCCAATCAAATCAAGACCGTGTCGGGAACGACGCCTGACCTGCTGGATCGGTCGGTCAAAGGCGGGTCGCCAAAGGCGCTGGAGATGGCCGCGTCTTTACGAAAGGCAGCCGGCACAACTGCCGACAAGCTGGATCGTTCCTACGCGTCCATTCCAAAGCTGCGCGAACAATCGGGGGCGCGTGAGTTCCAGGTGGCACCGTTGAAGTAAGCCCTCGTTCGAGACGGCGCCGAAAGGCGCGTGACGAACAGGAAAACTGAATCCAAACTTCGCGGGCGGCAGGTTGGACTGCCGCCCGCAGTCGAACATGAAATCCAACGATCCAATCGAGAAGAACGAGGCGCTGAGCCGGGCGTTGCAGGAGTGGAAGGTGGACGCCTCCCTTCCGCCGCGTTTTCCGGAAGAAGTCTGGCGGCGCATCGCGTTGTCGGAAGTTCGCCGGGAGGTTTCCTGGTGGCGGGATTTTCGGCAATCAATCGAAGCAGCGTTCCGCCGGCCGGCGCTGGCTGTTTCCTACGTCGCCATCCTGTTGCTGGTCGGTTTGAGTGTCGGTATGGCCCAGGCCCGGCAGGCATCGGCCCGCGCGGACGAAACCCTGGGAGCGCGGTATCTGCAATCGGTCGATCCCTATCTGGCTCCCCGCCACTGACCGATGAAACGAAGTGCGCTGATTCTGATTCTGGGCGTCGTGCTGGGGCTATGCGCCTATTGCGGTTTTTACTTCGCCGGCACGGCCTCGCATCGGGCCATGCTCAAGCAACCGACGCCGGAACTGGCGTGGTTGAAGATGGAGTTTAACCTCAACGACACCGAATTTGAGCGGGTCGTACAGTTGCATGACGCCTACAAGGTGGAATGTGCCGAGATGTGCCGGCGCGTTGATGCCAAGAACGCGGAATTGACGGAACTCCTGGCGCGGGCCGACAAGCTGACGCCTGAGATTGAGGCCAGGCTGGAGGAGGCCGGACAACTTCGTGTGCAATGCCAGAAGAACATGCTGCGGCATTTTCTCGAAGTCAGCCGGAGCATGCCGCCCGAACAGGGCAGGCGGTACCTCGCCTGGGTGCAGGAAAAGACCTTCATGCCCGAGCAGCGGATGCACGACTCGCAGTAGGCCCGGCTTTCGTCGATGAGCACTGAGACCAGCGACGGTCGGGACGCCGAGGACATGGAGCGCCTTGCGGCGGGTCACGATGCCGCGCTGAACGATTTGATGGGGCGCCACGGCGAGCCGGTGTTTCATTTCTTGATCCGCGTCCTGCAGAATGAAACCGACGCCGCTGACCTGGCGCAGGAAGCCTTCGTGCGGGTCTATCAAAACCGCCTCAAGTTCGACCGGGCACGCAAATTTTCGACGTGGCTTTATGCGATCGCGGCCAACCTGGCGCGGGACCGGGTGCGCTGGCGGCTCCGGCATCCGCAGGTTTCCCTCGATGCCGAAAATGAGGAAACCGGCGGCACCCTGGCAGACGCGGTGGCCGGGCAAAGTCCGTCACCGAGTCAATTGATGGAGGCCAAGGAAAAAGCCGCCGCCGTCCGCCGGGCGATCGCCGAGCTGGCTGAAGATTTGCGCCTGCCGCTGGTGCTGGCGGAATACGAGGGCCGGGCGCAGGGGGAAATTGCGTCGATCCTCGATTGCTCGGTCAAAGCCGTCGAAATGCGCCTTTACCGCGCCCGCCGGCAATTGCGCAAGCGGTTGGAACGGCTTTTCCACCAGGCGTGAGTCGCAACGCCGGACCGGATCGAAATTTTGGAGTGGTTTTTCGGCTTTGCGCGTATAACCTCTGCCCGTCGTCACAGGCAAATATCTATGAAACTATTAAAACCAATCACTGTCGCCCTTCTCGTAACCGCCTATCTGGCCGCGCCGCTGACCGCGTTGGCCGCCGAAAGCAAGGACTCTAAGAAACCGGAGAAGGTTAAACCCTACACGCTCAAGACCTGTCCGGTGTCAGGCGAGAAATTGGGCGGCGACATGGGCGACCCTTACGTGTTCACTTATCAGAGTCGCGAAATCAAACTCTGCTGCAAGGACTGCAAGAAGGATTTTGAGAAGGATCCGAAGAAATACATCAAGAAGATCGAGGAAGCCGAAAAGAAGGCGGAGAAAAAGTAGCGGATTTTCCTGATTCCGAATCGCGCGGAGCCGTGAAACGAGCGGGGTCATTCTGTTTGCCCTGCCGCCACCTTACGGTTGGATTGCCTGCGGTGTTCCCGCACGCGGGCAAGCTCTGATTCGTGAACCCTGAACGACGGTGTGAAGCGGACGACTGGTGTAGCGGCGTTTTGGCCGCGCCCGGACTCGCGGAGACGGCCAACCGAAGCGTCCGTTCGTTGGGCAACAACCGCGTGACAAAATCCGCTTTGTCGCTTAGCTTGCGCCTGTGTTGATGCGCGGTTTGCCCATATCCCTCAACATTTGATCCTCAGTTGCTGTCCTCGTCATGGCGGAAAAAAACTTTATCCCTTTGACTGATTCGGACGGCGCGACGGCGGTGGTCGCCCCCGAACTCGGCGGTTGGTTGCTCCGCTACACGCGCGAGGTTCCCAAGCATGGGCCGGTGCAGGCGCTGCATTTTTCCCAGGCGGTCGTGGACCGCTACCCGCGCGAGATGTATGCGGGCATTCCGGTCCTGTTCCCGCTCGTGAGCAACAATCGCGTCGGTGACAAGGAGCATCATTACGAATGGAACAGCCAACGCTATGAAATGCCGCAGCACGGTTTCGCCCGGCGCTCGAAATGGCTGGTCAAGGAGCAGACCGCCACCTCGGTCACGATGGAATTGACCGACCACCCGGCGACGCGCGCCGATTACCCGTTCGCGTTTCGTTTCTGTCTGACCTACCGGCTCAACCAGGGTCGGTTGCTTTGGGAACAGGTCGTCGAAAATCGCTCGATCGAACCGCTTCCGTTCAGCACCGGTTTTCATCCCTACTTCGCCGTGCCGCTGACGGCCAAAAGCGAGCGCGCGGCATGTTTCGTCGAGATTCCGGAAGCCAAACGCCTGGTGCCGGTCGGCAAGTTCGAGCGGTTCACCGCCGAACCATTTCTCGGGCAGAACTGGAGCGTGGACGAAGATGTGGCCGGCACGATGTTCCTTACCGATTTGAAGAAGCAGGAACTGATTCTGATCGATCCCATCAGCGAACTGGAAGTGGTCTTCAACTTCGAGGACGCGCCGCAGCATCGTTTTGTCGCCATTTGGTCGAAAAGCACGAGCGACCCGTTTTATTGCCTGGAACCGTGGACCGCCCTGCCGAATTCCTTCAGTCGCCTCAAAGACCATGAGTTGATTGTGCTCGAACCGCACAAGACTTTCCGGGCGGCCATGTGGATGGAACTTCGCCCCATGGCGTAGCCGGCCGACCGGCCGACTCGGCGGTGGGAACCACGAATGAACACAAATGAACCCTGACGTTGCATAAAATTCCCCTGACAACCTTTTGTTGCATCTGCAACAAAAGGTTGTCAGGGGCGTTTTGAGTCATCGTGTCCATTGGTGGTTGAACTTCGTCTTTCTCTCCCGGATTAAATAAAACTCGAAAACCCGCGTCCAAAGTTCCACTTTACGTCATGGCTGCCATCGAGCGCACCATTCAGGTCAGCTATCGGCACCGCGTTTTTTTCACGCGCCGCGCATTTGATCGCGGCAATCGCGTGCTTCGCGACGTGTTGGCCGACGGCGAGCCGCGGGAACCGCAAAAGGTGTTCGTTGTGCTCGATGAATCGCTGGCCCGGGCGCGACCGGAACTGGCCCGTGACATCGAGGTTTACTTTGCCGCGTTCTCCGATTCGCTGAAACTGGTCTGCGCGCCGTTTGTCATCGAAGGCGGAGAGCGCACCAAGAATTCCTACTTCCACGTCTCGGAGATTCATTCACACATCGAGCGCTATCACATCGACCGCCACTCCTATGTGATCGCGGCCGGCGGCGGCGCGATTCTCGACGTGGTCGGTCTGGCGGCGGCGACCGCGCATCGCGGCTGCCGGCTCGTGCGGGTTCCGACGACCACGCTGAGCCAGGGCGATTCGGGCGTCGGCGTCAAAAACGGCATCAATGCGTTCGGCAAAAAGAATTTCATCGGCACGTTTGCCCCGCCGTTCGCGGTCATCAACGATTTTGATTTGCTCGCCTCATTGACGGCGCGCGACAAACGGGCCGGTTACGTCGAGGCGGTCAAAGTCGCGCTGATTCGCGACGGGAATTTCTTTGAAACGATCGAGCAGGACGCCGAGCGGCTGCGCGACTTCGATTCCGCCGCGATGGAGCGGCTCATCCGTCGCTGCGCCGAGTTGCACGTGCACCACATTGCCACCTCCGGCGATCCCTTTGAGTTTGGGTCCGCGCGCCCGCTCGACTTCGGCCACTGGGCGGCTCACAAGCTGGAACAACTCTCCGAATATGCCATCCGGCACGGCGAAGCGGTCGCCATTGGCATCGCGCTGGACACGATTTATTCGCGGAAGATCGGCTGCCTCGACTCCGCGTCGGCCGGGCGTGTTTTAAACCTGCTGGAACAACTCGGCTTCGAGCTTTTCGCCAACGAACTGCTCAACGTGGACTCGGACAACAATTTGATGGTTTTGAAGGGCCTCGAGGAATTTCGCGAACATCTGGGCGGCCGGCTCACCATCACACTGCTCAAGGCCATTGGCCAGGGCCTCGAAGTGCATGAAGTGAGCCTGCCGAAAGTGATCGAATCCATTTACGAAGTGCAGCAGCGGCATCAGCGCCGGGCTAAACGGGTCCTGTTGGCGCACGGTTAGCCCCGGTTCGCCCTGATGCCTTTTGGACCGCACCTGAATTTCGCTGATCGGTGTTTTCATTCTCCCGGTTTCGTGTCTTAATTTCCAGGAATGAAACGCCTCGCCGTTATCAACGTCGTGGGCTTGACGGAATCACTCGTCGGTCCGGCGACGCCGAAGATCGCGGAATTCATTAAAAGGGGAGCCAGGACGAACATCATTCCCGCCTTTCCCGCCGTCACGTGCACCGCCCAGTCGAATTACCTTACCGGCAGGCTCCCGGCAGAGCATGGCATCGTCGCCAACGGCTGGTACCAGCGCGAACTGGCCGAGGTGCAGTTCTGGAAGCAATCGAACCGGCTGGTCCATGGCCGAAAGATCTGGGATGACCTGCGCGCGCTCGATTCGAAGTTCACCTGCGCAAAACTCTTTTGGTGGTACAACATGTATTCGAGCGCGGACTACTCGATCACGCCGCGCCCGAACTACCCCGCCGACGGCCGCAAGGTTTTCGACATCTACACCTGGCCTTACTCGATCCGCACCGGGATCAAGAGGGACCTCGGGGAATTTCCCTTCCCCTGTTTTTGGGGGCCCGCAGCCGGCGTGGACACGCCCCAGGGGTCCGCCGACGCCGCCTCGCGCTGGATCGCCGGGTCCGCGAAATGGATCGAAAACAAATATCAGCCGACGCTCAACCTCATTTACCTGCCCCATCTTGATTACAACCTGCAGCGTCATGGACCGGCTGCCAGACCCATCTCCTCCCGGGAGGAGAGCAGATTCGCGCGGGACGACCAGTTCCCCTCGACGGGAGGGCACAGGGGTGGGTTGGTGAATCCCGCCATCACCCGCGACCTCCAGCAGATTGACGCCATCGTCGGCGACCTGCTTGCCTTTTTCCAGGACCGTTCCGTGCGGGTGGTGCTGCTCTCCGAATATGGTATTACGAATGTCGATACCCCCATTCATCTCAACCGCCTCTTTCGCGAGAAGGGCTGGATCACGGTGAAGGACGAACTCGGGCTGGAATTGCTCGACTGCGGCGCCAGCAGGGTGTTCGCGCTGGCCGACCACCAGGTCGCCCACATCTATCTCAACGACCCATCGCTGGAAAACAAAGTCCTCGCGCTGCTCGAAAGCACGCCGGCGGTGGCGGGCGTGATGGGCGCGCAGGGAAAGATCGAAATGGGCATCCACCACCCGCGCGCCGGCGACCTGATCGCCGTTGCCTCCGAACACGCGTGGTTCACTTACTACTACTGGCTGGACGACCTCCGGGCGCCGGATTTTGCCCGCACGGTGGACATCCATCGCAAACCGGGCTACGACCCGGTCGAACTTTTCCTCGACCCGCAGATTTGCTGCGTCAAACTCAAGATCGCCCGGCGGCTGCTCCAGAAGAAGCTCGGTTTTCGCATGCTGATGGACGTGATTCCGCTGGACGCCACGCTGGTCAAAGGCTCGCACGGCTGCCGTCCGGCAAGCACTGCCGACTGGCCGATCCTCATTACGGACCACGCCGCAGCCCTCACCCGGCCGCGGGTTGAATCCACCGATGTCTCCCGGATTATCCGGGAGCTGATGGCATGCGAAGTGCCTGTTTAACCTTCCCCTGCTGCCGTCACTCGGCAGCCAGTGACACGCAGACGATCTCCTTGTCGTTCCGCGCGTAAACTGACTTATTCGCGAACGCGGGATGCGACCAGACGACGGGACGGCCCGGATCGGTGTTGGTCGGTTCGAGCAGGTGTGCGCGGCTGAGCTCTTCGTATTTCTCCGGCGTGAGTTTGGCGATGATGAGGTCGCCCTTTTCGTTGAAGAGAAAACAGCGGTCGCCGTTCTTCACGACAAAGGCGTTGCCCCAGCGCTCGGATTTGCCGGTGGTCGGTTCGAAGGTTTCCCAGAGCCGTTCGCCCGTGTCGGCCTTCAGACACCGGAACTGGCCGTAGCTGCACGATCCGTAAATGTATCCCTTCTCCAGAAGCGGCGTGCTCATGACGCTGTGGAGACCGTCGGTATCTTTTTCGCTGATCTTTTGGCTTTGCCAGACCAGCGACGGCTTGTCGGAATCAATGCGCAGCATCAACGAGCCGTTGTAGAACGAGGTGAGAAAAAGCAGGTCGCCGAGCTTGCGCGGGCCGGGGATGGTCATCCCGGAACGGACCGGTGTGAGGGGATAAATCCAATAGACTTGGCCCGTGTCCGGATTCAGAGCGTTCACCGATTCCGGATGCCAGATGATAAGCTGCCGTTTGCCCCCGAAATCGTAAATCATCGGGGGACAATAACCCGGTTCCTTCGCGCTGAGTGCCCGCCAGAGCTCCGCGCCGGTATCTTTGTCAAAGGCCACGGCCACGCTCCCTTCTCCGCCGACCAGGCAGATCAGTTTCTTTCCGTCAATCAACGGATGGCCGGCAAAACCCCACAGCGGCGTTTTCGTGTGGTAAACCTTCGTCAACTCGTGCGACCAGAGGGTCTTGCCGTTCTCGGCGTCGAGGCAGAGCAGATGTCCCTCGGCGCCGAGAGTATAGACTTTTCCCTGGTCGATCGTCGGCGTGACGCGCGGTCCGGCGGGATAGCTCACGCTGTAGGGACAATCGTATTCGTGTCTCCAAATCATTTTGCCGTCGGATTCATTCAAACAGAGCACGCGCTCCGTGCCGGGAATGGTGGTTTGCGCAAAAGGATTGGACGGGTTGCTCGCGCCCGGGGCGAGCTGGCGGTCGATGACATAGACACGGCCTCGCGCGATTGCCGGTCCCGTGTAGCCCCCGCCGATTGCGGTGCGCCAGCGGACCTTCGGGCCGTTGGCGGGAAATTTTTCAACGATGCCCGTTTCGCGCCACACGCCGTCGCGTTGCGGACCGAGCCATTGCGGCCAGTCATCGGCGCGAATGGCCGGGATGGCGAGTGACAATAGTCCGGTCAACAGCGCAAGTCGTCGGCGCCAGATAAATGGGACGGTCTTCATTGATTTGATGCAGGTCGAAGGCCAGCTAAGCAAAGGGATTCAGTTCCGTCAACCCGTCGAACTCTCCGGCCAACCCGGGCGAACAACCAAAGTCCGTCCCCGCGGCGCGGGTCGCCTGCGTGTCCCGGTCGGTGGAAGTTGATTGGGTGCCCTCCGACGCGTTCGGTTACAAGGCGCGATCGAGGATCTGGCGCATTTCGTCGGTCGAGAGCGGAATGGGATTGGCCTTCATGCTGCTGGCCTGGGCAGCCTTCTCAATGAGCGCGGGAAAGTCTTTTGTCGTGATTCCGTAACGGCGCAAGGGTGGAATGCGCAGGTGCGCGCACAAATGCTCCACCCAGGCAACACCCTCGGCGGCGCTGACGCGATCGCTTCCGGCAAGCAAGCGGGCGACATCGTCGTAACGGCGCACCGCCTCGGCATGCGGAGCGCGTTCGTGCATCGCGATGAGGTTGGCCTGCATGACGTGAGGCAGAAGCGCGGCGCAAACAGCGCCGTGAGGAGCGGAAAACATTCCGCCAATCGGCGCGGCGAAACCGTGCACCGCGCCAAGTCCGGCGTTGGCAAGAGCGAGCCCGCCGAACAAACTGGCGAGCGCCATGTCCTCGCGCGCGGACTTGTCGGCGCCAATGTCGTAAACCTGCCGTAACGAGCGCGCGGCGCGGCGCATTCCTTCGACACAAATCGCGTCGGTCAAGGGGTTGGCTTTGCAGGAAACATAAGGCTCGATGAGCTGTGTGAGCGCGTCGAGGCCGGTGCCGGCCGTAAGCTCCGGCGTGAGGTCGTAGGTGAGTTCGGGATCAACCAGCGCGACCTCGGGCAACAGGAGGGGACTGCGCAAGCTGACCTTCACGCGGTGTTCCGGCGACGCGAGCACCGCATTGCGCGTGACTTCCGCGCCGGTGCCGGCGGTCGTCGGAATCGCGATGAAGGGAGCGGGCGGGCGGGTCAGCGGTCGGGCGCGGCCAATGACTTCGAGGTAATCGAAGACATCGCCTTCGTTGGTCATCAGCGCGGCGACGGCTTTGCCGGCGTCGATGGCGCTGCCGCCGCCGAAGCTGATGATTAGATCGCACTGTTCCGCTCTGGCCAATTGTGCGCCGCGAACGACGTCGTCGATTGTGGGCTCGCCGGGCACGACCAGCGTCCAGCGCGCGATCTTGTGTTCTCCCAGCAGATGATTCAGTCCCTGCGCGCGCGCCGGGGTTCGGCCCGTTACCAGCAGGGCGCGGCGACCAAAATCGCGAGCGATCGGGCCGATCTCGCGCAGCGCACTGGCGCCGAAGATAATTCGCGTGGCTGTGGCGAATTGGAAGTTTACCAACACAGGCTCAGTTTAACCACAGATGAACCGGGCGCGGCAAGGCCGCAACCAAAGCTGTTAAAGCGTTGAAGCGTTAACTCGGTCAAGCGAGTCACCGATCAAAAGAGCGGCCTTACCAACCCGCCTCGTCCGGGAACACTGCGGTGAATTTTACGCTCGTGCGCGGCTCCGCCATCATCGGCGCCACCGTATCGCGCCACCGGGCGTAGTGCGCCGTCTCTTTGTGTTTCGCCGGCGCGTCGTCATCCCGATAGACCTCGACCAACACGAAACGCGTGGGATCATCGGCCTGCCGGACCACATCGAAACGCGCGATGCCCGGTTCTTTCACGCTGAGGCGCGCGTTCTCCAATGTGGCCTGTTGGAACGCATCGACGCTCTCCGCTTTCACGTGAACCTGGACGTGGACGATTAACATGGCCCCTTTTTCCGCGGACTGGACGTGCAACGCAAGCCCGGACACGGCCCGCTTTCCTCTTGCCGACTCGCAGGGGCTGTGGAACGTTTTGGTCACCTATGAAATTCGCCTGCGTGGTTTTCCTGTCGGCCTCCGTTTTGCTTGCTCCGGGCGCAAATTTGTCGGCGCAATCGGCCCGGCAACTGACGCGGCGGATTGTGCCGCCGTCGAACAATCCTCCGCCGGCCGGCGGAGCACCTGCCTCCCGGCCGCCGCCCAGGCCGCCGGTCGCCGCTACACCGGCGACCAACAACCTGGCGGTCCCGGCGCCGCCGCCGCCGGCCGATCCCGAAAAGGCGAAACAAGAGACGCTGAAGAAAAACATTGAGTTTCAAAAGAAGCGCGCGGCCGAAGGTTCGCCTTCGGCGCAATATGAACTGGGCTTGCGCTACCTGGCCGGTGACGGGGTGGAGAAGGATGAAGCTGCGGGCATGAAATTGTTGGAAGAATCGGCCAAACAGGATTACACGCTGGCAAAGAGGAAGCTCGAGGAGCTTAAGGAAAAGAAGAAGAAGTGATGGTGCCGGAGCGAGTCAACCCGGGCGGCTCCAATCAACCGCAACGAGGTGACGCGTTGCCAGGCAGTTTTTCTCCACAGGATGAGCCGGATTCGCAAGGTGTATGAGGGCCGGTTTCGCGCGTTGCTGCGGGAGTTGAACGCCCGCCGGCTCGAGCAGGGAGTGCAGCGGTTGGTCGCCCGCGCCCAACAGTGGAGTGAGCGCAACCGGATTTCGCCCACTCGCGGGCTGACTCAGGTTCATGAACGGCTCAGACAACAAGTGAAACTTTTTGCGAATCGTCTCGGCCTACCGCAGTCTGGCGGAAGTCTGAAAAATCACGGGCCGCGAGGATGCCGCCCATTTTTGTGTGACGCCGGATTGGGCGGACTGGCCCGCTGGCTGCGGGCCGCCGGTTACGAAACATTCTGGATGGCCGACATTGATGACGCGGAACTGGTGCGCCAGGCGCAACGGATTCACGCGACGATCCTGACCACGGACAGTCTGATGATGGAGAGGGGCGTTTTGCGCGACGGGATCATCCCGGCCTTCTGGCTGGCCCCGACATTGACGGTGGAGGAACAACTCGCGCTGGTGTTTCGGGAGTTCCAATTGGATGTCCGCGATCCCCGGTGCACGAGCTGCGGCGGCGAGTTGCGGCGCGCGGATAAAGAGTCGGTGCGCGAGCGGATTCCACCGCGGACGGCCCGCTGGCTGGACGAATACTTCGTCTGCAGCCGGTGCGGGCAGTTGTTTTGGCGCGGGACGCACTGGCGGAGCATCAGCGCGCAGTTGCAAAAACTTTCGGACAGGCGGATGAGCGGCGTCAGCGACCCGCTGGCATTTCAGAACGCCTGAAGTATAATGAATCCGTCAACGGCTCGTACGGTCGAACCAGACAATTTCTATGCTGGCCACATTGATCATTCCGGCGTCGGAAGGGGTCTCCCAGACATATCCCCTGCGACTTGAATTTCAACAGGGCAAACCGGTGCTCCTCTCTTCGCACGGTCACACGGTGTCCGGCCCCTACTTTCAGCTTTTGCGGGACAGGATGGGAGCAAGAATTGAAACCGACGATGTGTCCGTCGTCGCCGGCGTGCTCGGACTGCCGGCGAACGAACCGGGGCTGAGCGCGAGATTTTGATCTGAGCGTCGATCAGTGACCGCAGCCGCAGCCGTGACCGCAGGAGCCGTGGTCGAAATCCTCCTGCGCCGGCATGCGTCCCAGTTCGAAGGTCTTCGCGACGTGCTGGCTGACCGATTCCTGCACGTCGTGCATGGCTTGCTGGGCAGCAAGGAACCCTTGCGCCACCGGGTTGTTAAGGAACGCCTCGCGTCGCTTTTCAAAGTCGGCAATCTCGGTCATGTCGAGCGGCATGCCCGTCTGCTGCTTGTGCTGCAGCATCGCACCACGGTCGCTCAGTTCCTGGTATTGCGATTTGATGCTTTCATCCGCCAGAAAGGCGTCCAATTGCCGGCGGATCGTCTGGAAGTCGGGCTGGTCAATGATCGCCTGGCAAAGTTCTTTCGTCTTTTGCGCAACGGCCGAGTTTTCAGAGTTTTCAGAAATCGTTTCCATATAGCACGCGAATACTCTGCCCCTGGCTTTCTATTCTGTCGAGCGGTAGATTTCGGCTTCGGCAATAGTGTGCGGAGTCGGGGAGACAGCGGAGTCTAACGTTGCAGAAAAGAGCCAGTGACCCTCACCCTGATTTTCTCGCCGCGTCGCGGTACCGCAGATGCTTTAAACACGCGCCAGGAGAGAGTCCTCGAAACTTTGTGCGCTCATTACGCCTCTGAACCCGCGCGCGGCCCCCCTTCACCCCATCCCTCTGCCCCCTTCCGAGGGGAGAGGGTGCCCGAAAGGCGGGAGAGGGGGAAGTTCATGGGCAGGGAATGGGAGAGAGCAAAGCTCACTTTCCGCGAGCTCCAGTTCCACACTTTGCAAAGTGTGGAATTGGCCGGAGTTGGCAATGCGCCTGTGCCATCCAACGCTTATCATGATGCAACCAAAGGGTGGACCGATGCTGAAGTTGAACTTGAAGCGTTGCCGGCTCACTTCGCGGCCATCCCGGCCGCGTACCGCTCCAGAGTTTGTTTCGCGATCAGCAGACCTGCGTCCTCGAGCCTCCGTCCGGCCAGTGCCGTGCCTTCGTTCGGTTCGTGGTCGCGGAACACCGGATCGTGCCGGCCTTCGATGTTCAGGTCGGAATCGTAGCCGGCGCGCAGCAGCGCATGAATGATTTCCGCCCAGTTCGCCTGGCCCAGACCGGGAAACCGATGTTCCGCCACGCCCGGATGGCAGATGCCGTACTCTTCGAGCAACCGGCGGTTGATCCAGGCGTCCTTCGCGTGGACGTGAAAAATTTTTCGGCCGAACCTGTGAATGTTCGCGACCGGATCGATGAACTGGCAGAGCAAATGGCTGGCGTCCCATTCGATGCCAAGGTTTTCGCAGTTGGTGGCGTTGAAGAACCGTTCCCACATCGCCGGCTGGCCGAGCATGTTGTAGTTCATGAGCGGCAAATGATACGCGCCTTGCGGGCAATGCTCGAACGCGATGCGCACACCGCGGTCGGCGGCGAACTTCGCCTCCGGTTCCCAGAATGCCAGTACCTGGGGCAAATAATTCTCGAAGGGCTTGTAAACAACGTGGCCGCCGCGCTCGTCCAGTTCGGTCTCGATGACCGCGCCCGCAAAGCCGGCGACGGTCTTCACGCCCAGGTGCGCCGCCACCTCGATGGCGCGGTGGAAAACCGCGCGCGCGAACGCGGTCTGCTTCGGGTCGAGCGGATTTTGATAGAGCGCGCCGATGGCGGAGATGCGGAGGTCGCGCGCCCCGGCTTCGGCGGCGAATTTTTCGGCGAACGATTTCCAGTCCGCGTGATTGGGTCCGGCCGGACTGTCGTGGAATCGCATCCACTCGATGGAGCGAAAACCGAGGCGTTGCGCCCAATCCAGGTCTTCGATTTCGCCGCGCGTGAGCACTCCAATTCGCATAACTTGAAACGGGATGGAGTCAACGCCTCGACTGTCGAGGTGTCCAGGGAAATCCACCCGGTTGGCGGATTGCCCGAAGAGAAAGCGGCGGAGGGCTGCCGCACTCCAAGACGCCGGCGCGGATGCCTAGGCCTTGAGTTGGCGAAGCTTTTGGACTGCGCCAGTCCTCTGGCGCTTTAGCTGGCAACGCGGGTCGAACGCGTGGCATCCCGGCCGCAGACTACCTCGGCGGGACTGTTGGAAGCGAGCGCGGCAGAACGCCGTTATCTCCGGCGCGCGGCAGATAACCGTCCGCCAGCGTTTGAAACGCGTTCACCTGTTCTTTGATCCATTGTTCATCGCGTCCGAGTTCTCCGGCCATCAACGCGGCGACCGTCGGCGCGATTTGCGCGCTGGCTCGCGCGTCGAGCATCAAGGCGCGCGTGCGGCGCGACAAAGTGTCTTCCACCGTGCGCGCCATCTCGTGTCGAACGGCCCAGATGACTTCGCCGGCGCAGTAAGGCAGGCGCGGGTGCAACGGCTCGTTCCATCCCGGGTTTTCCCGCAGCAGCGCCAACAGGCGCGGGCGGTCGGCGCCGTAAACGCGCCAGTGTGATGTCGCGTCGAACTCTGCGGTCCAACCGTGCAATTGCAGTTTCCCGGTGCGCGACGGTCGCGTCGGAAGGCCGGCCGCGCGCGCGGCCAGGTTGACGGTATCCTCGCCCATCTGGCGATACGTGGTCCATTTTCCGCCGGCGACACTCGTCAGGCCGGACGGGGAGACGAGCAGAGCGTGATCGCGGGAAAGTCTGGCAGTGTTTCGTTCGCCGTTCGTTTTGACCAGCGGACGCAACCCGGCAAAGGCGCTCAGGACGTCCCGCGCAACCGGTTTTTGCCGCAGATAACGTCCGGCGTGTTGCAGGAGAAATTCGATCTCAGCGCGCGTTGGCCGGGGTTCCAGAGCGGTCTCGCGGGCCGACGTATCCGTCGTGCCGACCAAGGTCCTGTCCTGCCAGGGAATCGCGAAGAGCACGCGATCGTCATCGGTTCGGGGAATCAAAACGGCGCTGTCGCCGGGCAGAAACGATCGGTCCAAAACAACGTGTGCGCCCTGGCTGGCCATGATGGCGTCGGGCGCCTGCGGGTCGTCCATCCGGCGGATTGTGTCGGTGAAAACGCCGGTGGCGTTGACGACCGCGCGCGCGGGGATTTCATAAGATTGTCCGGTCTCGAGGTCGCGGGTAACGGCGCCGCGAACGCGGCCGCTCTCCTT
This sequence comes from Haliangiales bacterium, assembly GCA_035637175.1. Taxonomy (GTDB): domain Bacteria; phylum Verrucomicrobiota; class Verrucomicrobiia; order Limisphaerales; family AV2; genus AV2. The sequence continues at coordinate 16,224 of DASPXS010000123.1, read as the reverse complement.
CGACAGCGATTCAACGCGCAGATAATTGACCGGCAGGCCGCCGAGGTCCGCCAGAGTTTGCGCCAGGCAAACGGCCAATCGGGCATCATCAAACTGCCCGTCAAAGTAACGGATGCCGCCGCGCAGCCGGTCGGGTTGCAAGGTGGGCGCGTGCTTCAACACTTGCTCGCGCGTGATGTGCGCCGAGCTGTTCAACCGGAATTTTCCCGCGAGCAGATCATAAAGTTTCAGCCCGGCGCCGTAGTAAGGCCCTTCCCACCACGCGTAATTCGGCACAATAAACGGGAGGGGACAAACCAGGTGGGGCGCATTTTGCAAGAGCCGCGCGCGCTCGCGCAGCGATTCACGGACGAGATGAAAATCTCCCTGTCGAAGATAGCGAATACCGCCGTGAATGAGTTTGGTGCTGCGGCTGGAAGTCGCCTTGGCGAAATCACTTTGCTCCACGAGCACCGTGCGATAGCCCCGGGCCGCCGCGTCCACGGCCGTCCCCAGCCCGGTGGCCCCTCCGCCGATCACGAGCAAATCCCAAACGGCGGAGGATTCCTGGATTTGTCTCAGGGATGCGTCGCGGTTCACGCGTTGGTTTGTGTTCGGATTCGGGTGTTCGCCCGGAGTCTCACTTTTCCGTTGGCGGCAGCGTGGCCGCATAAGCCGCGAACCCGCGCTGGACGTGGGGTTGCGCGGTTTTCAGCGCCTCCGCGAATTCGGTCGAACGCACATCGCGGCCGGCCGCCTGGCACAAGCTCGCCAATTGAACGGCGACGGCTTCGTCGTATTTGGCGAGTTCGGCGATCCACGGCTTCGGCCCGGCGCCGACGCCGTGGATGATTTCTTTCGCATACGCGCGCGGGGCGGTGAATTTGCCGTCACCGTCGCCATCAACCCAGATGGGATTGGTGGCGCCGAGGACGCGCGGATTCCAAACGCGTGAGGCGGGTTGATACGGCTTTGGAATCGGCCAGTAGGGTCCGACCACCGGCGGTCCCGACGCAAGGGCGACCAGGTGAACGTCGTATGCGGGCCTGGGAATGATCCAGGTGACGCGGGTTTTCTCCACCGGACTGACGGGCGCCTCAACCGGCTGCTCGCGGATTTTTACGCCATTGGCGTAAAGTTCCACCCGGTCTGCGCTGGTCCAGGACGGTCCGAGGACGGTGACGTCCACCCGGATCAGTTCGCCGAGGCCGGTGGCCAGGTCCCCGACGCCGAACCGGTCGTCCACCGTCATTTGCGTGAGCAGCCCCAGGCTGACCAGCACGCGGCCCTGGAGAAAACTGCGGCACGCTTCCGCGATGTTGATTTTTCCGGGATTGGAATCGTCGCACCTCACATAACTGCGGCCTTGGCCGACGATGTAGCGGCTCACGTCGTGGCAGTCGCTCGAGCCGACGGCGGTCACGCGATAGCCATAATTCAACAAGGCCAGCCAATCGCGAAACGTCAGCATCAGGTCGGATTGCAGCGCCGAGGAATTGACCACTTCGATCGCGTCGAAGCTGAATTCGGGCCCGCGACGATTTTCACCTGTGATCGCGTTGAAATTCGTCGCGGCAAACGGCTGGAAATTGCTGTGGATGTTGCGCGGGTGATTGAGCACGACGACCTGCGCGCCCGGGGTCGCGCGGAGTTCCTGCATCAATTTCGGCCAGTCGGTAAGGCGCCGGTCCGGCACGCGACTGCCGGCCTGGACCGGAAAGATGTTGAAATGGCCGGCCGCGGTCGTGACTTCGTCGCCGATGACCGGGGTGAAATGTCCTTCCACGCCCGTGCGCCGCGCCGGCTCCGAGTAGTCGGTCAAAATATCGTGGTCGGTGGCAATCGGCAGTTCGATGCCTTCGCCGGCGAGCGTCAGCATCCGCTCGTCCACGGTCGCATCGCCGTGATGGCTGTAGGTGAACGTGTGGACGTGGGTGTCGCAGGCGACCAGGCCCGGCGTCGGGACTTCCCGGTGGAGCGGCAGAGGCAGCGTGGAGGTCTGTCCCGGCGGGAGCCTGACCTGTTGCGTGCGGACGCTGTATTCAAAGCCGCGCGACGCGTAGAGTGTGTAATAACCGGCGGGCAGCCCGATGCGGACGTTGCCGTCCCTTGTGTAAACCACGCCCGGGCGGAGAGCGACGGATAGTTGACGGTTGAGGGTTTTGGGAGGTTGGAGGTTGGAGGTTGATTGGTCCGGCTCCAGGTAAAAGGGAAACAGCGAGCCGTTTGTGCCGACCACCGTGATGCGGGAGGGAAGCGGTTGCCGGGATTCGTCGTCGGTAACGCTCAGGATCAACGTCGATTCGTTGAGCGCGTCCTTGAGCGGGCGGGAATCGAGTTTGATTTCGCCGACCTCGATGTCGTCGCGCTCTTTGGGCGGAACGACGGACAGCGTATTTTCGCCGCCGCGCAGCGCGCCGGGCGGCACCGCGAGCGCCTGGGTGAGGTCCTGCTCGGAAACGAACAGGTTGCAGAGTTTTCGTCCGTTGAGCTCGACACGCCAGTCCAGCTTCACGTCGCGCTGGCGGATGAAGAGCGTGTTTTCGTTGGCGTTGGACTGCGCGGTGAACTTCAGGTCCAGTCGGCGTCCCTGCGGCGTCCTGCCGGCAAACTCCTGCCATTCGGGATCGCCGGCGGTGCCCAGGTAGTATAACCTCTCGTCAACGACCCGCAGCGGTTGCGCGCCGAACGAGGCGGAAACCCAGAAGAACAACGCCATTGCCAACCGGCGACTGGGACGATTCATGACGGGTTGTTTTAATCACGGATGGACGCGGAAGAACACCAAAATCAAGCTCCAAACACCAAACATCAAACACCAAAGAAGCTCCAAGGTCCCAAGCTCCAAAACGACGGCCGTGCGGCCGGCCTTGGGATTTGGTGCTTGGGCATTACCTGGAGCTTGGTGTTTGGTGTTTGGTGTTTCCCCCAATGGAACTGCCTCGAATGGTCAATGGGATCCGCAACCGCCCACGACCGACGCCAAGCGAGGTCGCGTTGGCTTGTCGGGGGCGGGCTATTCATGCCTGAGCGCCTCCACGGGGTCCATTTGGGCGGCGCGCATCGCGGGGTAGATGCCGAAGACGACGCCGACGAGGGCGGAGATGCTGAAGGCGACGATGGGCGACCAGAAGGTGACGATGGTTTTCATGCCGGCAAAGTGGCTGACGAACCAGGGAATGGTCACGCCCAGCAGCACGCCGATGAGGCCGCCGGCGCCGGAGAGCATCACGGTCTCGACGAGGAATTGCGTGATGACGTCGCGGCGTTTGGCGCCCAGCGCGCGGCGGATGCCGATCTCGCGGGTGCGCTCGGTCACGCTGGCCAGCATAATATTCATGATGCCGATGCCGCCGACGAGCAGCGAAATGGCGGCGATGGAGCCGAGCACAATGTTGAAGATCTGCTTGGTGCGTTCGCGCTGCCGGAGCAGTTCCAGGGGGACGACGATGTCGTAATCCTTCTTCTTGTGATTACGTTCCATGACCTCCTTGATGGCGTTGGCGACGGAGGGAACCTGTTCGGACGTTTCGACTTTGACGGTGACTTCGTGCAATTGGATGCGTTCGGCCTCGAAGCTGCCGCTGCGTTGTTTCATGAGGATTTCGCCGTAACGGGTCTTGGCGGTCTCGAGCGGGATGAACATCCGGTCGGCGGCGGCCTTGGTGTTGTCCTGGGATAAGGCGGCCTGCTGCGGGATTTTTCCCACGGGTTCCATCACGCCGATGACTTCGTAGTAGTCACCCCCTACACGGACATGTTTGCCGAGGGGCGAGTCGAGCGGGAAAAGGGCGCGGACCATGCCCGAGCCGATGACGCAGACATTGGCGCTGTCGTCCATTTCGCGCTCGGAAAAGAAGCGGCCGCGGGCGACGCGGTGGTTGCGCATCCGGGGATACCAGGGGACGGTGCCCATGATTTCGCAATCGATGCGGCGGCTGATATTCCAGACGTATTCGCGCATGATGCGGCCCGGGACGACGACGGTGACGCCGGGGATGGTGGCCTTGATGCGTTTGATGTCGGTGTAGGTGAGGCCGTATTGGAGGACATAGCTTTGGCTGGCTTTGTCGGAGACCTTTTGTTCCTCGGGCGGTTTGACGCTGCGGAGGATGATATTCTGGCTGCCGAGGTTTTTGATCTCTTCCTGGGCCTCGTAGCTGGCGCCTTCGCCGATGGCGAGCATGGCGATGACGGAACAGACGCCGAAGACGATCCCCAGCACGGTGAGGAGGGAGCGGAGTTTGTGGAGCCAGAGGCTCTTGATGCCCAGGCGCACGGCGCGAAGGAGGCGGGTGGGGCTGAGGCCGCGGACGGGGCGGATGGCCGGGGAGGGATTTGACGAAGGCTCAGGCATGGTTGAAACGGAGAGGGACCGAACCCACCGCTGACCTCTTTCGAGAGAGAATCCTCCGAACTTTGCACGCGCATTGCGCCCTTGAACCTGCGAGCGGCCCCCTCACCCCATCCCTCTCCCCCTCCGAGGGGGAGAGGGAGAGGGCACCCAAAGCGTGGAAGAAGGGGAAGTTCATGAACGAATGTCGCTTTCGACCTTGCCGTCGCGCAGGCGAATGGCGCGGTGGGCGTGGCGCGAAATGTTTTCGTCATGCGTCACCAGGATGATGGTTTTGCCCTGGAGGTTGAGTTCGTCGAAGATTTTCAGGATTTCAACGCCGGAAGCGGAGTCGAGATTGCCGGTGGGCTCGTCCGCCAGGATGACCAACGGTTCGTTGACCAGGGCGCGGGCGATGGCGACGCGCTGTTGCTGGCCGCCGGACAGCTCGAAGGGCTTATGATTGAGGCGATCGGCCAACCCGACGCGTCCGGCGTATCGGGCGGCCAAGGCGCGGCATTCCTCCTCCGAACGACCCTGGTAATAGAGAGGCACCTCGACGTTTTCCACGACGGTGAGCTGCTGGATGAGGTTGTAGGACTGGAAAATGAATCCCAACCGGGCGCCGCGGATTGCGGAGAGGTCGTCGTCGTCGAGTTGCGACACGTCCTCGCCGCCGAGGTGGTACTGGCCGGAGCTGGGCCGGTCGAGGCAACCGAGCAGGTTGAGCATGGTGGATTTGCCGCAGCCCGACGGTCCCATGATGCTGACGTATTCACCGGCGAGGATATCGAGCGAGACGCCGCGCAGGGCTTCGACGGTGACCGCACCCATCTGGTAGGTCTTGCGAACGCTGTCAAAATGGACGATGGGAGAGGGCATTGGTGAAGATGATGAGTTGCGATCCGGCATTTGCAATGTTCCGCGGGAATCAACCGGGGCGTGGTGGCGGAGGTGCGGCGATTGGCGGCGCGAGTTTCTCCTGCGGTTTGGGCTTGCCTTTGTCGTCGCTGCCCGGCGTTTTCTCTTTCTCGCCGGTTTCCGGTTCACCGCTTTCGGGCGGACGCAGCAGAACTTTTTCGCCTTCCTTCAGACCTTTTTTGATCTCGATGAAGTCGTCATTGAACTGTCCGATTTCGACGTCGCGTTTTTCCTGTTTGAGGCCGTTGACGGCGTAGCAGATTTGTTTGCCGTCGATGGGGGTGACAGCCTGGATGGGCACGTGGACGACGTCGTCGAGATGGTCCACCAGGATCTCCGCTTTGGCGCTCATGCCGGGTTTGACCCAGTCGTAGGTGCCGCTGATGGTAATGGTGGTGAGATAGACCTTGAGGTCGGGGTTCATCCAGCGGTTTTGGGAATCGGGCAGGACGCCGACCTTGGTGACTTCGCCGGTGAGGATTTGGTCGGGGAAAGCGTCCACGGTGATGCGCACTTTCTGACCTTTTTTGACTTTTTTGATGTAGGTTTCGTGGATCTTGACCTTGACGGACATTTTGGTCATGTCGGGGATGGTGATGATGGCCTGGCGTTCGCGGACGGTGGCGCCTTCGCGAATGGGTTCCTGGCCGCCGTAGTAATACATTTCCTCGCCGCCGCCGCCGTAAACGATCAGCCCGGTCTTTTTTGCGCGCAGGACGCATTTTTCGAGTTGTTCATTGAGGTCCTTGCGTTGGCGGATCTGGACGTTGTAATTGCCCTCGGCGGACTTCAGTTTGGCGTCGGCCTGGGCCAGTTTGGAGATGGCGGCCTTGCGGGCGCGGTCCAGTTCGCGCAGGGCCTCGGTGTACTTGGAGAGGGCTTCCTCGGACGACTTGGTGAATTCGTATTTCAGGAACAGGTCGCGGGCGGTTTCGGCGGTCTGGACTTTGAGGCGGGCGTTTTCGTAGGCAATATCGTCGCGCTCCAAATCGGTTTTGGTGACAAACCCCTTTTCAAAAAGCCGCTGGGTGCCTTGTCGGGTGGCCTTGGCCTGGCCCAGTTCCTTTTGCGCCACCTGCAGGTCGTCTTCGAATTTGCGCAGTTTTTGTTTCGCTTCACCGTCTCCCAAGGCCTCGATTTTGGCGTATCCGGAGAAATCCACGAGGATGGTCTTGGGCGGCTCGTTGGTGGGCGGTGACGCGACGGGATCGGTCGCCGGGGCGCGTTTGTCCGGCGGCGGCGTGGATTGGGCGGCGGGTGCGGGCGCGGGTTGGGCGGAGGAATCGACGCCGCCCGAGAGGGCGACGAACTTGGGCGCGTCGCCGGCCGGGGCCTGGGCCGGAGCGAGGCCACCGTTGGGCGGGACGGCGAGGGTCGGGGAGGGCAGGGGAGCGGGTTTGGCGATGTCGTTGGTGGATGGGGTTGCCGGCTGATCTTCCAGGCCGAGCTCTGCGATCAACTTTTCGGTGACGGTGTCGCCGAGGAACTTGTCGAAATCCATGCGTGCGAAGCGGGCCTTTTGTTCGGCGGCCTTGATATCGCTGATATTCTGGTTCAACTGGATCTCATAGCCCTGCTGGGCATCGGTGAGGGAGGCGACGGCGGACTGGTACTGGATCTCCTGTTGCAAGATTTGTTTTTGGAGTTCGGAGGAATCGAGTTCGACGAGGACCTTGTTGGTTTTGACGTCCTCGTCGGTGACCTGGTAGCCTTCCTCGACGATTTTCAGAATCTTCGTTCCCTGGTAACCGACGCGGACCTCGCATTTGATTTCCTGGGATTCGAGGGCCTGGACGCTGCCGCCCTGGAGGACGGAGATATCGAGAGGGCCGCGGCGGACGGTGAAGGTCACGCCGTTGCTGGCGGACGTGGCGCCGCCCTTGAGGAGGATGACCGCCAGGACGAGAACGAGCATGACCCCGGCAATACGCCAGCGGGGTTGTCGTTTGATGAACGCTAAGAGTTTATTGGGCTTTGGCATTGGTCATTTCCTCCCATTGGCCGTTGTCTTTAATGTAAAGGATGCCGAGATTGTTCCAGAATTGCAGCCGGGCGATGGTGTGATTTACCAGCGCCTGGGTCCGCTGGTTCTTTGAGTTTACCAGGTCGTTTTGCGCGTCCACCTGGTCTTGCGCCTTGGCCCGACCGAGTTCGGCCAATAGATTCTGTTCCTCGACCCGGCGTTCGGCAAGCTTCACGCCGATTTCACTGATCTCGAAATTTCGTTTGGCCTGGTCGAGCGCGCGCCAACTGTCGCGCACCTGCAGTTTGATTTCGTCGGCGCGCAACTCGAAGGAGCGGCGGGACTGTTCATAGGCGATCAGTGACCGGCGATAGGCGTTGCGTTGGGCTTTGCGGTCCAGCGGCAGATCCAACCCCAACCCGGCGTTCCAGTGGTAACGGTCGATATCCGGCACGGCAAACCGCGTGGCTTTTTCCCGTTCACTGTCGATTCCGGCGGAGGCGATCAGGTCCACTTGCGCCTTGAGGGCGTCGGCGGCCACGTCGATTTTGCGGCCAGCGTCTTCATATTGTTCGCGTGAGTTCTGGTAATCGAGCCGGGTCGCCAACGCGACCCTGATCGAGTCATCCACGCCGATTTCGGGGTGAAAGATTTTCAGTTGTGCGAGGTCTGCGTCATCCAGGACGATGCTGGCGTCGGTGGATACGCCGAGCTGGATTTTGAAATTGTCGAGCGACTGTTTGTAATTGCGAATGGCGTTGATCCATTCATTTTCGGCGGAGAGTAGTTGTTGTTCCAGGCGACCCAGGTCGGCCTTGGTGGCGCGGCCTTCCTCGGCCAGGGAACGCGTCCGCTCCGCGTTCAGCCGCGCGCTTTGCAATTTCGTGAAACCGTTTCTGACCGCGTCCCGGCTGCCCAGCGCCTGGTAATACGCCGTGCCCACATCGACACTGAACCGTTTCCGAAACAGGGTGAAATCGCGCAGCGCGTAAAGCAGGTTGCGTTCGGACTGGGTCAGGTTTTCCAGGGTCACCCGGTAGCCCGCACCACGCCAGAGCGGCTGCACGAGCGTGGCGCCGAGTTGGGAGGAGGTCATCGTGCGTGGGTCGCCGGTCAGAAATCGAAAGAAATCCGTCGTGAACGCCGCGGTGAGACGGGTGCCGAATCCGAGCAGTTTGCTGACGGCGACCCGGCCGTCGCCACTGAGGCTTTGCTCCTCCACCAGGTTGAACACGGGTATCAAGTTTGTGGGATTGTTGGGGTCGAGTTCCGCGCCGACCGCCTGCAAAGTGGTGGTCTTATAAGTGCCGTTTGCGCTGGCGGAAAAAATGGGCGCAAATTGATGCCGGTCCAGTGTCAACCCCAGCGCCTGTTCATACAAGTCCTCCTTCCGGTTCTGGTAGGTGCGGCTGTGCTTGACCGCGATGTCCATCGCCGTTTCCAGCGAAATGACGTGCGCGCCCCGTTCTGCTTCGCCGTCCGGGCCAAGGAATTCCTCAACCTTGGTTGCCACCGGCAGGCCGTCCAACGAAAGGGCGTTTGTCTGCTCGACCGTGAAGTGTTCGTCCATGTTTTTGACGAGCGGAGTTTTTTGTTTGATGACACCATACGCCTCCTTGTCCGCCGACCGGCGGTAGTGTTGTGTGGAACAACCGGGCAAAAAGGCCAGGAGCAACAACGCGAACAACCCGGGTGGCAAAAACCGCTTCATTGATGGGGTAACTGGTCTATGGACGTTTCAATTGTTCTGCTTGTTCATTCTTCGCCGCGAAGGACTTCGCCGGTCCGGCCGCCCGGAGCCTCCGTTGCGCCGGCGCCAACAAATGTTCGGACCCCCGGATCCCCGCACGGTTTCGCCGCACGATGCAGAGTCCGCCTTTGCGCCCGCCCCGGTGTCGTCAGCGGTTATACGGCGGAACCGCTTTTTCCGTCGGCGAAAAATCGGGCCGATCGGCGAACGGAATCCCCTCCGGCTCACCCATGACAGCTCTGGTTTGGACAGTCTCGCCAGCCATCCCTCACATGGGAAATGAACGCGGCGCGGACGCGGGACGATGCCCTCAGATTACCGATTCGGTTGGGGATGTAAAGCTTGCTTGATTCGGGAGATTCGGGAAATTCTCCAACGGACTGGATCGGGCCCCGGGCCGGCGTGAAATTTCCCTTAATGAACGGTTGTCGGGTCGCGGAATCCCGCCGATAATGGGGGCGCTATGAAGAAAACACTCATCACAGCAATCATGATGGCGCTGCTCGGCGGTATTTCCCGGGCGGCGGAGGTTTCAACGAGTGCGGTGAGCGGTTCGGGCGGGGCGCCGGAGCATCGTTTTGGCGCCGGGGTGATTCTGGGCGAACCGATTGGCGCGTCGGTGAAGTATTGGTTGACTGAGAAAATCGCCCTGGACGGGGCTGCGGCCTGGTCGTTCTGGGACCAGGACAACTTCGAATTCCACGCCGACGTCCTGTTTCACAAGTTCGACTGGATCCCCGTCAGCCAGGGCAAGCTGCCGGTTTATTTCGGCGGCGGCTTCCGGGTCAAACTGCAGGACAACGACGATGACCGCTTCGGCGTTCGCGGGCCGGTGGGCATCAGTTACATGTTTGAAAATGTGCCCGTGGACATCTTCGTCGAAGTCGGGCCGGTCATCGACTTCACCCCGAGTGTGCGGGGCGGAGTGACCGGCGGCATCGGGGCGAGATATTGGTTCTGACAAAGACGGAGACGTAACCGGAGCGCGGGCGGATTCGCCCGCGCTTTTTTATTGGCTTCTGACGCGGAAAAAACTCTGGCTGACGCTGCTGGCGGGAAACACGGCCGAACCGTTGTTGAATGGAAGGCCAAAATCGGCCCAACTGTCGGTCGTCAAATTCGTCCGCGCTTGCACCTGAAAGGGGGGCGTTCCCCCGGACAGCGTGAATGTGACGTTCCCGTTCGCATACGAAAACGAGGTGATGCGCAGCGGCGCGGAACTCACGGTGACGGTGACGGGATTGGAGAAGATGGCGGTGACCGCCCGGCCGGCCTGCGTTGCCAGCCCGGGGTCCTGAGAACAGGTGGCGAGCGCCGTGACGGTTGTTTTGTTCGTGAGATTCAGATTGCTGATGTCGAAAGCGACGTTGTTCGTGGTCGGGTCCAGGTCCTGGGGAGAATTGTCAATGACCGAGCCTAAAGGCTGCCCGCGCACGAATGCGTTCGTCTGGCCGATGGCGTTGGTCAGACCCACCGGGTCAACGGCGTAAAAGTCCACGATGACCGTTGAATAATTGTCCGTGTTTGGCGGCGGGACGGCAACCCGCAACTGCGTTCCGGAGGCGTTGGTGGCGAGCGTGGTGATGAATTGGTTGGTACTCTCGGCGAAAACGCCCGAATAGTAGGTCGCCAGGGTCACGTTCTGGTCCTGCATCAGGACGGCGCTGGCATTGTTCACCAGCGTGTTGCCGCGCGCGAGAATCCGGGCGGCGTCCGCGCCGCCGTTGTCATTGTTGCTGTCATCGAGATCAATGAAAGCCCGGGTCGTCGGGCCGCACTGGGTCGGGTCCTGGCAGCCCAGATTGTAGATCAGGTTGCCTTCGAGGGCATCGCTTGCGCCGTCGAGGTTGGACCCGATGCGGACACTGGAGAAGCTTCTGATGCCAATCAACGATATGTTCGCATCCGCGGGGCGCTTGCCCACAATGGCCTGGCCGTTGATGCCGACGCCGACATAATTGCCCGCAAAGATCACGTTCGTCGCCGGCCCCCAAAACTTCGCGTAAGTGGCGCGGGAAGGGTAAAACACCGGTCCCAGCACGTTCCGTTCATTCGCATCGCCGACGCCGTCGCCGTCAGTTCCGATGATCATGTTGTCGGCCGCTCCGTTCTGGATGGCTTCGATGCCCTGCCCGTCATGGATGGCGATGGTGGAAAGGTTCGGAAAAGTTGTGCCGTTGGGGAAAACGTTGATGAAATTGCCGGCCACTTTGACGTCGGGCGTTTCCAGGTTGAGGGCCAGGCCCATGCCCATGCTGATGTTGAATTCCGCCGGATCGTTCTGGCCATCGCCGTCCGTGCCGAAGACCAGGCCGGAAGCGCTGGCGCCGCCGGCGTCTTTGAACGCGGCGACCGCCGAGCGGCCACCGGCGACGGTCGTGCCATTCGGATCGAGGCCAAACCAACAACCGCTGATGCGCGCATGGGTGGCGTCGCTGATCAACGCGATGCAATAAATCTCCGGGTCGCCCGGGTCCTGGTTCGCCGGGTCCGGGCTGGTGCCCGCGGTGTGTCGCGACAAAAAGCTGACACCGCGAATTGTGAAATTCTTCGCGCCCAGAACGGCAAGCATGGCGCTGTCGAAGTCGTAAAAGCCGGAATTGTTCAGCGAGCCGAGCCGGGTCCTTTGTTCGGGGCCGTCGCGCGAATCGAGCACGATCTGGAGGTTCGCGTTATTGGGGGCGAGGATCGAATTGGTATTGGGCCAAGCGTTGGTCTGACTGTAACCATCGAGGGTGACGTTGTGGTTCGTGATGATCGGGTAGCCGGCGTCGGGCGTTTTGATGTAGTGCGGTCCGGGGCCGGGGATGCTGAACTGGATGGTGTCGCCCTCGTGCAGATTGGTGAGCGCCTGCTGCAAGGAGGTTTCCACCAGAGGCAGCGGATTGACGTTGTTGGTAGTGTTGACCGTGATGACGGCGGCGCGGCAGGCAAAGCAGGACAATAAAAGTGCCGCGATGGCAAAAAGAAACAGCGGTTTTTTCATACGCCATAAGCGTCTCCGGCTTTGGCGGGCAACCTTTTAGTCAATACGGAGCCTGGCGGCAACGGGAAATCTGCGGCGTCCGTTTCCATTCCCGGCCGACGAACCTGCCCCTGGCTTTTCTCAAGGAAAGGAGCTTCCCTTTACCACGCGTGCGGGTGGCACAGGCGATTCGCGCGACTGGCCTCCTCAACACAGTGTTGTCAGGGAGTGATCTGTCCGCGGATTTCGCCGCCCGTATTAATTTCTGTATGAATGTTCACGTAGGACAACCCATCCACGATTGCCGACAAGGTGGCATTGTCCAACGTGAGGGAGCCGGAGATCGTGCCTGAGGTCCCGGAGGGCGTGGGCAACGCCATCAACACGCCTGCAGACCCGGAGGTGTCCGCTCTCCCATGAATGTGCGCCGCCGTGGCCGGGGAGGACAACCCCGTGTAGGTGATGTTGAAAAAAAACTGGTTCCCGATGCGTGTCAGTGTGCCGGCACCCGCGCCTCCCGTTACCACCGGCGTAGGCTGCTCATTGGCTCCGTTCAGCGAGGCCTTCAGTTGTGTTGGCCCGATTTGTCCGCGGATTTCGCCGCCTTGATTGTTCGCGTCGTGAATGTTCGCGTAGGTCAATCCGCTCAGCAGATTGCTTTTATTCTGGTCGGACACAACCACGGAGCCCGAGATGGTTCCCGAAGTCGCGCTGGGAACGTTGCTGAACGGGATGATCACTCCGATCGATCCGGTTGTGTTCGTCGGGCCATGGATATGCGCCGCAGTGGCCGGGGCGGACAGCCCGGAGAAGGTGATGTAGTAAGTCAGAGTGTTTCCTTCCAGGGCGAAACTGCCCAAACCCGTTGCGCCGGTCGTCACTTGCGGTCTCTCCCCGTCGCCGCTTAAAAAGGCGGTCAATGGAGTGACGGTGTTTGTCACGTTATCGGCCAGGCGAAAGAATGAGGCGCTCTCCTGCAAAGCGACGGCCTCGGTTTCCCGCTGACTCGTCAGCACATTCTGCCACGTCGGGTCAGTCACATTGGATTTCTTCTGCAGCAAGTAAGTGCCGATGCCACCGCCCCAGCTCAAGCTGACGGCTCGCCCGCCGGTCGCGATGGTGCTGATTGCCAGCAGCGGGTTCGAGAAATTGCTGGTGTGAGTTCTCCCGTTGTGCGTTCCCGGCGGGTCGGCGGAATAATTGGCGGTGACGGTCACGGGACCGGCGCCGGCCTGCAAAGCCGAAATATCCAGACTGAAGCTGCCCACGGCCGGGTCGCTGTCGAAGGGGCCATTGTCAACGAACGAACCCAGATATTTCCGTCCCTGCGGGAAGCCGTAGTAGGACTGAAAATCAGGAGTAAACAGTTCCTGCAGGTTGAACACCTTCCCGTTTGCCCAACCCTCCGGATCAAGCTGATAAACATCGATGATGATGTTCGTGTAAGGTTCAACGCCGACAGCGCAGGTGCCAATCAATCTTGTGGAGCTGCTGTTGGTGGACAAGACCGGGATGATGTCTCCGCTGGTGCTCATGTAAGGCGCCGAATAATTCATGAAACTGGTCAAGCGGAAGCCACCGCCGTCCGCGTAACTGTAAGGAACAAGATTGTTGTTCACCCATTTATTCCCACGGAAGGAGGCGCGCGCGCCAACGTCCAGAGTGGCAAATATCGGTTCCCCGACGATCGTCGGCGTCGGGAACAAATCCGCAAACGGGTTGTTCATGAAAATCACGTTACCCTCAATATCGTCACTGACGCCGTCGAAATCGGAACCAAACTGGGCCGTGGTCGTGTTGTTGAATCCTCCGAGAACCTTCAGGGAGTTCGTGAAGCGGGTCACGCCATCCGCGCCCACGCCGAAGTAGTTGCCGGCAATGACCATGTTGGTCCGGTTGCCGCCGTACCACTCGAGAATCTGATCGTCATCCGCGGCCGTCAAACCGCCGAAAAGATTGCGCTCCTCGGCATCGGTATTTCCGTCGCCATCAGTGCCGATCACCGTATTGCCAGCGTCCCTTCCAATCTCAATGACGGCTTCAATGTCGTGGGGGTCGGTACCGTTAATGTTGTATTCCGTATTGCCATCCGGATAAACGTTGAAACGATTTCCTGAAATGCGCGTGGCCGGGCCCTCGATGATCGCCGGGATGAATTCACCAACGATGATGTTGTGCTGCGCTCGGGCCTCCGCTGCTGTGGCGGTCTCCTTCGCAACACCCACGGTGATTCGACGCGGAAACTTGGTATTGGAATATCCTCTGAACGCGGCCACACCGTCTTTGAAACGATAGACGTTGGTTCCATTTCCGGGGTCCAAACCGAACCAGCAGCCGCTGATGTGAATGTCGGTGGCTTCATTGGTCACGGCCCCACCTGGAAGGGAGGAGCCAATCGCGATGGCATAACGCGAAGGATCGTCCTCCACCTCTCCGCCTATCCCGGGGCCCAGGAATCCCAATCCACGGATGTGGATGTTCGTTGCGCCGACGATGAACAAGACGCCGCTTTCGTCGGTGCCAAATTCACCGTCGATGAAGTTCGTCGTGCATCCGCCAGCGCGCGAGTCCAGGATGATTTTGATCGCCGCATTGTTGGATGCCAGGATCGTGTTGGAGTTCGGTGCTGAACCCGGCTGGCTGTAACCGTCGATGGTAACGTTGTTCCGCGCGATGTTCGGGTATCCGCCGTTGCCTAAAGTTCCGAGTGCTGGGGTTACCAGGTAATGCGGCCCCGCTCCGGGAATATTGAAGTTGATGGTATCGCCGTCCTGCAAGCTGTCGATCGCCGTGACCAGGTTCGTTTTTCCCGCGCTGAAATCGGCATTATCTTCGGTGTTGACCGTGATGATGGCAGCGCCAACGGTGGTGACGCAGGCGGCGAACGCTGCCACCGCGAAAAGTCGAGCGAGTTTGTTCATAATGCCTCCGGGAATGGGGTTATCTTCAGCTATGAAACCGTCCCTCCCTATCAGGTTGGAATCCGGGAGACAAGGATTTTGTGAAGACTTGACCTGGCGAAAACGCTGGCGGCGAAACCCGCGGCGCGCTGCCGATCCTGCGCCGCACTCCTCAACCGCGTTCGTCGTCCTTCAGTTCGTCAACATCCGGGCGCGGCGTTGCAACTCGTCGAGAAACGCCTGAATCAGCGGCGTGAGTTTGCCGGGCCAGAGGGCGGCCAGCGTCACCGGAGTGAAGCCTTCCAGGGGAAGCGGTTGAATTTTGGCGGACGGCCGGTATCGCGGGATGGCGACCGACAGACCGATGCCGTAGCCGCTCTCCACGTAAGTCTCGATCAGCGCCAGCGACGTCACTTCGATGCGCGGAAACCAGTCGATGCCCAGCCGGCTCAGTCCCTGCTGAAAATGTTTGGGTATCGCTTCGTAGGGCGGCAGGCTGATGAGGGTTTCATCGATCTTGTCCCGTTTCCAGAGTGCTTCCGGCGAAGTGAGGCGACTGGATTTTTCCACGAGCAGAACCAGCGGCAGCTTTATCAACGGCAGCGAATTGAGGCCGTGCGGCGGTTTGCCTTCCAGCAGCGTGACGGCGAGGTCGAGTTCCTGCTTTTGCAGCCAGCTTTCGAGCTGTGGCTGGTGTCCTTCGCGCAAGGTCAGCTTCAGGTTGGGAAACTTTTTGCGCACATGTTGCGCCAGTTCGGGCAGATGATCCCGCAGAATCGTGCCCGAAGCGCCGAAGCGCAGTTGTTGCGCCTCACCGCCGCGCAGGTTGTCCGCCAAAGCTTCCAACCCTTCAAAGAACGGCTGGATGAAACGAAACAGCTTTTCGCCGGGCGCCGTCAACGCAAAGGGACGGCGATTGAAGAGGGTCACGCCGAGCGATTCTTCCAATTGAATGATCTGCGCGCTGACGGCCGGCTGCTGGATGCCATAAGGGATGTTGCGCACCGCCTCGCTGATGCCGCCATGCCGGGCGACGTAGTAAAACAACTCCAGGTGATGGATGTTCATAAACGTACCGGGCTTGCGTGCGCAATTGTGCTCACGTTTTGGGCCCGGACGCAAGACTGCAAAAGCCGCGTCGCCCAGCGGTGACTTCGGCGTTCGTAACCCGTCCGGCGCGTTCAAAACCTTCTCGCAGGCAAGGGCCCCTTTCATGATTGCTTCACCCGTTCATCCATTAACTCAGCCGTGAACGCTCGTTTCTTTCAAAAATTTTTCGTGCGCGCAAAAGCGGTCGGGCATTCGGCCGCCCGGTGACCCGGTCAATTCGAGGAGGGCGCGCCCGGCCCGGTGCGGGCGAAGCGCATTAACGAAATCAATTCCCGGGATTTTTTTATCAATTAACGCCGCCCG
>DASPXS010000122.1:0-2381 GCA_035637175.1 Haliangiales bacterium | reverse complement strand
GGCGTAGCCGCGCTCGCGGCCCGTTGTTGCGCCGCGTCCCAATGTCGCTTCCATTCGTCCAGGCCGATCCGGTTGACCGCGTAGATGTCCGCGGCGCGGCCGACCTGGTGGTGTCCGAACATTCCCGGTTTGAAAAAGATCAATATCGGCTGCTGACTGTGGGCGCCCGCTTCCAGGGCGAAGCGCTCCAGCACCCGACCCAATTCATCGGCCAGTTCCGGCGTCACCAGCGCATTCTCCGGCGGCGAGATGACGCTAAAGGCGGCGCCCGACCGCACTGGCACCCGACCGTTAACCGAACCTGCTGCCGCCCGCAGAGACATGGCCATACGCGGGGTTGTACCAGAACCGGCCCGTGATGCGCCCGCCGACCGTCAGGATCGCGCCGGCTTGCGTCTTGTCGTGGCTGACGTTGCGCACGACGAACTCGACGGTTGCGCTTTCATCCAGCCGGATGGCCACCGGGCAGCAACTGAACCCCCACGGGTTGACGATGTGTTCGAGATTGAGATACGGGTAGAGCGGCCGGTTGTTGATCAACAGCCGCCACTCCACGCCCGGCGTGGCGACACGCGAAAGCGGCTCGGAATTCCCGTCGCCGATGAACTGGGAAAAATTTTCGAACACGCCGCAGTAGTGCATCGGCAGGTCGAATCGGGCGAGAACCATCTCGCGCCCGGGATCCGGCGTGTCCGTGATTCGCGAATCGTCGAAATAGTCGCTGTCCACGGGAATGCCGCAGAGGGCATCGGGCCGGCTGTCTTTGGCCGCTTCGAAATAAGACGCGCGATGGAAGGGGCTGCCGTTCATCGCCGGATCCTCCTCATGCGGGCTCGCCGTTGGTACGAACCGGTGGGCGTGCCGGGGGCGCCGAGCGTCTTGTAGCCTTGCAGCGAAACATGCAGGTCACCCTCAAACTCCGAGACTTCCGTAACCTGCAGCCGGATGTTCGTGCGCGGCTCGAACTCAATGGGCCGCGCGAAATAGCGAAACGGCCGCGTGCCGTTTGCCGTGCCAAGTCCGGCGATGTTCAGGATCGGCTCGCTCTGAAACTCGCGTCCGGAGCCATCGTCGAAAACCGCGTACTTGAAGAGAATCTCGTCGGGAGGCGCGGCCACCGCCTGGAAAAATTCCGTCAACGTGCCCAGGTCCAACGTTCCGCCGCCGGTCAGGAGAATGCGCTCGGCGAATTCAGGGTTCAGGCGGAAACCGGTTCTGAGCACGGCCGCCGTGCGCGGCCCGATCTTCCCGCCTTTCGTCTCCGGGACTTCGTCGAGCGCTTCGGCCAGAGCGGCGAGCACCTGTCTAAAGGCGGCGAGCGGCGACAAAGAAACCGCAGCCGCCGCTGGCGTAACCGGAGGCAAGGCGGCGAGCACGGCCGGAGGAGGCGGTATTGGTATTGGTGGTGGCGGCGGTGGCGCCAAGACCGCCTTGGGCGCAATCGGGAATTTTATGGGAGTCACCTTCGGCACGACACCATAGCCGATTGAAACCGCAGTGAACGTCGCTTCGATGCTGACGGACACGGTGCTGTTGTGGACCCGGTCCTTCCGGCCTTCGAGTTCGTAGCGAAAAGCGTAATCGAACGGAATGGTCCGGCGCTCCATCGTGGACTGCGCGAGTTCGCCCAATCCGTTCAATCCGTTGATGGGTTCCACCAGACTCATGGGCGTCCTCCGTAAACAGGCGATTTGAGGATCTTGTAACCTTGCATGACGAAGAACAGCGTGCCGCGACCGAATTTTTCTTCCACCCGGATGCGAATGGTGGAGCGCGCCAGGAACACCAGCGCGCGCGCCAATCGTTTGAACGGACGATCCCCGTTGGCGATGCCGAGGCCGGCGACGTTGTGCAACGGTTGGTTTTGCAGGTCGCGTCCCCGACCGCTGTCGAAAATCGTATAGCGGAACGAGACGTCTTCCGGCCGGTTGAGCCGCTCAAAGAGTTCATCCAACCAGGCGATGGAAAGGTTCGTGGCCAGTTGGCCGTTGTCACCAAACGCAACGCGCAGCAGGTCGGGCCGCAGGCGGATGCCTTCGATCAGCGCGTCCGGCGGAAACCTTTCCAATTCGAGCGTCCGCAGGTCCACGGTCCGTTCCAGTCCTACGCGCTGGATGATCACCTTTGTCTCCGGCACGAGCAGACCGTAGCCGATGCTGCTGGCGACAAAACCACCTTCCGCACTGACCGTTGTTTCACCTTCCACCAGGTTGCCGGGCCTTCCGGTCAACTCGACCGTGGTCACGTAATCAAAGGGAATGACCCGGTCTGAAGGTTGGCCGACCGTCTCGACCGGGCATGTCGGCGGACCCGTCAACGTGCGCACCACGGTTTCGGGGCAAATCGACGAGCCGATCACTTTGTAGCCATACAGCACGATG
>DASPXS010000121.1:0-4698 GCA_035637175.1 Haliangiales bacterium | reverse complement strand
ATCCTATCATCGCTTCGTGCCCGATGTCGAAGTCGTCGCCGTCTTCACCCGCAAACCTGAACGCGCCGAAGCATTCGCGAAGAAACATCAAATCGCCCTCCGGTTCAGCGACCTCGACAAGGCCATCACGGAGTCCGGCTGCGACGTGGTGGACATCTGCATCCCAAACTTTCTGCACCACCGCGCCGTGCTCGCGGCAGCCAACGCCGGCAAACATGTCATCATCGAAAAACCGTTCGCGATGAATCTGGAGGAAGCGGACGAGATGATCGCGGCGTGCAAAACCGCCAACCGAAAGTTGATGTATGCGGAGGAGCTTTGCTTCGCTCCGAAATACGAGCGTGTACGCAAACTGGTTAACGAGGGCGCCGTCGGAAGGATTTTCCAGATGCGCCAGTGCGAGAAACATTCAGGCCCGCACAGCGACTGGTTTTACGACGTGAACCAGTCGGGCGGCGGCGCGTTGATGGACATGGGCTGCCACGGCGTCGCGTGGTTCCGCTGGATGCTCGGTGGCCGGCCGAAAGTCCTGAGCGTTTACGCGCACATGCAGGGCGGGTTGATTCACGAGAAACGCACGCGCGGCGAAGTGAATTCGCTTTGCATTGTGGAGTTCGAGGGCGGCGCGATTGGCGTGGCGGAAAACAGTTGGGCCAAACACGGCGGTATGGATGACCGCGTTGAAGTCTATGGCGACGCCGGCGTGATTTATGCCGACCTGTTCCTCGGCAACTCGGCGCTGACCTACAGCGAGAATGGCTACGGCTACGCCATGGAAAAGGCCGGTCCAACCAAAGGCTGGACTTTCACCATTTTCGAGGAGGCGTTCAATCAGGGCTATCCGCAGGAACTGAAACATTTCATTGAATGCGTCCCCGAAGACAAAGAACCGGTTGTGACCGGAGAAGACGGCCGCGCGGTGCTCGAGATCATGAACGCCGCGTATCACTCCGCGCGGACCGGACAGAAAGTGTCGCTGCCGTTCCATCCGAAGGTCAGGAAGCCGATCGATTTGTGGCTGGGCACCTGAATTCCCAATCTTAATCATGAACTTTCTCCGCTTCGATTCCGAAATCGCCTGGATCAACGGCATCGTCAGCTTTTGGCGGGACCGACTGCGCACCGACCCGCGCCTCCGCATCTGCCTGCCGTCCGGCAATACGCCGATCAAAATCTACGCGACCATGGCGCAGTCGGTCCAGGCCGGCCAAGTCTCGTTTCGCGACGCCGAAATCTTTGCGTTGGATGATTACGGCGGACTCGGCGCGGACGACGCAGGCAAATGTGTCAACCTGTTGCGCCGATATTTGATCGACCTCATCGACCTGCCGAAAGAACGCTTCCACTTTATCCACACCGACGAGCCGGACCTCGACGGAATCTGTCGTGATTACGACAAACGGATCGGTAGCGGTTTCGATCTCACTCTCCTGGGTATCGGACTGAACGGCCATCTTGGTCTCAACGAACCCGGTTCATCACCCGACAGCACGACGCGTCGGGTGGAAATGCATGCGCCGACGATTGCCGCATCGGCCGGCTATCTCCAACATTCCCATCTGCCGACCTGGGGCGTCGGGGTTGGGCTGGCGCAATTGCTCGGCTCCAGGGAAGTCTGGCTGCTCGCCAACGGCGCAAGGAAGGCCGAAATCATCCGCCGTGCGATGAAGGAGGAGATCACCGCCGACGTGCCCGCGTCATTACTTCGCCGGCATCCGGCCAGCTACCTGTTCGTCGATGCCGAAGCCGGAGCGTTGTTGTGATGGGCGGGATAGGGCAGGTGTCTCGCCTGCCCTACGTTGGGCGCCAGCTCGGCGCAGCCGAAGTGAAATCGCTGAAAAAACATCCAACATCGAACATCCAACGGGCCAAGTCTCACTGTCATTTGGCCCCAATGACCAGCGGCTGGGTCCATGCCCGCTCGAATTCGCCCTTGACGCAGGGATTCGATTTGAGCTTCGAGGAATCGATTCGGGCGCGCACATAAATTTCGTCGCCTTTCAATGTATAGCTCGGTGTCGTGCCTTCGACTTCGGCCAGCACCGCGCCAATATCTTTGCTGTAGCGGCGGGTCACCGGCAACGGTTCGCCTTTGCCGTCGAGAATCGGTTCGCTCGACCGGTCGGACCCTCCGCGCGTGCCGATGAATTGCGTCGTGTAACTCACGCCTTCCTCAGCCTCGATCCCGATCCGGTAACAGTCCTTGCCGCGACGCACGTCCCGCAAACGCACGCCGGATGAAGCGTAAAATTCACCCGCTTCCATTGCCGCGATGAGGTCCGTCGTCGCGAGCCGCGGCGCCCGGACCATCACCCAGCCGCGGCCGGGATTGCTGTGGGCCGAAGATCGTTTGTGGTAGTTGTGCGCGTCGTCGTTCGCCAGGCCGTAGAGCGGGCCCAAACCGAGGTCGGCCAGGCGCATCGTCAGGATGATATCCCAGACCCGGTCCGTGCCGGCGTGGGTTGCGTCGCCCTCATTGTGAACAGCCGGGTGCCCGTTATAGACCTCAAAAAACCGCTCGCCTTTAACGCGCATCAAATCCTCGGCCGTCACGGCCCAGCCGAAGTTAGGATGGTTGAGATGCGGAAACATCGGCTGGCCGGTGCGGCGATGCTGTTCCAACACGGCATCCACATCGTTTTGAATCACATCGAGCACGCTCGTGCCGCCCCGCGGCTTGATGAAATCGCGCAGGTTGGTGGCGTTCAGGTGGACCGGCTTGAGTTTGTAGGTGTCGGTGATCTCCTCGCTCTGGATCAGGAGAAAGCGGCCCGGTTCCTCGAAGTGCCCGCGAAACTCTTTCAATGTCTTAAGTCGCAGTTGCTGCTTCCCTTTCGCCTGGCGCAACTGAACCCAATTAGTGCCGAACCGCTTCAGATATTTTTCCAGCGCAACACCGCCGCCCTTGTTGTTCGTCGCATCAATCCACTTGTCGCCCTGGAGCAGGATGTTGTGATCTGAAAGCGCCAGGAACTGGTAGTCGTGCTGTTTATACCAGTCCACGATCATCTCCGGGTAGTCATCGCCGTCGCTCCAGAGTGAATGCGTGTGGAGGTTGCCCTTCCACCAGCGGGCATCGTCCGGGATGGCGGGGTCCGCCGCGGCTCGCAGTTGCAGCGACCCGAGCAAAGAAAGCCCGCAGAGCGACGGGAGGAGAATTCGAAGTGCTTTCATCGTCGGTCGATCAGACTCCGGTAAAGCCGGCCATTATTCATAGTCTTCCCAGGAAACCGCCGGTTCTGCCGGAGGTCGCTGACTTCCGCGCGTTCGATGCTGAGCGATATCGCCGGGCTGGAGGCCCGGCCTCGAGGCAGGACGGGACGCCTGTCGCTACGACCGGTTCAGCGCGCTGAGCACGGCTTTGACCGACGCCAGTTCGATATTGGTGTCCACACCGGCGCCCCAGCGAAAGCGGCCGTCGTTGTGTTTGAGCTGGATGTAGGCAATGGCGGCGGCCTCTTCGCCGGCGCTCAGAGCG
This sequence comes from Haliangiales bacterium, assembly GCA_035637175.1. Taxonomy (GTDB): domain Bacteria; phylum Verrucomicrobiota; class Verrucomicrobiia; order Limisphaerales; family AV2; genus AV2. The sequence continues at coordinate 1,220 of DASPXS010000121.1, read as the reverse complement.
TGTTCGCTGTACTGCGTGATCTCGAAGCGCGGCACGCCGGCGGTGGTGAACCCGTGGACGAGCGCCGCCAGCGGGCCGTTGCCTTCGCCGGAGAACTCGACCGGCCGGCCGTCGCGCAACAATCGCGCGCGGCAGCGCACGATCCCATTGCGGCTCTCGGTTTCAAACCGCTCCAGTTGCCACGGCGCGGTGCGCTCGATGTATTCGCGCCAGAACATCGCTTTGAGCTCGGCGCCGCTGACCTCGCGGCCGAGGCGGTCCACTTCTTCGTTGGCGATGGGGCCAAACTCACGCTGCATTTCCTTCGGCAGTTCGATGCCGAACTCGCTTTCGAGCAGATAGGCCACGCCGCCCTTGCCCGACTGGCTGTTGACCCGGATCACCTCGCGGTATTCGCGGCTGATGTCGGTCGGGTCAATGGTCAGATACGGCACGTCCCAGTGGGCGCGACCCCCTTTGTCCCATTCCTGAAGGCCCTTGCGAATGGCGTCCTGGTGCGAGCCGCTGAACGCGGTGAAGACGAGTTCGCCGGCGTAGGGCTGGCGGGGCGGCACGGTCATGCCGGTGCATCGTTCGTAAACCTCGAGGACCGCGTTGAGGTCGGTGAAATCCAGCTTGGGATCGATGCCGTGCATGTAGAGGTTCAACGCCACGGTGACGATGTCGAGGTTGCCCGTGCGCTCGCCGTTTCCGAAGAGCGTGCCTTCGACGCGGTCCGCGCCGGCAAGCAGACCCAGCTCCGTCGCCGCCACGCCCGTGCAACGGTCGTTGTGCGTGTGCAGGCTGATGATGAGCGAGTCACGGTCCTTGATGTTCCGGCACATCCACTCGATCTGGTCGGCGTAAACGTTCGGCATCGCGATCTCCACCGTATCGGGCAGGTTCAATATCATCTTCCGTTGCGGCGTGGGCCGCCACACGTCCATGACCGCCTCGGAGACTTCCCGGGCGAACTCGACTTCGGTCGCGCTGAAGCTTTCGGGCGAATATTGGAGCATGATTTCGGTTCCTTTAAGCCGCGGGAGGCGGTCCTTGATCCACGTTGCGCCGCGCACGGCCACCCGGATGATCTCCTTCTTCGACATGCCGAACACCACGCGGCGCTGGGCGGCCGAGGTGGAATTGTAGAGATGAATGATGGCCTTCTTCGCGCCGGCCAATGACTCGACCGTGCGCTCGATCAAATCCTCGCGCGCCTGGACCAGCACCTGGAGCCAGAC
>DASPXS010000120.1:0-6105 GCA_035637175.1 Haliangiales bacterium | reverse complement strand
TGGAGAGGAAATATCCGAAGGCGGGCGAAACGTGGGAATGGCATTGGCTGTTTCCCTCGCGACAACTAATGGTGGATCCGCGGTCCGGGTTGAAGCGAAGGCACCACGTGCTGGATGCCACGTTTCAACAGGCCATCCGGTTGGGGACGCGCAAAGCGGGGCTGAACAAGCGGGTCACACCGCACACCTTGAGACATTCCTTCGCGACGCATTTGTTGGAAACGGGAACCGATATCCGGACCGTGCAGGAGTTGCTGGGGCATGTGGACGTGGCGACGACGCAGATTTATACGCACGTGATGCAGAAACCGGGATTGGGTGTGCGGAGTCCGCTGGATGGGTGAAGGGGACAAACGTTAAAGCGTTACAAGCGTTAAAACGTTGAACCGTTGAACGTCTGACCACTGACTACTGACAACCCACAACGAACGTCGAATGAAGTGCGGGGTGGCGGAGCAACGTTACTATGCCGGATGCACTGAAGGCGACATCTGGGCCAATGGCAGATTAAAGATGAAGGTGGTACCGCCGGATTCGCTTGTGACCCGGATTTTGCCGTGATGATCCTCGATGATTCTTCGACAAATTGCCAGTTCCAAACCCCGGCCATAAGCAGCGAGCGGGTCGAACAGGCGAGCCGCGATTGCAGGAGAAATGCTGCGGCCCGTGTCTTCAATTTCGGTCACCACCTCGTTCTCCGCCTGGTCGAAGCGCACTCTGATCCGGCCGCCGTCCGGCATCGCGTCGCAGGCGTTCTGGACGAGGTTCTGGAACACGTGCCCCAGACGGATCGGATCGACCAACACGTTGACGTCAGGGGGTTCGTTCTCCAGTTCAACGGAAACCGGACCCCCGACCAGTTCGGATCGAATTTCCTCGATCAACGGTTTGACCAGGTCCGCGTAACTGGCCCGCGCCAGGACCATCGCGGAGGGTGTTCCCCGCGTGAATTCCAAAAACTCATTGATTAAATGCTTCATTCGATCGACCTGTTTGCGCGCCTGGTCGCCGGCGAGTTGGCGCGACTGAGCGGTGGCGGTCTCGGAGGCCGCCGTTTCCGCCGCGGCGCTGATGATCTGAAGGGGATTCCTGAACTGCCGAACGAAGGTATAGGCGAGCCGTCCGACCAGTGTCAATCGTTCGGCCTGCAGCACCTGTTCGACATAACGGCGGTTGAAATCACGCATGCGAATACTGAATTCGCGCAGCAGGTTGACCATCAGTCCGGGGCAGTGTTGCAACGCTCCCAGGAGAACGTCCCGGATCAGGAAACACACTTGAGTATCCTGGGTTGCGGTGGCTGTGGCGGAACGAGGTTGATCGTCCACCAGGGCCATTTCGCCAAAGAAATCGCCCGGCCCAAGTTCGGCCAGCAAACACCGTTCATCCTGCTCGATCAGTTCGGTGATGATGACTTTTCCCTCGACGATGATGTAGAGTCCGTCGCCGTGCTGGCCTTCCTGGAAAATGTGACGGCCGGCTTTGTAGGTCTTGAACTGGACGGCCTGCTCCAAGGCATGCAATTCCGAGGCGAGCATCCCGTCGAACAGCTTGCTGACCTTGAAGACATTCACGAGATTCATGCAATCATCAAATTAAAGACCGCGCAAAGCGCTGAAAACGCGACTGCGGCGCTGTTTCATCTTTGCCGACCCGAAGATTTTCGGCAAGTCATCTGTGGCGCGGCGGCGCAGACACGCAGACCGGGCGCATCTTCCAAGTAACACGCAAAGTTACTTTTTTCTTCCGTCGCCCTAAGTGACTGAGTTGCTTGACACTGGCCCCGGACCGCGGATGTGTCCGAAGGACCAGCAGCACGCCTGAACGCCCGAAGGCGGTGAAATGATCCCAACACGCACGCCCCCGCGGAGCCGCTGCGGCTGGCGCTCCGCACACAGCCGCGGTCCGTTTCCCCGCACTTTTCGGTGGTAGTGATCCGATGCGCTCGCGCAGACCCGAGGGTAAGTTCAAGAAGGGTAGCCGCCGACGCAAGGAGGCGGATTTTGGAACGAAAAACACTTCCGCCTCGTAACCTCGGCGGCTACGGCTCTTGCGACGATTTTTGAACTCACCCTGAGCAGACCCGTGGTGTGGTGGTCTGCCGCCAGCGCCGGGCCTGCCCGGCTTACAACCGGAAGCAGACATAACTCCGAAGTGCCGGCAAAGAAGGCGACAAGCCTGCCGCATCCTGCGGACCCTGGCAAAGACGGACGTTGTTTCATCCGCCGGCACGCGCTCCCCTGCCCCGGGGAACATGATATGCTTGGCTGGTTTCCGTATGTTCGCCGGCTTGTTGGATCAGCAGATTGTTTATTCTTCGCACCCGTTCATAGTGGTGGAACGAGGAAGGGTTTGCGGATCGTTTGCCGCACTGAAAGATGCGGAAGGCTTCATCGGAAAAAAGGCCAGTTACAGCGCGATTATTTATACACACCGTGACTCGAAATGGGTCATCATCCGGGCGCCCAGGCTCAATCCACTCCGCATTTCGGTCGCGAAAGATGCCGCGGATTTTGATAAGTAGCGGCGGGTCAAAACAAACAGCCGATTCTCCGTCCCCGGGCGACGACCGTTCTCAAGCGACTGTGCTGGTTTCGACGGCGGGCAGCCAATTCTCAATTCTTTGGTACAAGTGAGCGGCGGCCTGATGGGCCTGAGTGGCCAGACCAACGATCTCTTTCAACTCCAATTGTTGATAGGCCGTGCTGATACGTCGGGTGGCTTCCACGACCGGCCTGAGCGATTCCAACAGGCTTTTCCGCGAACAGGCTGTCGCTTCGCCGAACAGTTCTTCGTTCGGGACCGTTTCAATCGGCGCCCCTGGCGCCTCGCGCCGGCACAGGCATTCGTCAATTGTAGTGACGAGCGTCGTGGGCGTGAACGGTTTGGCGAGAAAAGCGTCCGCTCCCTTTTCGATGCCTTGTGGCGAAGCCACGCTAACTGCAAATCGCGACATCAGCACGAAGGGAATTGCGGCGAGCTGCGGATCGCGCCGGACCGCGTACAGAATGAGGTTGCCTCCGAGACCTTGCAGATCGATATCGCACAGGATCAGGTTGGGCGACCCGGTTCGGGCCATCTGAATTCCTTGCGCGCCGGTGCCGGCCTGCAAAACTTCGAATCCCTGGTTCTCCAGCGTTGCCGCCAGAGTGGCGCGAAACGACTGGTCGTGATCAATGATTAGGATCTTGTTCATTTCAGTGTTGGTGCTCTCAGATTTGTCACCAGGCCGATATAGCAGGAGACCTGCCGCAGGTTTTTTCCTTCCGTTTCAACGAAAAACCGGGCGCACTGGTTGAAGGCAGGCGGTGAAACGGGGAAGAACACGACATTCTGTCACCTTTCGATTGAGATGACCATCCAGTTTGTGGATGGCTGACTGAAATTGGAACACTCGCCGGCGGAAGCAACACTCTCAAAAACGAGCAACGAACTTGCGCCAACAGGCGCGGCGGGTCGTCGTCAGGAGAGAACGCCTTTGCCGGCGTCGCGGATGGTGCGCGCTGCAGGGTTTGAACCTGCGACCCCTTCCGTGTGAAGGAAGTGCTCTACCGCTGAGCTAAGCGCGCCATCGGAATCGAAAGACCGATCCGCCGGGTTGACTCTGACGGTCTTCCGCCAAAAAAATTGCGGCGAGTAAACTCGGTCTTTATCTCCGCGCCGGCAAGTCAAAAACATTGAAACGGCATCTTGATACTAATCTCTCAACCGCGCGGCCAGATAAACCTTCAAGGCGACGCCGTTGTTGTGGTCCGCATCGCGCGCGGCAAAGAGCAACGTCACCGTGCCGCGTCGGGCGGCCTCCAAAAGCGGTTGGATTGTTTCCGGTTTCTCATCCAGTTCCGCAAAGTATCGGCGTTGAAATTCATCCCAGCGGGACGCGTCATGATTGAACCACTTGCGCAGCGTGTCACCGGGCGCGACCTCCTTCAGCCAGCCGGCCAGCCGCAATGCATCCTTCTTCACGCCGCGCGGCCAGAGGCGGTCCACCAGAAAACGCGCGCCGTCGGTCGCCGCCGCCGGTTCGTAAACTCGTTTGATCCGAATCATGCCGGAATTTCGAGGCTACAGTCGTCCGTTGTCAATCAACCTGGTCTTGCCCACAAACACCGCCAGTGCCATGCGCGCGCCGCGCTGCACCTTCGGCAGCGGTTGCAACGTTTCCGGGTTGAAGAATTCGATGTAATCGACCCGCGCGGCGGGGCGCGTCTCGATCAGCCATTTCAGCTCCGACTTCAACCGGCCCGACGGAACGGGTTTTCTCGAGGCTCGCACCGTCTGGCGGGCCTGCTGAATGGCCTGCCACAATGCCACGGCCTGTTCGCGCTGTTCCGGCGACAGGTATTTGTTGCGCGAACTCAGCGCCAGGCCGTCCGGCTCGCGCACGGTCGGCGCCACGATAATTTCCACGGGAAAATTCAAGTCGCGCACCATGCGCTTCACGATCGCCGCCTGCTGAAAATCCTTTGCCCCAAACACCGCGACATCCGGCAGCATGATGTTGATCAGCTTGGCCACCACCGTCGTCACGCCGCGAAAATGCGCGGGACGCGAAGCGCCCTCCATTCCCCGCGACAAGACCTCCTCGACCACGAACGTGCTGAAGCCGGCGCCGTCTTTCGCCGGATACATCTGCCTTTCATCGGGCACGAACAGCACATCCACGCCCGCGTCCTGGCAGAGACTCTTATCGCGCGGCAGGTCGCGGGGATAATTTGCGAGGTCTTCGCCGGGAGCAAACTGTGTTGGATTCACGAAAATGCTGACCACCACGACGCCGCGTCGGCCGGCTCGTTGCCGCGCCCTGGTGAGCAGGCTGGCATGGCCCTGATGGAGATAACCCATCGTCGGCACAAAACCGACGGACACTCCTCGTCGCTTCCATTGCCCGGCCAGCCGCTGCATTGCCGCCACCGAAGTCACGATTCGCATGGCGCCAACGTACTTGGGGATTTAAGATCGTGTCGAGCCGCGAGATGACGCGCCTCACACGGTGGGCCCGGGCCAGAACCAATCACTGCCACGAATCCATGGAGTTGGGTCGTAATGCGCGTGAAGAACGGCGTCGAGCCGGTCACTTCCGGTGCCGCGCCATAAATCCCGGCTCTGTTCCCGCCAGGTCGGCCCGACGTTGCCGCGCCAGCAACGTGCCGTAAACGCGCACGTCGCGCACCAGCAATTCCAGCCGGTCGTTGAGCGCGTCACTCGCAATCCGGCCGTCGCGCACGTCCTCTTGTTCCGCGAACGACACGCCGTAGGGCAGCGCCCAGGCGTAGCATTGGCGCGCCACCGTGCGCAGTTGGTCGGTCACCGTCAGCCCCTTTTCGTGAGAAGCGACAATGGTAGCGAACAGTTTGCCGGCAAACTCGCGCCAGAAATGGTCGAGAAAATTCTTCATCGCGCTGCTGATGCCGCCGTGGTAATCGGGCGTGCCGAGCAGGTAAACGTCCGCCCGCTCCACCCGGGGCTGCAGCGCCTGGAAACCCGGCGCGTCGTAAGCCGTGTCGGGGTTGTAGAGCGCCAAAGGTTCCTTTTCCAAATCGAGCACATCCGCCGAACAACTGTCGGCGCGCAGGCGTTCCGCAACCCGGAGAATCACGGCGCGCGTCACGGACGACGGGTTCAAACTTCCGACGACGGCCAACACCTGAAGCGGTGGGTCAGACATGCAGAGAGGTTAACCGGTTTCAAGCCGGAAGCAATCGCCAGAGTGCCGGCGCGGCCAGGACGAACCAGATCGTCCTCGTCGTCCTCCTCGTCCTCGTCATCGAACCCAGGCACTCAGTCGAGGTCACGAACGAGGATGAAGTTTTTGCCCGTTCCGCGAAGACAATGCGGATTACAAAGACCTTGAAGACCGCACACTGCTCTTATAGAGATGAAGCCGCACCGCCGTGAATATTCCGCCAAAAACGCAGACCGTTTCATGAAACGAGTCATCCTCCTCGCCGTCTGCCTCGCCGGCTGCGCCCGGTTTGAACCGCAACCGATTTCACCGGCGCGCATGGCCACGGAACTCGACGCCCGCCGGCTGGACGACGAGGGCTTGAAGGAATTCCTCGAACAAAACCTCGGCCATGAGCCGGAACATTGGCCGCTCAAATC
>DASPXS010000119.1:0-4766 GCA_035637175.1 Haliangiales bacterium | reverse complement strand
AACGCCAACCCGATGGTTGTCACGCCCGCAGCATCTCTGTTAGCGTCCCGGTAGTGCGAAGGGATTTGATCACACGGCGGCAGGGAAGCGACTTATGATGCCGATCTTCGTCATCGCCGTCCTGGCAGCGCTGGTCTGGCTGCTGGTAAAGTCGCAGAGGACCGCGGAACGGATCGAGAACCTCACGGCGCGCTGCGATCGATTGGAAGATGAACTGCGGCGCCTGCGGCGCGAGGAGACTAAAGTTGTCGCCCCGGGGCGGCAACTCCTGTTCCGTCAGATTTTGAAAAGTAACAGGACATTCTTTGCCACCGTCGGCGCTTTCATGATCATCTTCGCGATCATTGCTTTGTGTTTTTGACCTTCCAAAAGGATCACGGGAATGCCTCAAGAATGTAAAACGCGTCAAAAACGAAAAGGATCAAAAAGTCGGTCATACGTCACCGCATGTTGGTGGATTGCCGCATACCCGCGGATGGTGCCCTGTGTTACGCGGCGCAATGTCTGTGTCAGCGATGAAGAAAGCGACACGCGATTCTGCGGGACCCCTTCCGGAGTCGAGAAGATCGGAGGAGATTTCGTAATCGTTGACGCGGCGATGGGAGGGTCCACTCTGGTTTTAGTGGAACTCAAGAGGTGGAGGCGCAGTGGGGGCATTCAGCGGAATCTATAAAGTGGCGCGGTAAGCGACAACGATGTCCATCAGCGTAGCAAGATACCTTCGTACCGGTTCTTTGGGACCAATTGAGGGGAACGTGGCAAATGAGGACATAATAACCATGTTAGGTCCGCCGGAGGCAGAAGAACAACGCCCGGATCAACGAACCCTTCTTGTTTATGGTTCGATCAACATTTGGTTTGAAACGACCCGACTGGCTTCTTACGGCATCTATCTTTCCGAAACAGCGGATTTGCCACCGCCACTTAAATGGAGCGACTTCGTGCCGTCGTCACGTACTACGTATGATAACTTGATCGAGTTTGTGGCAAAAAACCACATAGTATTTGAGGAGATTCCCCGCAGAATCGGCCAACTTGCGAAGACCTCGGGTGGTGTGTGGGTGATTTCGCACCAAATTCTCATCAGTCTCGTTCACCCGAATCCGGAGACGGCGCTGGGCGCTGGATTTGTACGAGACTGGCTGCGAAATCAAACTTAGATGTTACCGATTTGATAGGTCGTGGGCAGCCGACCGGCCAACGGGATTGACATGGCCACTGTCAGCCGTTAGTGTCTGACACCATGAAAACAATTTCGCTCCGCACCCTGGTCCGCGAGTCGCTCAAGGTGAAACGCCTGACGCGTGCCGGCCAGTCCGTGCAGGTCACCGACAACGGCCAGCCGCTTTGGATTCTCCAACCCGCCAATGGCACGGACGCCGACGAGGCGGAGCGACGCCGCGCGATTGACGAAATCCTGGACGAAGTGCTGCGCGAGAAACCGTCGAAAATCAGCGCGGCCAAACTTCTTGAAGAATCGCGCCGGTGAGGGCCTACGCCGACAGCAGCTTCATCCTGCGTTTGGTGACCGGTGAGGCAAATTCGCCCCAGACCATTGCCGAGTATCGCCGGCTGGGCTCACCCAAACTGTTTTTCTGCCTTTGCACGCGTTGGAAGTGCAAAACGCCATCCTGCAACGCGCCTTTCATAAGCGCCGCTCGATTTCCTCCAGAGAACGCCAGCTCGTCGCGCGCGAACGCGACGCCGCGTTGGCACGACTCAACCATCTGGTCGCTCGTCGTGCGTTGCTCGACGTGACTCTGGACATGGACGCCGCGATCACACGCGCCACAAACCTTTCTGCCGTCCACACGGAACGCTTGGGCGCGCGCGCCATCGACCTGCTTCACGTTGCCGGGGCGCTCACGCTCGAAAGCGAGTTCTTCCTCACGACGGACGGGCGCCAGGCTCGACTCGCCAAGGCCGAAGGTTTGAAAGTCGTGTCAGTCGGATGACAGGGTCCACAACGGTCTCGCAACCTGTGTCAGATCGGTGCTTTTGTTCGTCGCCTTTTGCGATATTTGCTTTCGAGCGAGCCGCAAGCAGGGTCGTTTCGAGTTGACGCCATTTCAGTTCGTGGTACGAGCATTGCCTTGACCACGCATTGGCGCAGGTCCCAGGTGAGTACGAGAAGGCTACATAACAATTCGCTCAACCGAATGTCGAGAGGCGCGGGCACGTCTTGGTGACAAGTTGATCGTGGCTGGCGCGCTCCTCGTCATCGACCAGCTCCTATTATGCGGCGAGCAACGTGAATAACGTTCGATACTCAGGACCCGCTGACGAACGGAACGCCAAACCGATGGTTGTCATGCCCGCAGCGTTTCTGTTAGCTTCCCGGTAGTGCGAAGGGATTTGATCACACGGCGGCAGGGAAGCGACTTATGATGCCGATCTTCGTCATCGCCGTCCTGGCAGCGCTGGTCTGGCTGCTGGTAAAGTCGCAGAGGACCGTGGAACGGATCGAGAACCTCACGGCGCGCTGCGATCGATTGGAAGATGAACTGCGGCGGCTGCGGCGCGAGGAGGCGGACGCAAAAACCGTCGCGCCGGTGCGTGCGGCTTCCGTGACCCTTCCAATACCCGCCCCGCGCCCAATGGTCCCGCCGGTCGGCGAACCGCCCCTTGTATTGGCCGCGCAGACCGGCGCCGCCCAGCCGTCCGGACCGTTGCGACCTCCGCTTGTTCCGATCGCTCCGAAACCCGTCGCCGCCGCCCAGGGCGCAAGCCCGCCGCCACTGAGGCCGTCGCCCGCTTTGCCCGCGATCAACTGGGAGATCTTCCTGGGCGTGAAACTCTTTGCCTGGGCTGGCGGGTTGGTCCTGTTCCTGGGCGTGGCTTTCTTCATAACGTATTCCTTCGAGCACAACCTCATCAGCCCCGCGATGCGCGTGGCCATCGGGTATGTCGTCGGCATAGGGCTGCTCGCCGGCGGCTTGTGGCTGCCGCGCGAACGGCACATGGTCACGGTGCAGACGCTATGCGCCACGGGCACACTCATCCTTTACGCGAATATCTTCGCCTCGCACGCCTACTACAAGCTCATCGGCGCCACGCCGGCGTTTGCCGTGATGACGCTGGTAACCGCCGTCGCGTTTTTCCTCGCCGTCCGTCTCGAGGCGCAGGTGGTGGCGGTGCTCGGCCTCCTCGGCGGGTTCCTCACGCCGCCGCTGTTGTCCACCGGCGTGGACCATCCGCTGGGACTCTTCGGCTACGTTGGACTGCTCGACGTCGGCCTGCTCGCTGTCGCGCTGCGCCAGCGCTGGAACCACCTGGTCACACTCGCGGGGGTCGCGACCGTGCTCATGCAGACGGGGTGGGTCATGAAATTCTTCGCGGTCGAAAAAATCCACACCGCGATGGGGATCTACCTCGCCTTCACGGTGCTGTTCGTGGCGGCGCTGGTGGTGGCGCAACGCCTGGCGCAGGCGGACAAATGGATCACGGCGTCCGCCATACTCCTGCCCGCGGCGGCGCTGGCCTTTGCGCTCTACGTGCTCTGGCATCCGTATCCGGAACTGGCGCAACGCGTGGTTTTGTTGTTCTCGTTCGTGGCCCTGGTGGACGTGGCCTTTCTGCTGATGTCATGGCTGCGCGATGATCTGCGGTTGGCGGAGCTCGGCGCCGGCGCGGCGGTATTTTTTCTGTTGAGCGTCTGGACGGTGCAACACCTCACCGCCGAACGGCTGAACGCGGCGCTCTGCTTCTACCTCGTGTTCGCCGTGGCCCACTCGGTTTTCCCGGTGGTGTTGCAGCGGCTGCGGCCCGCGGCCACGCCGTTGTGGTGGATCCATCTCTATCCGCCGCTGGCGCTGCTGCTGCTCATGGTGCCGTTGTTCAAGATCGCCACGGCCCTGTCGTTCCTGTTCTGGCCCGTGATCCTGTTGATCGATCTGCTGGCCATCGCGCTGGCGGTGTTCACGGCCTCGCTGGTGTCGATCTTCGCCGTGTTTGCGCTCACGGTGATCGCGACCGCGCTGTGGATTTTTCAACTGCCGCCCGAATTGCCGGAAGCGCCCGGAATGCTGCTGGTGATCGGAGGCTTCGCGGTGTTCTTCATCGCGGCGACAATCCTGGCGGCGCGAAAGGTGTTCGCGGGCCTGGCGCCGGCAGGGGGCGGACCGGCGGAAACAGCGCCCGGCACAATCGGGTCGCCGCCGCTCACCCCGCAGATGTTCGCCGAACTCGCGGCCCTGGCGGCGATGCTGCCGTTTTTTTTGCTGACCCTCGTCGTGCTGCGCCTGCCGCTGGCGGACCCGTCAGCGGTCTTCGGCCTCGCGGCCCTGCTGCTGGCGTTGCTGCTGGGGGTGTTGCGATTGTACGGAGTGGATGTGCTGAGTGCGGTCGGTCTTGGCTCGGTCTTGCTGGTGGAATACGCCTGGCATTTTCACCGGTTCACACCCGAACACGCGGGCGTTGCCGTGAGCTGGTATCTGGGCTTCGGCGCGGCGTTGCTGGTGTTCCCCTTTGTTTTCCAAAAACGGCTGGAGGAACGCGTCGTGCCGTGGGCCGCGGCGGCGCTGGCGTTGCCGCTGCATTTCACCATCGTGTACCGGGCGCTCAGAGCGGCCCATCCGACCTTTGGTTACTTCGGCCTGTTGCCGTCGGCGTTGGCACTGCCGTGTCTGCTGGGCCTGTTGCAACGGGTCCGGCGCGTGCCGGCAGACCGCCCGACGCGCAACACCGTGCTGGCCTTTTTCGGGGGTGCGACGCTGTTCTTCATCACGCTGATTTTCCCGATCCAATTCGAGCGGCAATGGATCACC
>DASPXS010000118.1:0-4482 GCA_035637175.1 Haliangiales bacterium | reverse complement strand
ATCAGTTACGCATCGCGAGTTCCTCATTCGGGTTCAAATCATCTTCGCCAGTTCGCGATGATTCACCTTGCCGGTCCCAAGCTTGGGGATTTCCTTCACCACTTTGATCTCGCGGGGCACGCAGAGATTCGACAGTCCTTTGGCCCGGATGGCCGCGCGGATTTCGTCCAGTTGCAAACGCGGTTCGTTGGTGACCGCGACGAGCATTTCGCCTTTGTCTTCGTCGGGCCGGCTCACCACGGCGATCTGGCAACGCAAACCGTATTGGGGGAACGCCCCGGCCAGCGCGTCCTCCACCGCCGTCAGGCTCACCATTTCGCCGCTCACCTTGGCGAACCGTTTCAGGCGGCCGAGGATCGTCAGGTAACGCTCGGCATCCACATTCACGATGTCGCCGGTGTCATACCAGCCGTCCAGCGCCTTGAATTTTGCGTCGGCGTCGGCATTCACATAGCCCTTCATCACATTCGGCCCGCGCACCAGCAAACGGCCACCATCGCCGACGCCTTCGACCGGCTCGAGTTTGTATTCCACGCCGGGCAGGAGCCTGCCGGCGGAGCCGTGTTTGGCCTCCATGGGCGTGTTGAGGCTGATGCAGGGGCTGCACTCGGTCGCGCCGTAGCCTTCCAGGACCCGCACACCAAATCGTCGCGACCAGACGCTGGCGGTCGCGTCCTGCACCTTTTCCGCGCCGGCGAACATGTAGCGCAAACTGCGGAAATCATACGGATGCGCCTTGCGCGCGTAGCCGTTGAGAAAGGTGTTCGTGCCAATCATGATGGTGCAGTCACGATCGTAAAAAATCGTCGGCACAACGCGGTAGTGGAGCGGCGAAGGGTAAATGAACACAAAAATGCCGCGCACCAGCGGCAGCAGCGTGCCCACACTCAGGCCGAAACTGTGGAACAGCGGCAGCGCGTTGAAAACGCGGTCGTTGTCCTCGATATCGGTGATGGCCAGCATCTGGCGGATGTTCGCCAGAAGGTTGCGCTGCGTGAGTTCGACGCCCTTGGGCACCCCTTCCGAGCCGCTGGTAAACAAAATAACCGCCGGATCGTCCGCACGAGCGCAGTCCGCGAAATGCCGGAGGCGCATCTTGTGGCCGAGCAGCGCGAAAAATTTTTGCCCGCCTGAGATGTTTTGTCGCACGTCCTCGAGGCAAGTGAACTCGATGCCCGCCTTGACGAAGGGGTCGATGTTGAGTTTGGCGCGCTCGAGGAAGACCCGCGAGGTGACGATCCGTTGCAAACTCGCCAGTTGCGCGCAGGCGAGCATGGTGGCGGCGCCGGTGGAATAGTTCAGAACGGCAGGCACTTTGCCGGCCGCCCAGAGGCTGAGCAACACGACCGGCATGGCATTGAAATTGGGGAGCAGGACGCCGATGCGTTCGCCGGCGGTCGGGTTGAACAGGCGCCGCCATTGTCCGGCCATCAGATCGGCGCCGACCATGAGCCTCCGGTAAGTCAGTGCCGCCCGGGTCGCGTCCTCCATCGCGATGGACTTCGGACGAAGCCGCGCTTGTTCGGCGATGGCGCCGAGAACGGTGGCCGGACCGTGTTCCATTTCGATGGCGAACTGTTGGGCCACCATCTGGTCCCTGAGCCAGTTGGTCAAGGCGGCGCGCGCCTTTGCGGTGGTGACCTGTTCCAGTTTGGGTGGCGTGAGTGCGTCGCCAAAATGGATCGTGACCCGCGGAAACCATTGCCTGAGATTCCGGTGCATGGTCACCCCGCGCGGCAACCGCTCGAGTCCCTGCACATGGCAGGTGATGACTTTGGCGCCGGTCTTGTGCAGCAGGAAGCCGGTCCCGTCAAAAAGCTTCATCAGGGAACCGGTGCGGGTGAGGCGTCCCTCGGCGAAGAGCACCAGGCGCCCGCCGGCCTGCAAATATTCCGCCATCCGCTTCAGCGAATAAGGCGAGGCGGTGTCAATCGGGAATGTGCGCGAGTTCAGCATGATTATCCGGTGAACCCAACTGGTCCGGGCCGTCACACTGGAGACGACGAACTTCCAGTCGTCGTCCAGGCAAAGGCCGAGGAACAACCAGTCGAGCAACGCGGTATGATTGGGAATGAGCAGCACCGGGCCCGGGGTGTCCAGCGCGGCTTCGTGGCAGGCCCGAAACCGGAAGAGCAATCGGAACAGAAAACGGAGGAGGGTTTTCATAGCTTGGAAAATTTGCCGAGAACCGCCTTCCCGGCGAGCCAAAGGATGAGGGCGGCGGTAACCAGGGCCGACACCGGCGCCAGCCAGCGGTCCAGAGGCAAACGGCCTTCCCCGGCCAGTTCGAGTGAGCCGGCAATCGTCGCTTGCTCGCCGGGAAAGGGCCTTGAGGCCAGAATACGGCCGGAGCGGGCGATGAGTTGTGAAATCCCCGAGCTGCACACGCGGAACACCGGCACCTGGTACTCGGCGGCGCGCACCGGGCCGACGCGCGCGTGGAGCCGGTGCTGGTACTCGCCCCAGTTGGCCACGTCCATCGTGGGCGCGATGATGGCCTGTGCGCCTTGGCGAATCAACTCGTCCGTGACGCGCCGGTAGCTCAGGTCGTAGCAGACGCACAAACCGATTTTGCCCCACGGCGAGTTCCACAACTTCTGTTCCCTGGCCGGCCGGCCGTCTTTAAAGAACTGGATGGGAACACTCTTGACCTGGCGAAAAACAATGTCGCCGTCCGGCCCGACCACGAAGGCGGTGTTGTAAAATTCCGCGCTGGAAATGAAATCCTTCCCGCCGGCGACGAGATATTTATTGTGCTGCCGGCACCAGGTTTTGACGCGCTCCGGAATCGGCCCGTCAAAAGTGTATTCGCTCAAGACCAGCAGCTCGGCTTCGGGGTGTCGGGAAAGCAGCCGGTCCAAAGCCGCCGGCACTTCGAGGGGAATGGGAAACTCCATTTGAACGCCGGCGACCTGGAGGACCCGGCCGGACTCCGGCGACGCGTTGGGTTTGGCGGGAAGATTGACGAAGCAGCCCAGCGCGGCCAGATAAGCGCCCAGCAGAATGGCCGCCCTCGGTTTGGACAGCAGCGAAAGGGAAGCGGCCAGGGCCATCAGCACCAGCGCGATTCCATACATGCCGAGGCGCGTCGCGCTGAAAAGCTGCGGCGAGTGGGAAAACGCGTAGCCGACGTTGAGCCAGGAGAACCGGAGGTAATAGATTTCGCTGCGAAAATATTCGAGGCCGGTCCAGACGAACGGAACCAGCGCCACGGCCAGCCGCCCGAATTTTCTCCGGCACAACCGCGCCAGCGCCACGAAAAGACCGAGCCAGAACGCCAGCACCGCCCAGAGCGCCGCCGCCGGCCAGCCGAAAATGGTCCAGAAGAAAGCCAGGTGCGGCGCGTAAACCGCGTAGCCGACGCTGACGCCGAAATAAAAGGCTTTGCGCGGCGTGGGCAGGGCGGAGAGTTGAAACAGGCAGAGGAGATAAATCGCGATGAGGAAACTGAGCGGCGGGAAGGCGTAGGCGAGATGAAATGCGGCTGTTGCGCCGCCGGCGAGAAGCAGCGCCTGTTTCCACGACAGCGTCCGGAGCGGAATGACAGACCCGCGCTCGTGCGGCTTCGCCGCCGCGGGCGTTGGCTGGACGCGGGCCGTCATGGGGCTGTTCGTCTCCCATCACCCACGACCTCCTCGGCGTTGGCGCAAACGCGCGTCAATTCGTGGACCAGTTGATTTGTCCGGCTGACGGAGAATTCGCCCCAGACATTCTCCGCCGCCTGGTAATAACGGGGCAGAATCTGCTGAACGAGTTTCCTGCCCGCGGCGGTCAGGACCACGCGATAGGCCCGGCGATCATTGGCCTGGTCGCGGCGCCGCACCAGACCGCGGCCTTCAAGTCGGTCCACCAGGCCCGTCACATTCGATCGGTGCATGATAAGCGAGCGGCTTAATTCGATTTGCGTGCTGCCGGCGGGCCGGTCGTAAAGCAGGTGGAGCAGGTTGAACTGGCTGGGGCTGAGGTCCCACCGGGCGAAGAAGAGGCGGCTGGCGTTCCAGAGCGCCTCCGCCGTGCGCAAGAGCTGCAACAGGGCCTGATACCGCGGCCCCGGCGATGACCCGCTCGCCTTCATGCCGGAATGTTTAGAGTCATATTGTTGATATGTCAACATTTGCCTGATCACGGCTTGATCTGTCGAACGATGCCCGGGTCTTTGATCCTGGAATCGTCCGCCAGCAGGAAGACCTTGACTCTCAACCATCAATCTTTTGCGTCCGCTCATGATTGTGATGATGATGGCGAGCACGCCGTCACTGAATGCTTCCAGTCGGTTCTTTTGCATGAGCGAAGAATAGCAAAGCGGGCGGTCACGGTCGCCCCAATGCGCGCCCGGCGGACGTCGCGCGCCCGTCCGGGAAGATCCGGCCCGGTCCCAGCTTCTTCACCGCGTCATGAGTGTCTGACTCCTTGCCTGGACTTTGGGAGGTTTTTTGGGGACAAAATAAATAGAGACTTGTCTTCTCAGTACGGCGTGCCCAA
>DASPXS010000117.1:0-8215 GCA_035637175.1 Haliangiales bacterium | reverse complement strand
GGATTTCGAGACTTCGAGCTTCCTTCGTCATTTGTCATTCGGATTTCGGCCTTCCTGTGTCCTTTGTCGTTCGGCATTCGGATTTGAGTCAGATTATTCTTGCCCGACCGCGCAGATCAAAAACATGCTTGCGCCGATGTCCGCCAGCACCATTCCTGTCTCCGCACGGGCGCGGCCCCGGTGGAATTGGGTCGCGCGCCTGGCCTCGATCATTCTCCTTGCTTTCGTCATTGGCTGGACGCTGAACCGCGTGGCCCTGCAATTGGAGCGCAGCCATCGCCCGGCCGGTTTCGTCCGCGGCCTGGTCCAGGGCGCGCTGATGCCGGCGTCGATGCCGAACCTGCTCATCGGCCACGACGTGGTGATTTACGCGGAGAACAACAACAACGGCGTGTTTTACAAGCTCGGCTATACCATGGGCGTCAACGGCTGCGGCGCCGTTTTCTTCGGCATGTTCTACTGGCGGTTGAAGCGATGGCGGAACCGGCAGTGAAAACCGTTGTCATTACGGGCGCCTCTCGCGGGCTCGGGCGCGCGATGGTCGAGGAATTCGCGCGCCTCGGTCACGTCGTCATCGGTTGCGGCCGCTCGCGCAAAGGCATCGAGGGCCTGCGTCAACGGTTCCCCAAATCGCACGACTTCGATGTCGTGGACGTGGCATCGGACGAACAAGTGAGGACATGGGCCAGGCGAGTGCTGGAATTGCGTGCGGCGCCTGATTTGCTGCTGAACAACGCCGCGATCATCAACAGGAATGCGCCCCTGTGGAAAGTCCCGGCGGAGGAGTTCTCGGAGATCGTCGATGTGAATATCAAGGGCGTCGTCAATGTGATCCGTCATTTCCTGCCGGCCATGATGGAGCGGGGGAGCGGCGTGATTGTGAATTTCAGTTCCGGCTGGGGCCGTTCGACCGATGCGGAAGTCGCGCCGTACTGCGCGACCAAGTGGGCGATTGAAGGCCTCACGCAGGCTTTGGCGCAGGAATTACCTTCGGGCATGGCCGCGATTCCGCTCAATCCCGGCATCATCAACACAGACATGCTGCAGAGTTGTTTCGGTGGTTCGGCATCGGCGTATCCGACCGCGGAGCAATGGGCGAAGAAGGCGGTGCCGTTTTTGCTGGGCCTTGGGCCGGGAGACAATGGCCGGTCGCTGACCGCGCCGTAGCCGCCGGGGCTCTGACGGAAATCCGAATGACGAATGACGCATGAATGCTGAAATCCGAATGCCCAACGGAGAGCACAAACTCCTGAATGTGTGGTTCGGATTTCAGATATTCGGGTTTCTTTCGTCATTCGACATTCGGATTTCGTCATTGCTCGTTTGTTCCTTGAATTCAGCGCTGTTAGCGGTAACCTCCTGGCGTGTCGCACGTTTCCAAAAAGAAAAAGGCGAAGGCCATCATGCTCGGAGTCGGCCTGGATACCGACGGCCACAAACGCGTTACCACCGGACCGAACTTCGCCCTGCTGGGCGGAAGCAAGGAAACGCACGAAGAAATGACTGAAAAGGCCGTCAAGATCAACGAGAAGCTCAAATCCAAAGGCAAGGAGTTGCACGAAGTCAGCGGCGAAGAGTTCGATGAGATCGCCCAATCGGTCGGTTTAAAACGACACCAGCCGAACTCGAACCAGCACTGAAAAGCTTCGCCTGCCCATCGGAACACTCGCGCACCGCGATCCCCGGCCTGCGAAAAAAACACGCATATGCGTGTTTTTTCCGCAGGCTGGTCGTCCCATTAGCCGGGTTTTTATTTCAAACAGGCTTTCCTGATATCGAATGTCCGTTGCGTCGCCGTTCCTTGACGCGCTGATTTTCCACCGATACGGTAGCAACTGAAAAGAGCAGCAAGTTGAAATCCTGCGATGAATCCGGACGAATACAGCCCTTACCTTCTGGTTACGGTTCTGCTTGTGGCGGCGGTCTTGTTTGCCCTGTTGCCGTTGGGGTTGGCCCGGCTTTGGGCCATGAGATTTTCGCCGGCAAAGCCCGGCCCCGACAAAAATGCCACCTACGAGTGCGGACTCGAGTCAAAGGGCGACGCCTGGATGCAGTTCAAATCCGAGTATTATCTCTACGGCATTATCTTTCTGATCTTCGATGTGGAAACGATCTTTCTTCTGCCGTTTGCGGTCGCATTCAGCGGGTTGGCGGTCGGGGCGTTTGTGGCAATGATGATTTTTCTTTTGTTGCTGGTGGAAGGTCTGATCTGGGCCTGGCAGAAAGGTGTGCTGACGTGGAAATGAAACATGAACGTTGAATCGTTGAAACGTTACATCGTTACATTGGCGCCATCCGTAGCTGCCGACCATTTTTTACCAATTCAACGGTTCAACGGCTCAACCATTTAACGGTACACATGGACGAAGGACTGCGCAGTGAATTGAGCAAGCAAGGGATCTTCACGATCACCCTGGAAGAAATTTACAACTGGGGTCGGAAGAACTCGGTCTGGCCGTTGCAATTCGGTCTCGCCTGTTGTGCCATTGAAATGATCGCCACCACGATGGCGCGCTACGACCTTGCTCGCTTTGGCGCGGAAATTTTTCGCCCCTCGCCCCGCCAGGCAGACCTCATGATCGTGGCCGGCACGGTCACCAAGAAGATGGCGCCGCAAGTCGTCCGGCTCTACAACCAGATGCCCGAGCCGAAGTATGTCATCGCCATGGGTGCCTGCGCCATTTCCGGCGGCCCGTTCAAGCAGGGCTATAACGTGCTCAAAGGAATCGACCGTTACCTTCCGGTGGACGTGCATATTCCCGGCTGCCCCCCGCGTCCCGAGGCGCTCATTCATGCCTTCATGACGTTGCAAAGGAAAATCGACGAGCAGAAGTTGAGCGGCGATGGCCGCCCACGCCATCTCGACCCGGATGCGCCGAGCGAATTTCCCGTGCCGCAGTTTGGCGAGCATGATCTGGTGCCGTCGAAAAACGCCGAGGTGTGGCACCCTCCAACGTTAAATCGATATGCCTGATACTCGTTACAGCGTTACAGCGTTAAATCGTTACAACGATAAGAATTCCGGCGCGCAACCTGGAAAGGCGACAAGCTTTCAGACGTTTGAAGACCTGGAAGCTTACCAGGTTGCAAGAGAATTTCGGAAGGCCATGTATGGCGTGAGTCGAAGACTGCCGGATTTTGAGAAGTTCGAATTGGCCAGCCAGATTCGGCGCGCGGCGGTTTCGCTGACCAACAACATCGCGGAAGGGCATGGCCGCTACCATTATCCGGATCAAATCAAGTTTTTGCTCCAAGCACGCGGGTCGCTTGAGGAATTGATTGATGACCTGAATGTGTGTCTGGATGAGAACTATCTTCCGGCTGCGGAGATCGAGACACTGAAGTCACTTGGGTGGCGCACGCTAAACGTAATCAACGGTTACGGCCGTTTTCTGCGCCAGAAGAAGACCGGAAAAGCATCCGCCCTCCACGAGGGCGAAGCCGCAGCCGGATTCGATGAGAACGACGATCCCTTTGCTGAGGCCCCGTTGTAACGTTGTCACGTTGTATCGCTGTAACGTTGGAACATGATTCCGCCAGACCAACTTAAATCCCGCATCGAAATCGCCATTCCGGGCGCGCGGATCGGCATCGTCCTCAATGACAGCCCGAGCGGGCAGCATTCGCTGCGGGTGGATGCCGGGAACGCCGTGGCGATTGCCCGGTTCCTGCGCGACGATCCGCAACTTCGATATGATTACTGCTCGAACGTCACCGGAGTGGATTGGCCCGAGGCGGTGCTCAAGGAAAAGGTGAAGGTGAAAAAGATGGTTGAGGGCGTGGAAAAGGAAGTGGACGAGATCGTCGAAAAGAAACGGGCCGGCTGCCTCGAAGCGGTCTATCACCTTTACTCGATGGAACTGAAACACGGGCCGGTTATCCTTCGGATGCGCACGCAGAATCGCACGGACAAAGCGCGTCTGCCATCGCTGACACCGGTCTGGCGCGGCTGCGAATTTCAGGAGCGGGAGATTTACGACCTCTACGGCGTCGTCTTCGACGGTCATCCCGATTTGCGCCGCATCCTGATGTGGGACGAGTTCAAGGACTATCCAATGCGCAAGGACTACGTCGAACCTGACGATTACGAATACGAGCCGACGCCGCACGACAAAGTGCTGGAAAAGGCCAAGCGGCATATCCCGCAGGGGGTAAAGCCGTGAATGACGTTGTCATCGGCGATGGTTTGGCGGACACGGCGTCCCTGGCCCCTGCGGTTCCCCGGCCGGAAGGGTCCGGAAAACCCGCCTACACTCTCGCTCCCAAACCTGGCCTTTCCGGTGAAATCGAAGGCGAGCTGCTCGAAGTCTCCATGGGGCCTCAGCACCCTTCGACGCACGGTGTCTTTCGCATGGACGTGGTGCTCGATGGCGAGCGGGTGGTGAAGTTGAAGCCGGTCTTCGGTTATCTGCACCGCAACCACGAAAAGATCGCCGAGAACACCACCTATCTCGGCTCGATGCCCTACACCGATCGACTGGATTATTTTTGTTCGCTGACCAACAACTGGGCTTACGCGTTGGCGGTCGAGAGGCTGGCCGGGTTGCAAGCACCCGAACGCGCCGAATACATCCGTGTTATTACGGCCGAACTCACCCGCCTGGTCAATCACACTTGTCTTGCCGGCTTCCTGTTGCAAGACATGGGAGCGTCGGGCACACCGCTCATGTACGCCTTCCGCGAGCGGGAAAAGATCCTGGACCTGTTCGAGTCGCTGACCGGCGCCCGCATGATGTGCAATTACATGCGCTTCGGCGGTTGCCGGTGCGATTTGCCGCCCGGCTGGCTCGAACAGGCCGGGCAGGTGGCCGATAGTTACCCGCGGTTCCTCGACGAATTCGAGCGGTTGCTGAACGAAAATGAAATCCTGATTGCGCGCACCCAGGGAGTCGGCGTGTTGGCCGGGAAACTGGCCGTCAACGCGAGCATCACCGGGCCGATGCTGCGGGCCAGCGGAATCAATTATGACATACGCAAGGTGGACCGGTATGGGATTTACGACCGTTTCGAGTTCCGCGTGCCTTTGGGCGAACACGGCGACACGTATGATCGCTACATGATCCGCGTGCTGGAGATGCGCGAATCGGTGAAAATCCTGGAGCAGGCCCTGCGCGATATTCGGCCCGGCCCGATCATGGATCCGAAAGCGAAGATTCGCGGATTTCGTCCCAAGCCGGGCGAAGCTTACGGCCGGATCGAAGGGCCGAAAGGCGAACTCGGTTTTTACCTCATCAGCGATGGCGGCCCCAACCCCTATCGTTATCGGGTGCGCCCGCCCAGCTTCATCAACCTGACGATTCTCGAAGACATGTGCCTGGGCCACATCGTCGCGGACGTGGTGGTGATTCTGGGCAGTGTGGACATCGTTCTGGGCGAGGTGGACCGGTGAGCGCAGCGCATCCGATTCCGCACCTGGAACCCGGTTGACCGAGACTGCGTGGTTCGGCGCCGCTCGGGGCGCCCGGCGACAGGAAATGACGCGATCGCGCTTTTCCTTGTCGCGTCTGAGTGAGGAAAGGGATATCGGGCAGGGCAGTGGGCGGTTCGGTGGCCGGATCGCTCGGAGCAAACGAAGATGACGAGAAAGCAAAAAAAGGTTGGGAATGAACCCTCCGCCGGTCTTAAATAGGCGGCGGACAGGCGCGGGCGGAAACATTTTGAATGATCGGCGACGCAGGACGAAAATTTAACTATGTTGGGCGAAGGCATCATCAAAGGTCTGGCGGAGACGGCGCGGAATTTCGTCGGCAGTTACGTCGATGAAGAAAGGCTGACGACCGTCCAGTATCCGGAAGAACGCCTGCCCGCAAAGGAAGCCGCGCGCAATTTCCCTTTCCTCGTCTTCGACGGCGAAGATCCGCACGCCGGCCTGCGCTGTGTCGCCTGCCAGATTTGCGAGAAGGAATGCCCCCCGCAGTGCATCTACATCGAAAAGAGCAACGACAAGAAACCCGATTACGTCGGCAAAGCCCAGTTTTATCCGGCCGTATTCGACATCGACGTCTCCGTTTGCATGAGCTGCCAGATCTGCGTCGAGGTCTGCCCGTTCGACGCCATTAAAATGGACACCGAGTTCGAATTGAGCAACACCGACCGCTTCGGTGGTTTGTTGCTCGACAAGCATCAACTCGCCAAAGCCAACGAGTATTACCGGCGTATCCACCCGAGCGAAGCTGCCGAGGTGGAGGCGCACCTGGCCGCCGAAAAAGCCAAAGCGGAAGCGAAGGTCAAGGCCGACGCCGAAGCCAAAGCCCGGGCGGCGGCGGTGAAAGCTGCCGCCGCGTCAACACCCAAACCCGCACCCGTCCCGACCGCCTGACGGAATGCCTTCATCGCCGACCAGCGCCGACGCCCGGGAAGACGCCGACTTGCCGGCGAAGTGCGGAATGCGGCGACCGGGAGATTCTCGAACCGTGTATGTCCGTCCACGGTCCTTTCCGCCGCACTCTGACCTGCTCGGCGAAAGCTTATGCGATTTCCAAATCGCGCATTGGGACACAGAACCGCGGAGGTGCGTGGGTCGCCGCGATGGCGTCCTGGATTGCGGCTGTCCTCTGCCGCCTTGGCGACTCCAAACCGGATCGAAAACCGCCCGAGGGCCGGCGCAGTCCAAAACCTGGCGGCGCTTGAGTTGGTTCATGAGAGGAGGTAAGACGGCTGTCCTGTGTTGATCCATGAATGACTTTTTCGACCAGGTCTTCGTCCTGCTGAAGCATTGGGTGGTCGGATTTTTTCCGCCCATGGGGCAGCCGTTTGTCTCGGCATTGCTTTCGGTGGGCGCGATCATCGTCGTGTTCGCGTTGCTCTTTGGGATCACCACCGTGGTCGAGCGCAAGATGATCGGTCGCGTGCAAAATCGTTACGGACCCAATCGTGTCGGGTTGCCGTTTACCGGATTGCGGATATACGGTTTTGGCCAGTTTATTGCCGACGGCATCAAAGCCTTGACCAAGGAAGACGTGGTCCCGCGGGCCGCGGACAAAGCCGTCCACTTCCTTGCGCCGGTGGTTTTGATGGTGCCCGTGTTCCTGGCCTACGCCGTCGTGCCGGTCGGCCGGAACATGGCGCCGATCGACATCGACGCCGGCGTTTTGTTCTTCTTTGCCGTCGGGGCGGCGACGGAATTGTCGGTGTTCATGGCCGGCTGGTCGAGCCGCAATAAATATTCGCTGCTGGGCGCGATGCGGGGGATTGCGCAGATGATCAGCTACGAGGTGCCGCTCATCATTTCGGCCGTCACCGTGGTGATGATGGTCGGTTCGCTTTCGACCGTGAAGATCGTCGAGGCGCAGGCGGAATATTCGGGTCAATGGCCGCACTGGCACGTCTTCACCCCGTGGGGCTTCGCCGGGTTGGGCCTGTTCCTGATCGCCGGCATGGCGGAGTGCAACCGTTCCCCGTTCGATCTTCCGGAAGGAGAATCGGAAATCGTCGCGGGCTATTTTATTGAATATTCCGGCTTCAAGTTCGCGCTTTTTTTCCTCGCGGAATATCTGGAGATGTTCGCCATCAGCGGAATGGCCATTACGCTGTTCCTGGGCGGATGGACGGCGCCGCTGGCGTTTCTGGCGTGGCTGCCATCCTGGCTCTGGTTCTTCGCCAAGCTTGTCGCGTTCCTGCTCTTTTTCATCTGGGTGCGAGGCACGCTGCCGCGATTACGGATGGACCAGTTGATGAACTTCGCCTGGAAATTCATGCTGCCCATGGCGCTCATCAATATCGTCGCCGCCGGCCTCTGGAGTCTTCTGTCGCCGGGATTCGGTCGCTGGGCGGTGTGTTCCCTCCTCCTGGTCGTTCCGTATGTGCTGCTGGGGAGAGGATTGGCCGGTCGAAAACTATTGGCCAAGCGGACGTATCGCTATGCGGAATGAGAGATCGTTGAACCGTTGAAGCGTTAAATCGTTAAACCGGGAAGATGCGCTGTCAGACATTTGTTCGGGTCGAAGACGAGATCTTCGCTCGTCACCACGCCTATTTGTGCTGTTCAGGTGTTTGCGGCCGGTTCAACGGTTCAACCATTTAACGATTCAACGATTTATAAACGCGGGGAATGACTTTGACTTTTACGATATTGGCCCTCGTCACGCTGGCCGGCGCCATTGCCGCCATGAGCCTGCGTAATCTGGTCCACTGCGCGCTCTGTCTGATGATGACTTTTGGCGGACTGGCCGCGTTGTTCCTGCAATTGGACGCTCAATTTGTCGGTCTGGCGCAG
>DASPXS010000116.1:0-5185 GCA_035637175.1 Haliangiales bacterium | reverse complement strand
GGCTATGTCGGCGGGCGTTGGGACAGCGTTCTGATGCGGTTGGTGGATGTCCTCTACTCGCTGCCTTCCCTTGTGTTCGTCCTCGTGCTGATTGCCCTCATCGAGGAGCCCTTCAAGCGTTGGCTGTCCTGGAATTTTTTCCCGGAAGCGGGAGCGGCCGCCAACATGCTGTTGTTGTTCGCCGGCCTCGGCGCGGTGTCGTGGCTGACCATGGCCCGGATTGTGCGCGGCCAGGTATTGTCGTTGCGGACACGCCCGTTCGTGGACGCCAGCCGCGCACTGGGGGCGAGCCATACACGAATTCTGTTACGCCACATTCTGCCGAACGTTGGCGGCATCATTATCACCTATCTGACGCTGACGATCCCTTCGATTCTGTTGTATGAATCGTTTTTGAGTTACCTCGGACTCGGCATCCAGCCGCCCCAGGCGAGCCTCGGTTCGCTCCTCGCCGAAGGCGCCGCGCAGATCAACCCCATCCGCATCTATTGGTGGATGATTGTCTTTCCCGCCCTCACACTGGCATCCACGTTGTTCGCCCTCAATTTCCTCGGCGACGGTCTGCGCGATGCCTGGGACCCGCGCCAGACGCCGGAGCGTTGAAGCTTTGAGCAGACAAAATTCCAAATCCCGATATTCAAGCACCAAACACCAAAGATTTCCCAATCTCCGCAACCCGATTTCTCCCGCGACGTCGGCGCCTTGGAGCTTGAGCTTTGGACATTATCTGGTGTTTGGAGCTTGGTGTTTGGTGTTTCCATCCGCCATTCGGAAATCGTCATTCGTCATTCATATCGCAACGCCTCCATCGGTTCGATCCTTGCGGCGCGCCGGGCCGGCCACAGGCAGGCCTGAAGACCGGCCACGAGAAGGATGAGAGAAACAGCGCCGAACGAGATCGGGTCGAAGGCAGACACATTCCAGATCTGGCCCGCGAGCAGGCGCGCCGTCAAGAAACCGCCCGCCAAGCCCAGCGCGATGCCTGCGAGCAGGAGCCGCGAGCCGCGCTTCACAATCATCCCGGCGATGCAGCCGGGACTTGCCCCGATCGCCATCCGGACGCCAATGTCGTGCGTTTCCTGCGCCACGGAATTGGATATCACGCCATAGACTCCGATGATCGCCAGCGTCAATCCAAGACCGGCGAACACGGAGAAAAGCGCGAGATTGAAGCGCGGGCCAGCGTAGATCCCATCCTGCAGAACTCTCTCAATCGTCCTGACGTCGGTGACCGGCTGATCCTTGTCCACCGCATAGACCTGGCCCAGCACGGCACGAGTCACTCCGGCCGGGTCCGCCCGCGTGAGAGTCACAAGACGATCCGCCAGGCCCAACATCGTGAACGGCAGGTAGATCTCCGGCATGACCTGGTCGGTGAGGCCGCGGTTCAACGTGTCCTTCACCACGCCCACGATCTGAAATGAATCGTCCTCCAAGGCAAAGGGAGCTTGGTTAAATCGTGGAATGCGGACCACTTGCCCCAGTGGGTCCCGACCGTCCATCAGGGTTCGCCCGAAGCTCTGGTTGACGATGGCCAGGTGCCGCCTGGTGTTCACCTCGTTCTCCGCGAACAGGCGCCCCTTGACGAGCGATATCCCGAGCGCTTTCGTGTAGTCAGAGTTGATCTGATGAATCACGACGGGTCGCGCGCCCTCCTGCGTGCTGCCCGCGACTTCCACCGGCAACGTCCAATTACCCAGCGGATGCACGCTGGTGTTCAACCCAACAGCCACCACTCCGGGGACGGCGCTCACGCGCCCCAGCAGCTCCTGGAAAAAGGCGGTCCGGCGAGCGGGATCAGGGTAACGTTGCTCCGGCAGCGGAACCCGCATCGTCAAGAGCCGGTCGGTTCGGAAGCCGAGTTCGACGTTCTGCATCGCCAGGAAAGTCCGAATCATCAGGCTGGCTGCCAGCAGCAGCATGAGCGACAGGGCAACTTCGGCGACAACCAGGCTCTTGCGCAGAATGGCCTGGCGAGCACTTCCCGCCAGACCGCGGCCCGCCTCGCGCAGGGAGTTCGCGAGATCGCGTGTGCAGGTGTGGAGCGCCGGAGCGAGCCCGAACACAACGCTCGTGAGCAACGACACGAACAGCGTGAAGCACAGGACCGGTGTGTTGAGCGCGATCTCCGACTCGTCTGGAATTGTGTCCGGTGGAACCAGAGCCAGAATGGCTTGCAGACACCCGAACGCCAGGGCGGTGCCCAGCGCGCCTCCAGCCACTGCGAGCACCAGGCTCTCGGTGAGCAACTGACGGATCAGGCGAGCCCGGCCCGCCCCCAAAGCGGAGCGCACCGCCATCTCCTTCTGCCGCGAAGCGGCCTTTGACAGGAGAAGGTTCGAGACATTGGCGCAGGCAATCAAAAGCAACAGACCCACCGCCCCGAACAGGATCCAGAGGTTCTCACGGATGCTGCTGGGAAAGGTTTCTCTGAATGAGAGCAGTCCCACCCGCCATCTTTCCGGAAATTGCGTCGGTTCACGTTTTTTCAAGTCCTCGATGATCGGGTGGAGGTCCGCTTCGGCCTGCGCATCGGTGATGCCCGGTTTCAGCCGCCCGAGCAAGTGGACGTTGCGGACGCCTTCAACCACGCGCCCTCGCTCGAACACGATCGGCAGGTAAACCTCGGCGCCGCGCCACATGAATCGCTTCGGCATGATTCCAATCACCGTCCGGACCTTGTCGTTCAGGCGGAGCTTGCGACCCAACACGCCCGGGTCACCGCCGAACTGACGCTGCCAAAACCGGTAACCGAGGACGGCAACGGCTTCCGCATCGGGTCTGCCGTCGGCCGGCGTGAATGTCCGTCCCAACAAGGGCGGAACGCCCATGATCTGGAATGTGTTCGGCGTGCCGTAGTTTCCCCGCAGCCGCTGCGGATCTCCATCGCCGGTCCACAGGATGTCGCTGATGGTGGAGGCGATGACGCCATCAAAGATCGAATTCCGCCCGGCGATCTCGAGGAACTGGTCGCTGGAATAGTAGGTCCGGAAGCCCCGCTGGCCCGGGTCCCAGACCTTGACGCTCATTAAATTGTCCACGTCCTTGTAAGGGAACGGGTCCAACACCACGGCGTGGATCACGCTGTAGATTGCCGTTGTCGCCATGATCCCCAGCGCGAGCGTGAGCACGGCCACCGCGGTGAAGCCGGGATTCTTCAGCAGCGTCCGCAAGGCGTAACGGAGGTCGTTCACAAAACAGTCAGTAAAGTTTGAATCAGTGAAGGATGAGCTGAGCTCCTATCCTCCAGAACTCACTGGCTCACTGATTCACTGATTCACTGACTCACTGATTCACTGATTGTCTTTTCATGGCGCGCGTGCCGGTTCATAGCTTCTTCACTCGAATGCTGCCGGCGCTGCTGCGGAGGACAACCGGTTTGCCGCCGCCATTGACCGTGCCTTTCATGTGGTCGCCGCCAATCCTGCCCACGACCGTCACCGCCAGTTCGCTGCTGACACCCCCGGCGGAGGTCGCCGCGTCCAGGTCGAATGCCGCGTTCTCCGCAACCCGCACCGTCACGCCGCCGCCCGAAGTGGAAAGTCTCACTTCATCTGTCAAGGGCGACGGCAAGACGGCTGAAATTGAACCGCCGGAAGTCGAGCCGCCAACCTTGCCCGCCACGTTTTCGATGGTGATGCCGCCGCCGCTGGTCTCGACTTGCGCCGCACCGCGAAAGTCCTTCACGACGACGGAACCGCCCGAGGTGTCGCCGTTCAGTGTTCCGGAGCCGCCCGCCACGTCGATGCCGCCGCCGCTGGTGTGCACCTTCAGCGCGCCCTCGCAATCCGCGACGCGGATGCCGCCGCCCGAGGTGTCACCATCGAGCGGACCGCGCAGGCGTGTGAACTTCAGTCCCCCGCCGCTCGTTCCCGCTTTTATCTCTCCCGCGAGATCGCTCACGGCGATCCCGCCGCCGGAAGTCTTGAGTTGAGCATTGAACCGCGCGGGAACGGCGAGGGTGTACTTCCCTTCCGTGCGTTGGGAGCCGCGCCACGAGTCAGGGCCCTTCTTCTGCCGGCGGGAGCGGATGGTGACGGTATCGCCGTCCTGCGAAAAGGTGACCGGGCGCTCGCGCAGAAACTCCTCTTCGTCGGACTTGTTCCTCCGGCTGACCTTCCGGAACACGTCCACGATCACTTCGCTGGTCGCGTTGGTGCTGACGTCGATGGACCCGAAGTCCACGTCCACGACGACTTTGCCGCCCGTTTGGACCGCAAAACGTTTGTTGATCCGTTCTTCGGTCTCAGCACAGGCCGCGAGGCAGCCGGCAAACAGGAGCAGGGAGTATAGTTTCATTTTGAATTCAGCGGTTTGTTGGTTTGTGGACAATTCGGTTCTTCATTGCAAGGGGGCGATCGGCAGTGGCGGCATGGCCAGGCCGCACCGGTTCCAGGCATTCAGCAACTCGCGTTGGTGTTGCTCCGCCCATTCGAGCACCATGTCCCGGACCCGGCCCGGCGCGTCGCCTTGAATGATCCGCAACGGCGAGATGCCGACGATCAGCTCGCATTGGCCGTAGATCGCGTGGAAATGCGCCGCCAACGACCGGACGAAAACCATGCGAATCACAATGCCATAGAATTTTGAAAGCACGGGCATATTCTCAATCTCCTCCTCCGGATATTTGGTCCGCAAAAACATGGGGTGTGATCGGTTCCAATCGCATACGAGACGATCAATTCCTGACGGCCGTGTCTTCCACGATGCGGCCATCAAACAGGTTGACGACGCGCTGGGCCTGCCGGGCGAACCGAGGATCGTGCGTGACCATACAGATCGTCGCGCCATCCTGGTGCAGTTTGTCCAGCAGGTCCATCACGGCTTCGCCGTTTTTTGAATCCAGGTTGCCCGTCGGTTCGTCGGCCAGGAGGATGGACGGTTTGCCCGCGAGGGCGCGTGCCACAGCCACGCGCTGTTGCTGTCCGCCGGAGAGTTGCGAGGGGTAATGCCTTACCCGATGGGCCATGCCCACCTTCTCCAGCGCTTCGTTAACCCGTTTCCTGCGTTCAGTTCCGTCCATCCCCCGATAAGTCAGCGGCAGTTCGACGTTCTCGAACACGGTCAGGTCCCCGATCAGGTTGAAACTCTGGAAAATAAAGCCGATCTCGCGGTTCCGAATGCGGGCGCGTTGGGCGTGGCCAAGGTTGGCCACCGGCTGGCCGTTCAGCGTGTAAAAACCTTC
>DASPXS010000115.1:0-13362 GCA_035637175.1 Haliangiales bacterium | reverse complement strand
CAACTGTATCGGCGGTGTCATCAGCCAACAGATGGTTGGTGGCGAATGTTTGACCGGCGATCACCGCCGCGACGACTGCCCACGGGTTCAAGTTCATTCTTTTCCTTCATCATCAGAAGAACCTCCGATAGCCCGGTCGGTTCGACGGGTGTTTTTGATGCTGCCTCCAGCAGTCTGGTAGGCCGGAGTTTTCAACTTGTCGCGGTCGGTTTGTCGTCTGTTCTGTCCAGGCGCAACTTCTCGGTTCGCTCAATCTGAACCACGCGCGAGTCGTGAACCACGATCTGCACGACGCCGAACCGTAGCGAACTGATTTGCTCTTTGACCAGGTGCAACCAGGTCGGTGGGCTCGAGTCTTTAGCGTTGGTCAACAAATTCATCGGTCAACGTGCTGCAATTGCGCCTCGACAATAGCCATAAACTACACTAAGTCAATAGAGATTTTAATGAATTTGTTTATACCGGTTTTACCGGTCTCAAACAGCGATCTGACAGGCTTGCATTTCTGGAATGAAGTAATTCTTGATAATATTTATGGAGATTCTATCCTGTTCCATGAAATTAGTGAGTATCCTCGATTTTCAACTGCGACTGGCGGGACTCGGCGGTAATGTCGTCCCGGTCAACGCCAAAATGCGCGGTGCCAAAAACGAAGGAGGCGGCCTGTGAAGCTGTCGTTGCGGGGCGAATATGCGTTGCGAGCGTTGCTGGTTCTCGGCTTGCACTACAAACAGCCGGTGATCCCGATTCAATCCATCTCCCAACAACAAAATATTCCCAAGCGCTTTCTGGAACAAATCCTCAACGATTTGAAGTCTGCCGGTGTGGTCGAGAGCAAACGCGGGGTTGCCGGCGGCTATCGCCTGGCCCGACCGCCCGAGGAGATTTCGCTCGCCACGGTGATTCGCCACCTCGAGGGGGCGCTGGCGCCGGTCAGTTGTGTGAGCGAACGCTTTTACGAAAAGTGTTCCTGCCCGGACGAGAGCAGGTGCGCCATTCGCAGTGTGATGAAGGAAGTGCGCGATGCGGTGGTGAGCATAATGGATAAGCTGACGGTGGCCGATCTCTGCGCGCGCGCTCGCAGGCTGCAGGAAGTCCACGCCGGCCCCCTCGATTTTATGATTTGAGATGCCGCGTTCGGACTCGAATTCACTGGAGACAAACGCTGGAATTTCCATTAGACTCGTGCCGACTCAAGACCCAGCGGACGTTCAATCGTTCAATCTTTGCGACGCGCCAAAATGAAAAACAAACCCGCCCCGGTCCGCAGCGGCCTGCTCGCCGGCGGCAACTGGATCATCGACCAGGTCAAGTTGATTGATGTTTATCCGCAACCCGAACAGCTCGCCAACATTCGCGTCCAGGCGCAAGGGACGGGCGGCGCGCCTTACAACGTCCTGGTGGATCTGGCCCGGCTGGGCGTCCCGCTTCCTCTCTTCGCCGCCGGGCTGGTCGGCCGGGACACGCTGGGCCAACGCATCCTGGCCGATTGCAAGAGGCACAAAATCGACGCGCGGTTTTTGCGCGCCACGACCGAGGCCCCCACGTCCTACACCGATGTCATGACAGAGATCAACGGTGGCCGGCGGACGTTCTTTCACAATCGGGGTGCCAATGCGCTGTGGGACGGCGCCGATCTGGATTTCTCCAGGGTCAAGGCGCGGATTTTTCATCTCGGCTACCTGCTGTTGCTTGATGCGCTCGATGCATCCGATAAAAAGTTCGGCACCAGAGCGGCCGCGCTGCTCGCCGACGCGCAGGAAGCCGGCCTGAAAACCAGCGTGGATGTGGTCAGCGAAGACAGCGACCGCTACGCCCGGATCGTCGCGCCGGCCCTCAAGCACGTGGACTACTGCATTGTCAACGAAATCGAGGCGGGCAAGACAACCGGTTTCCGCGTTCGCCAGCCGGACGCTCGGCTGGACACGGTGGCGCTGCGACATGCCGCCGGCGCTCTCTTGCAGATGGGGGTGCGCGAGCTGGTGGTCGTCCATTTCCCCGAAGGCGGATTTGCCCGCACGCGCAAAGGGGAGGATCACTGGCAGTCCTCGGTCAATCTTCCCGCCAAATGCATCGCCGGCACCGCCGGGGCCGGCGACGCGTTTTGCGCCGGCGTGTTGTTGGGGCTGCACGAGGGGTGGGATTTGGGACGCTGTCTGGAAACCGGCGTCTGTGTCGCCGCTGCCTCGCTGTCGGACCCGACTTGCACGGGCGGCATCCAGCCGCTTAAAGCCACTCTCGACCTGGCGAAGAAATACCGCTTCCGCTCTGAGCTCGAACCGGCCGAATGAAAGAGCCCGCCGGGAAGCAAGAGTAGCAGACCCCGGCGGCGAGAAGGCGGCCTTCCGAACCTGAACTCCCGGTTCGGTCAGGCCATTTCACAATCCCGCGTTCCCATCCTCTTCTGACCCTGATCTTCATCTTAATCTTAATCCTGTTTGCTCTAACTCCTTCGGATTAAGGGCAAAGTGCAGGGTTACGATTAAGATGAAGATCAGGATTACGATCAGGATTAAGACGGCCGGAATCGGCCGTCAGGCCCGTTCCATGTACTTGCCGCTGCGCGTGTCGATTTTCACCTTTTCCCCGGTCTTGATGAAAAGCGGCACCTGGATCGATATGCCGGTCTCCAGCAAAACCGGCTTCTGCACGTTGTTGGCGGAATCACCGCGAATGCCTTCCGGCGCGTCCGTCACCTTCAACACCACGCTGGCGGGCAGCTCGATGGAAACAGCCTTGTCCTCCACAAAGGTCACCGTGACGGGCGCATTCTCCACCAGGTAATTTTTGGCGTCACCGACCAGTTCCGGCGGCAGCGTCACCGTCTCGAACGTTTCTGGATCGGAGAAAACGAAGTCCCCGCCGTCTTTGTAACTGAACTCCATTTTGCGCGTGGTCATCGGCACCACTTCCACTTTTTCCGTGGAACTGAACCGGACATCCGAGGATTTACCGGATTTGATGCTACGAATGCTGGCTTGCACAAAGGCGCGAAGATTGCCCGGCGTACGGTGTTGTGTGTCAAGGACAACGGAGACGTCACCGTTGTAGAGAATCGCCATTCCCCTTCGTAAATCGTTTGCTGCTGGCATAAATAAATCAGTTCTCTGTCGGGCCGCCTTCCAATCGGGAGACCGCGGACTGGCGAAAATAGCCAAGCGCAGTCTTATTGCAAGCACGGATTTCGGGTCTTCGGGTCTTTTGCGGGCAGGGCGCTTCTTGATACACCCACCATCGCTGAAGTGGCCCCTCTCCCTGCGAGGCACGAGCGGGGAGAGGGCTGGGAAGAGGGGCTCGTTCCATCGAATTGTCGCGCTCTTTTGAAATCCTCTCTCCCTGGCCCTCTCCCCACTCCTCCGTCGTGGGGGAGAGGGAATCGCCGCTGGCTTGGTGGTCGTATCAAGCAACTCAGTCACTTAGGGCGACGGAAGAAGAAAGTAACTTTGCGTGTTACTTGGAAGATGCGCCCGCGGACAGGGAGCAAGCTTATCGCTTTTTGGAAATGAACCCCGACGCGCTTTCCCGATCGAAGGAGCATGGGCCACATTATACAACAGGGCGCCGGGGCGGGCAGCCGGCCTCACAGCGCCAGCAGCAGTTTCCGGATTTCCTTCAGGCGCGCCGCTGCCTCCCGTTTGGTCAGGCGCGGAAACTTGCCCGCCAGCGTCACGTAATCGTTGTTCCGGGTCAGCATCAACCGGTCCTCCCGGGTTTCCATCGCCGCGATCCTGCGGTCGGCGGCCAATATCTTCAGGTCTACGACCTGGAGCAGCAATTCCATCGGCGGCGGCAGTGGGCCGAACCGGTCGCGCAGTTCGTCGCGCAGACCTTTCAGCGCCGCTTTGTCCGTTGCCTGCGCCAGCTTGCGATAGATGTCGATGCGCTGGCGTGAATCGGAGATGTATTGAAAGGGGATGTAAGCGCTGGTCCTGCCACTGGCTTGTTGTCCGTGGTCGGTTGCCTCCGCCAGGGACAACGGACCCCCGACCACGGGCGGCTGTTCTACCGGGCTCAAGGTCAGGAAATCAAATCGCACCTGCACCTCCAGGCGGGGTTTCACCTTTTCGCCTTTGAGAGCGCCGACACTCTGTTTGAGCAACTGGCAATAGAGTTCAAAACCCACCGCCGTGATGTGACCGCTTTGTTCCGGACCCAGCAGGTTGCCTGCGCCGCGAATCTCCAGGTCGCGCATGGCGATTTTGAAACCGCTGCCCAGCGTCGAGTATTGCTTGATGGCGGTGATCCGTTTGCGGGCGTCGGCCAGCAGACCCGCGTGGCGCGGCAGCAGCAGGTAGGCGTAGGCCTGGTGCTTGTAACGCCCCACCCGTCCGCGAAGCTGATAAAGGTCACTCAGCCCGAATCGATCGGCGCGCTCGATGATAATGGTGTTGGCGTTCGGAATATCCAGGCCGCTTTCAATGATCGTCGTGGACAGCAATACGTCGGCTTCGCCGTTGACAAACCGGGTCATCACCTCTTCCAGGTCATCGCTGTGCATTTGTCCGTGACCGACGACGATGCGGGCGCGGGGGAGCAGCGTCTTGAGCTTCTGCGCCATGGTCTCGATTGTCATCACTCGGTTGTGCAGGAAGAACACCTGCCCGCCGCGGTTCAACTCCCGTTGGATGGCATCGCGGATCACCCGCTCGTCGTACGGCGTGACGATGGTCTCCACCGGCAACCGGTCCTGCGGCGGCGTCTCGATGGTGCTCATGTCGCGCGCGCCGGTCAGCGCCAGGTAGAGCGTCCGCGGAATCGGCGTGGCGCTGAGGGTCAGGACGTCCACCAGTTTGCGCAACAGCTTGAACGTCTCCTTTTGCATCACGCCGAAGCGTTGTTCTTCGTCGATGATGACCAACCCCAGGTCTTTGAACTCAATATCGTCCTGCACGAGGCGGTGCGTGCCGATGACGATGTCCACGGCGCCCCCGGCTAGGTCTTTAACGACGCGTTGCTGCTGCCGCCGCGTGCGAAAACGGGAGAGCAGCTCGATGCGCACGGGGTAATCCGCCATCCGCTCTCGGAACGTGTTGAAATGTTGCTGCGCGAGCACGGTGGTGGGCACGAGCACGGCCACCTGCCGGCCGTCCATCACTGCCTTGAACGCGGCGCGAATGGCCACTTCGGTCTTGCCGAAGCCGACGTCGCCGCAGATCAAACGATCCATCGGCTTCGGTTTTTCCAGGTCCGCTTTGGTCTCGAGGATGGCCCGCATCTGGTCGGGCGTTTCCTCGTAGATGAAGGCGCCTTCGAATTCGCGTTGCCACGGCGTGTCGGGCGCAAAGGCGTGGCCCGGCTGCGATTCGCGCGCGGCCTGGATGGAGAGCAGTTCGCCGGCAAGATCGCGCACGGCCTTTTCCGCCTGGGCCTTGGTTCTGGCCCAGCGGGACCCCCCGAGCGTGTCGAGCGACGGACGCGCCCTGCCGGCGCCGACGTATTTGCTGACGAGATGCGCCTCGGTGACTGGCACGTAGAGTTTGGGCGAGGGCTGGTCCGGATCGGCCGGCGCGTACTCGATGACCAGGCATTCCTGGCCGGTCTCCCGTTCGACCTGCGGCGTCACGTCCGCAGCGACGTTTCCTTTTCGTCCCGTGCCCACCGGCAGCATCTTCAAACCGAGATAGCGCCCGATGCCCTGTTGGAGGTGGACGACGTAATCGCCTTCTTCGAATTCACTGAAATCGATGTCCAACGCCGAACGCATCGCGGCGGCGTGGGGCGATTTCAGGCGGCGCGGCCGCTGAACTTTGTAACGGCCGAAGATTTCGGCGTCCGTGACCACGACCAGCCTGCCCGCGTCAAAGACAAAGCCACGAGTGAGGGCGCCGGTGTGCAATGTAGGGCAGGCGTCCCGCCTGTCCCTGCTCTCGGCCGGGACCTGTGCGGTCGGAATTTCCGGGGAGACTGGTTTGTCCTCGGGACTTTCCGGCAGGCGGGACGCCTGCCCTGCGTTGCTGAGTCCGTACTCCTCCCAAATTTCGTTGAACCGCTGCCGCTCGCCGTCGTTGTTGCAGAAGACGTGAACGGCGTGGTCCTGGCGGAGCCAGCGATGCAGTTGCCCGAAAAACTCCCGACGTTGCGCTTCGGCGATGGGCGGTTCCGGCGCGCGGTCGCCCAGGGGACGAAACGGATCGAGGGAGGAAAACGGGAGAATTGCCGGCGGCCGGTTCTCGGTTGTCGGCTGTTGTGAATCGGAGTTGGCTGCGCTGACATTCCGCTCGTTCGCGTCAACGGTTTCCAATGTCGAATGTGAATTTTCGGATTCGCGCACTTCGAGCGCGGCCATTCCTTTCTGAGCGACTTGCTTTTGGAACTCTACCCACGCAACAAAGAACGGATCGCCGGCCGGCACTTGCTGCGCGTATCGATCGGCCTGTTCCCCGAGCGCGTCCGGTTCGCACAGCACGAAGACCGTTTCCGCAGGCAGGTAATCCGCCAGAGTCAAAAGCTCCAAATTCGCAGTCCGCGGCCCGCGGTCCGATACTTCCGGCGCGGATGACGGACGACGGACAACGGACAGATGTCGCTTGAGAATGCCCAATTCACCCGCCGGCGGCAGCGTGACCGACGAAATCTGCTCGCGCGAAATCTGGGTGTGGGGATCGAAGTGACGAAACGATTCCAGTTCGTCACCGAAGAATTCCAACCGCACCGGCCAGGGACTCGTCGGGGGATAAACGTCGAGAATCCCGCCGCGCAAGGCGATCTCGCCTTTTTGGGTCACTTGCGCTTCCGGTTCGTAGCCTTGTTCTTCGAGCCATTCCACGAAGTCGAGCGGGTTGAGGCGCTCGCCGCGGACGAGGACGCGCGTTCGTTTCCTGAGTTCCTCCGGCGGGAACGTGCGTTGCAACAACGCGGCGACACGGGTGACGACGAGCGGCGCGGGTGGCGGGTTGCGGTCCGCGATGCGCGCCAGCGCGACCAGCGTTTCCAGCCGTTCGCTGATGACATCGGCGTGCGGCAGCTTCGCTTCGTGCGGCAGACTCTCCCAGGCGGGATAGAACAGGGGTTGAAGGTTGGTGGCTGATGGTTGATGGCTTTGGGCCGGCAACGCGGAACCCGAAACGCGAAACCCGGTACCGGAAACAGACAGCCAGGTCTCAATGTCCTGGTGAAAATTTTCCTGCTGTTTGAGCTCCGCGGTGACGACCACGATGGGACGGCGGGGGAAAAGATGCCGCAGCAACGCGGACAAAAACGGCTGCGCGGATTGGCTGACGCCGCCGCAAGACAATGCGCCGCCTTGCTCCAGGCGCCGTTGCAGGGATTGCACGGCGGGAGTTTGCGCGACGGCGGCAAAAAGATCGTCTGCCACCGCACCTGACGGACCTTTTGCCAAACGCGCCCAGGGTCGCACGACCATGGACTGGACGTCAAGAATTGTGGGTCGCGGTTTGTGGGTTGCGGGGAGTGTACCAACTTGCCGCTCGCAAGCGGCAAACGGCAACTTGCAACCCGCAACCAAGTGATGGGATTTCCGTTGGGCGGCTGGCGGCGAATTGAAAATTGTTCCCTCCCGGTTGTGTCCATGGCTTAATCGTTGCGTCATGCACAATCCCATCATCGTTGCGCTCGATGTTCCTAAGGCGGAAACGGCGCTGCAACTCGTCGAACAGCTCGCGTCCATGGTCGGCGCGTTCAAAGTGGGCAAGGAATTGTTCGTCAGCGCCGGGCCGGAAGTGATCCGCAAAATCCGCGCGACCGGCGCGTCGGTGTTTCTCGATCTCAAATTTCACGATATTCCCAATACGGTGGCCAGGGCCGTCGAAGCCGCCGCGCGACTTGACGTGCAAATGCTGACTATCCACACCTGCGGCGGAAGCCAGATGATGCGCGCCGCCGAACAAGCCGCCCGGCACGCGGCGCAACAACTCGGACGCACGCCGCCGCTGGTCCTCGGAGTGACCATCCTGACCAGCCTCGACAGCAATGAACTCGCCGAGATCGGGATGAATCCGAACGTGGGACATCAGGTGGAGCGTTTGGCCTCCCTGGCGGCCAAAGTCGGTCTGCGGGGATTGGTCTGTTCGCCGCTGGAAATTGCCGGACTGCGACAGCTCATCCCCGCGGAAATGGAGCTGGTCACACCGGGCATCCGTCTGCCCGACGCAAAGAAGGACGATCAAAAACGGACACTGTCGCCGAGGGAGGCACTCGCCGCCGGCGCGAACTGGCTGGTGATTGGCCGGCCGATTTACGCCGCGGCAAACCCGCGCGCCGCCGCGGAAGAAATCCTGGCTTCGCTCCGCCAAGTGTGATTCACCAGACCGCCACCGCGTCCGCCGCAAAGATTTCTTCGAGCAATTTCCCGTAGTCGGGCTCGGGCGCCGCCAGTTCCACCACCTTGACCTGCGCGTCCGGCTGCTTTTCCTGCGCGGCGATGACGGCGGCCGCCAGCGCGTCGTTCGGTTGGGTGACGATGTGAAGGAGCGCGCGCATATCAGAATCGGATGAGATAATCGTTCTCCGACGCCAGCGCCGCCAGCTCCTGGTCGTTGATTTCGCGAAATGAAACAGGCGCCTGCCCGATCTCGCCCAACCACGGCGCGCCCCGTTGCGCGCATATCAAACCGCCGGATTCCGCCACCAGCGGCAGGTACCGGCTGAAGTGGTCGCCGTCAACCAGTTCGTCGGGAAATTCGCTGAGCGCAAGCACGGCGGCGTCGCGCAGATAAATCGTGATGGCGACTTTCTTCCACGCGCCGACGCCGGCCGCGATGCGGACGGCTTCGGCCGGTCGCGGGCAGGTTCGTGGGTCGCTGGTGATGATGAGGAGCGCGCCGCGATTCATTCCGTTCGAATTTGTGTCGGCGATCAGTTGAAACTCACGAAGCGATCCGTCCCGGCGATCAAATCGTTCACGATGGTCAGGCCGCCAAACGCGGCCAGTTCTCCCATGGGGATGCCGCGGCGCTGCGACGCGTAGGCGCAGGCGAACAGTTTCAGACCGTCCGCCTTGAGCCTTTGGAGTCGGGGGTCGTCCAGGCCTCTGACCGCCTCGTCGATGCAGTAGAGGTAAACCAACACGCCGCGGGCAAGCGCCGTTCCCGCCAGGCGGACCCCATGGTTGAAATTGGGATGATCGGGCGCGACGGAAATCAGCAGGCCAAGTTTTTTCCCGCGCAAGGGCATGGCGCACGGTAAGCAATGCGGAAGGGGGGTGTCAAACCACGTGCAACCGCGGGGCGGTGTGCGGAAAAAATCCGCATATGCGGGTTTTTTCCGCACAGGCTTCTCCGTTTCTGGCTCAGGAATCGTGGGTTTCGCGCCGCCAAAGCTGTAAGAGGACCACGACGGCGTTACTCGGAGAGGACGGACTGCACCAGGTCGATCAGCGTTTTGGGAGTAAATGGCTTCCGCAAGAAGCGGTCGGGTCGGGCCGGGTAAAAGGCGACGGTCTCTTCCTGCACGTTGCCGCTGTAAAGGATGGTCTTTAAAGTGGGGTGGGCTATTTTGCAGTGATGAATCAGTTCCCTTCCGGTCATTTGCGGCATTTGAAAGTCGGTCAAAAGCAGGGCTGGTTTGGGATTCGCCTCGCTGATCGCCTTGAAAGCAGTGTCGGGGTCCTGAAAGAAAACGGATTCGTAACCACCCATTTTCAGAATGGCCTGTACGACGTCGCCCACCATCGGCTCGTCGTCCACAACATAAACCACCGCGGCGGTTTTAGTAGTTGCCGAGCTGCTGTCTGATTCCGGCTGGTTCATCCCGTACGGCTGTAATCCAATAGCGATTCTCATCTCAAAGCCCCGCAGCGTCAACTATTCCTTGTTCATTTGCTGGCCGCCGGGCCGTCGGGCTTGACTTCGACACTCGGTCAGTTTCCCGTTGCGCGCCCGGTTTGCTTCGACGTAAGCTCCCCTGGATGTATTCGAGCCATTTTTGAGGCCTTATGAAACCTGAGAAAAAGACAATTTCCGTAAATCGAACCGCTTCCAACGCCGGCGAAGCAGCCGCCAAAACCGCCCGCCCGCGCGTTCGCCGGGTGACCCGGGCCGCCGCGGAAAAAAGCGATGAGCCAATGGCGGAACTGAAGTCGGAGACGAAGTCGGAAGACAAACCGCCAAAATCGATCGCCGCCTCCGCCACCAGTCAACGTCCGCTCAAGGTGCCGCCCATACTGCTGGAAGGCGACGAGCCGAGTGCGCTCCCGGTGAGCGGGCCCGGGCAACGCTACGCGCTCGGACCCACGCCGCCGCCGGAGCACGCCGGAACCACGGGAGAGTCGGGCGATCTGCCCGAGGCCTATGGCACGAAAAAATTGCTGCTGGCCGCCCGCGACCCGCATTGGCTCTACGCTCACTGGGACTTCACGCGTGCGCAATTGACCGAGTACAACCGGCGTTCCGCCGATGGTCACCTCGTGTTGCGTGTTTACCTCGAGACCGTCGCGGACGAACCCTTCGCTGAAGTGCACGTTCATCCCGAATCGCGCAATTGGTTTGTCCACGTCGGGCGGGGCGGGACCCGCTTTGTCGCCGAGCTCGGGTACTACGCCAAAGCCGACGGCCGTTGGGCCCGTATTTCGGTTTCGCCGCAGACCTTGACGCCGCCGGATGTCGTTTCGTCCGATACGACCGTTCACTTCGCCAGCATTCCGATCGAGGTGCCTTTCGAGCAACTGTTGGCCGTGGTGAAGACCGCCATCAACGAGAACGTGCCGTTGGCCGAGGCCATCCTGCAACTGCGCGCCCAGGGTTTCAAGGGTCTGCCCGGTCCCCAGGAGATCAAAGCCGGAAGCTGGACGCCCGATCAGGAGCGCGCCCTCGCCGAATTGGTTGCCATGGACAAAGTGCGCCGTGTCTGGATCGGCTCGCTGGAGATTACCGAGTTGATTCGTCGCAGACTGTTCCAGGAAATCTCGTCCGCTGCCGTCCCGCAATTCTCGCTGCCGGGTGAAGAAAGAGCCGTGGGCGGAGTCGCCAGCGTCTCCAGTCCGTTCGGCGCCATGGAACGACAGAAGGGATTCTGGTTCAACATCAACGCCGAACTGATCGTTTACGGTGCGACGGAGTCCGGCGCCCAGGTCACCATCGGCGGTCGTGTCGTCAATCTTCGTCCCGATGGTTCGTTCAGTTTCCGTTTCGCGCTGCCCGATGGGCAACACGAACTGCCGGTCGTCGCCGTTTCCGCCGATCAGACCGATGCCCGCGCGGCGGAGCTGAAATTCAGCCGCCACACCGAATACCGCGGAGAAGTCGGTGCGCATCCACAGGACCCCAGGTTAAAGCCACCGCGTTCTGAAAGCGTCGCCTGATGGGCATGAATCAGGACCTGGATCATCTTAAATTACTCTCGATATTTCATTACGTGGTGGGAGGTCTGACTGCGCTGGCGGCGTGTCTGCCGCTCTTCCACGTTTTCCTGGGGCTGATCTTCATTTTGGCGCCGGAAACGTTCGACAACGGCAGAAGTCCTCAATTTCCCGCCGACTTGTTGGGCTGGATGTTTGTCGTTATGGGCGGAACGTTTGTCATCGCCGGCTGGACGCTGGCGCTGGTCATCGTTTTGGGCGGCCGCTCCCTGGCGCGACACCGGAATCATACGTTCTGTCTCGTCGTCGCCGCCCTGAGCTGTCTCTTCGTGCCGATGGGAACCGTTCTCGGCGTTTTCACCATGATCGTTCTCCTGCGGCCCTCGGTGAAACAGATCTTCTCCGCGGACACGTAATGCAACCGTAATTCGATTTTCCAGAGGTCATGCAAGGCTACCTCGCGCTCGTCCTGCACGCGCACCTGCCGTTTGTCCGTCATCCGGAACACGCCAAGTTCCTGGAGGAAAACTGGCTTTTCGAAGCCATCACGGAGAGTTACCTCCCGCTGATCCAGGTCATGGATGGCTGGCTCCGCGCTGGCATGGAGACGCGCCTGACGCTCACACTGACGCCGACGCTCTGTTCCATGCTGCTCGATCCGCTGTTGCAGGATCGCTACGGGCGGCACTTGGACGGTTTGATCGAACTGGCGGAAAAGGAGACCCACCGGACCCAATGGGAAGCGGCTTATCGCCCGCTCGCCGAGATGTATCTTCATCGTTTCACCGGGATTCGAGAGACCTATTTGGCTTACGGACGGAATCTCGTCGGCGCCTTCCGCAAGTTCCAGGATCTCGGCAAACTCGAAATCATTACCTGCGCCGCCACCCACGCGTTGCTCCCGCTGCTGGCGGCCCATCCGCCGTCCCTCCGCGCGCAGATTCTGACGGCGCGCGATCATTACCGCGGTTGTTTCGGTCGCGACCCGCGGGGCATCTGGCTGCCCGAATGCGCCTACGCCACCGGCGTTGAAAACGTTTTGCAGGAGGCGAACATCCGCTGGTTTATCACCGACACGCACGGCGTGCTGCACGCCAACCCGCGCCCGCGTTACGGCGTATTCGCGCCCATTTTTACGCCCAATGGCATCGCCGCGTTCGGCCGCGACCTCGATTCCGCCAAGCAGGTTTGGAGCCGCCATGAAGGCTATCCCGGCGACCCGCGCTATCGCGATTTCTACCGCGACATCGGTTTCGATCTTGATTTCGATTACGTCCGGCCTTATCTGCCGTCGCCCGAGGTCCGCGGCTTTACCGGCATCAAGTATCATCGCATCACCGGCAACGCGGGCGCGAAGGAAGTCTATGACCGCGGAACGGCGTGGCGCGCGGCAGACCAACACGCCGGCCATTTCCTGGACGCGCGCCGCGAGCAAATCCAGCGATTGGCCGGCATTATGGACCGCCCGCCGCTCATACTCTCCCCCTACGACGCCGAGTTGTTCGGTCACTGGTGGTATGAAGGACCGGTGTGGCTGGATCTGTTTGTCCGCAAGGCCTACTACGACCAGAAAGTTTTTACGCTCGTCACGCCCGCAGAGTACTTGCGCAGGCATCCGACGCAGCAAGTCGCCACGCCCGGGGCGTCGAGCTGGGGCGAGGAGGGTTACTGGCGCGTGTGGCTCAATGAGACCAACGAATGGATTTATCCGCACCTGGACATCGCCCAGGAACGCATGACTCGGCTCGCGCGCCAGTTCCCCGCCGCCACCGGCGCGACCGAACGCGCCCTCAAACAGGCCGCGCGGGAGCTTTTGCTGGCCCAGGCCAGCGACTGGCCGTTCATCCTGCGCACGGGCACCAGCCCGGATTACGCCCGCCAGCGAGTCAAAAATCACTTGCTCCGTTTCATCGCGCTGCACGAACAACTCACCACCACCCGCATCGACGAAAAATGGCTCGGCCGGATCGAGTGGCTCGACAATATTTTTCCCGACGTGGATTACCGGTATTGGGCGTGATAAGAGGCCCGGAACTGGCGGAGACTCCCTTATCGCGCGGAATTCGAGCGGGACCCTGCCTCAGGCGAGGCGACGAACTTTTGTCGCA
>DASPXS010000114.1:0-40505 GCA_035637175.1 Haliangiales bacterium | reverse complement strand
GCGGCGCGAATCCCAGCCCCAACAGGTTCGCGGTTTCTCTGAGATTGACACCGATTCGGGCTCTCCTTAATTTCTGCCTGTAAATAGCGCGCGCTTGGGCCCCGAATTTACATTTCGGGGCTTTTTATTGCCGGCACGGATATCAGGCTATGGCCAATACGATTCTCGTGGGCGCCCAGTGGGGCGACGAAGGCAAA
Organism: Haliangiales bacterium; assembly: GCA_035637175.1. GTDB lineage: Bacteria > Verrucomicrobiota > Verrucomicrobiia > Limisphaerales > AV2 > AV2. Next base: position 40,308 of record DASPXS010000114.1, on the reverse strand, counting down.
GGCAAAATCATTGATGTGCTGACCGAGCAGGCGGATGTGGTGGTCCGCACGCAGGGCGGCAACAACGCCGGTCACACGGTCTTCATCGGCAAGCAAAAGTATGTCCTGCATCTGGTGCCGTCGGGCATTCTGCGCAAACGCAAGAGCTGCGTCATCGGCAACGGCGTGGTCATCGACCCGGTCGGCCTCGTCGAGGAGATCGACGGGCTGCTCAAGCTGGGGGTCAAAGTGGACGGCAACCTCTTCATCAGCGAGACCGCCCATCTCGTTTTTCCCTATCACCGCGAGCTGGACGCGCAACGGGAGATATTGAAGGGCAAAAACAGAATCGGCACCACCAAGCGCGGCATCGGACCGGCTTACGGCGACAAAGCGGCGCGGACCGGTCTGCGCATGATTGACCTGATCGACGCGGCCCGGTTCGAAACGCTGCTCCGCCAAAAGATCAGAGAGAACAATGAAATTCTGAAAGCGTTCGGCGCCCGGCCGCTTTCGTTCAAACAGGTGCTGGCGGCCTACCGCGCGGCCGGCGACCGCTTGAAGCCTTTTGTCGCCAACACGGTCGTTTTGCTGCACGGAGCCATGCGCCAACAGAAAGACATCCTGTTCGAGGGCGCCCAGGGCACATTCCTCGACATCGACCACGGCACGTATCCGTTTGTGACGTCGTCGAACACGACGGCGGGCGGCGCGTGCACCGGTTCCGGAGTGCCGCCCCATCGCATGGACCGCGTCGTCGGCGTGATGAAAGCCTACACGACGCGGGTTGGTGAAGGGCCGCTTCCCAGCGAAAGCGCGGACCTCGCCGACATGCTGCACGCCATGGGACGGGAATTTGGAGCGACCACCGGGCGGGCGCGACGCTGCGGGTGGTTCGACGCGGTGGCCACGCGCCAGGCGACCATGGTCAACGGCATCGACGACCTGGCGGTCACCAATCTCGACGGGCTGGACACGCTGGAGACGATCAAAGTTTGCGTCGGCTACCGCGTCGGCACGACCCGCTACGATTACGTGCCGAACAACATCGAGGCGTTGAGCAAGTGCCAGCCGGTTTATGTCGAATTTCCCGGCTGGCGGACGCCCACGGACCGGGCGCGGCGCTGGAACGAAATTCCGGCCAGAGCCCGCTCCTATCTTCGAGCGATCGCCGAACTGACCGGCGCGAAACTGACGATTGCCTCGGTCGGCCCGGCGCGCGAGCAGACGATATTCCTTTGAGCGATTCGGGGCAACATGATGGCGCCCATCCTGGTCTGTGTGGTCGCTCTGGCGGCGATGATCGCCATGACACAACCGCTCGAGGTGCGCGAAGGGCGGTGGTGGAAAATCGTCGTCAGCCTGCCTTTGATCTGGATGAAATGATCCTGCAAAATCCCGTCACCACGCCCGAACAGTTGCAGCGCGCCGCAGCCGCGAAGGTCGAGTGCCTGAACGAATTGAATGGTCGCGGCCTCAAACCGAAGTGAGCGCGACGCTCCATCTCAGTCTCCAGGCCGGGGCGGTATTGCCAACGCACGTGGCCATCGTCATGGACGGCAACGGGCGGTGGGCGAAGCAGCGGCATCTGCCGCGCGTCGAGGGCCATCGCCACGGCGTCGAGTCCGTCCGCGCCGTCGTGCGCGCCGCCGGCGAGGTCGGCATCAAGTACCTCACGCTCTACGCCTTTTCCGTGGAAAACTGGAACCGGCCGAAGGACGAGGTGGACACGCTGATGAAATATCTGGCCCGCTTTCTAAAGAGCGAAGTCGCGGAATTGAACCGCAACAACGTCCGGCTGGAAGTGATCGGCCAGATATATCGCCTGCCCGAATTCGTCCAGGAACAGTTGAAGAAAACCCAGGCGGCGCTGGGGAAAAACAACGGCCTGACGCTCATCCTGGCGTTGAGCTATGGCGGGCGCACGGAGATTGTTGAGGCCGTGCGCGACATCGCCGCCAAAGTCCGGCACGGGAAAATCGAACCGGCGGAGATCAACGAGAAAACCATTTCCGAGCACCTTTACACGCGCCATTACCCGGACCCGGATTTGCTCATTCGCACCAGCGGCGAGTTGCGCGTCAGCAACTTTTTGCTCTGGCAGATTTCCTACTCCGAATTCGTCGTGACGCCGGCGCTCTGGCCGGATTTTCGCAAACCCCAGTTCTTTGAGGCGATCGAGGAATATGCCCGGCGCCATCGGCGTTTCGGCGGAGTCTGAGATTTACGATTTACCACTTACGATTTACGATTCGCTTTCGTAACGAACGCCCGCTCTGATCGTGAACAGCGAATCACAAGTCAAACCGGCCGCGCCGGACGGCGTCCCCGCCCCGGCGCCGGCGTCGAAGGCGAAAATCTTTTTCCGCCGGCTGATCAGCACGGTAATTCTATGGTCCGTCATCCTGGCGGTATTGTTCTCGGCCAACAAGCTCATTGCGGACTACGTGTTCCTGCTCATCATGGTTTTCCTTGCCGGATTCGGGCTTGCGGAATTTTACGGGCTGGTCGAGAAGCGCGGCCTGGTTTGCTTCAAGGGTTGGGGGCTGATCGGCGGGCCGCTGCTCATGGTCGGCACGTTCCTGCATTGCACGGGCAAACTCGGGCTTTACGAATCGCCCTCGCGCGTCAACGATTTCGAGGCGAGCTTTCTCATCCTCTTCGTGCTGGGACTGTGCGTGAGGCAGTTTGTTTCGCGCAGCAACACCGCCGGTCTCCTGGCGATTTCGACGACGCTATTCGGCCTGATGTACGTGCCCTGGCTGTTGAACTTCGTCCAGAAGATCAATTTCTTCCCCGGCCTCGAGAACAAGGGGAAGTTCTACGTGCTTTATTTCATCGTCGTCACGAAGTTCAGCGACACCGGCGCCTACGCGGTCGGCTCGCTCATCGGCAGGCACAAGATGATCCCGCGCATCAGTCCGGGCAAGACCTGGGAAGGATTCGGCGGCGCGGTGGGCGTTTCCACGCTGGCCAGCGTGTTGTTCGCGCACTTTGCCGGCGAGAGGCTCACCGGCATGAACTGGCAACACGCCGTTGTTCTCGGGGTCGTTTTGAGCAGCGCGGCGGTCATGGGCGATTTGATCGAGTCGCTCTTCAAACGCGAGGCCGGCGTGAAAGATTCGGGCCGGTACTTTCCCGGCATTGGCGGAATCCTCGACTTGCTCGACAGCCTGTTGTTTAATGCGCCGCTGATGTATCTCTATTTGCGACATGTGCTCACGCGGCCGTAGAAACAACGGAGTAATGGAGTATTGGAGTGATGGAGTATTGCGCTCCAGTGCTCCATCACTCCATCACTCCGTCACTCCGTTCGCCTCATGAAGAATGTCGTTCTTTTGGGCAGCACCGGTTCCATCGGCACCAGCACCATCAAAGTGGCCGAGGATCTGCCCGACCGCATCCGCCTGGCCGGTCTGGCCGCCGGCAACAATGCCGAACTGCTCATCCAGCAGACTTTCAAACATCGGCCCGAGGCGGTTTCCATCAATGACCCGGCGAAGGCGCTCGAGCTGGAAAACATGTTGGGATCGACCACCCGAATTTGTTCCGGTGAAGCCGGTTTGATCGAACTGGCGACGTTGCCGTCGGCGGACATCGTGCTCATCGCGATTGTCGGCACGGCGGGTCTGCAACCGGCGCTGGCGGCGGTCCGGGCCGGCAAAGACATCGCGGTGGCCTCGAAGGAAATCCTGGTGATGGCCGGCGAGATTGTCATGAACGAGGCGCGCAAATACGGTGTGCGCGTGCTGGCGGTGGACAGCGAGCACTCGGCCATTTTCCAATGTCTGGATGGCAAACCGCCTTCGTCGGTGCGCCATCTTTGGCTGACGGCGTCGGGCGGTCCGTTCCGGCAGACGCCCAAGGCGGACTTCTGCGACATCACCGTCGAGCGGGCGCTCAAGCATCCGTCCTGGGTGATGGGCCGCAAGATCACGATCGATTCGGCCACGCTGTTCAACAAAGGGCTGGAGATGATTGAAGCGCGCTGGCTGTTCGACATCGGGATTGGCCGCGTGCGGGTCGTGGTGCATCCCCAGAGCGTCGTGCATTCGATGGTCGAGTTTGTCGATGGCTCGATCATCGCGCAGCTTTCCACGCCGGACATGTGCCTGCCGATACAATACGCCCTGACCTATCCCGACCGCATTGGCAGCGACCGCGTCCAGACCGACTTTGCCAAACTCGGCAGCCTGACGTTTGAAGAACCGGACCTCGACCGGTTCCCGTCGCTCAACCTGGCGCGCCGGGCGGGGGAAGTGGGCGGCACGATGCCCGCGGTGCTCAACGCGGCCAATGAAGTGGCTGTGGAGGCGTTCTGCAATTGCCGGATCGGCTTCGAAGAGATCAGTCAAACGGTCGCGCGCGTGATGAAGCGGCATCAACCGGTCGAACATCCGTCGCTGGACGAGATCCTTTGCGCGGACGCCTGGGCGCGGGCCGAGGCGGCGCGGTAGTGGCACGGGCGTCCCGCCCGTGTGGCAGTCGTCCAGGCTTGCACGGGCGAGACGCCCGTGCCACTACGCCACGGTTTTCCAAGATTGCCAGACATCCTGTAGCCGGTATATTCGTATGATTGAAGCGCTTGATCTGTGGTCAGCATCGAATCTTATGCAAGTTTTGAAAGTGATATTTATCTGTCTCGAAGTGGTGATGCTTTTTAATCTGCTCATTCTTGTTCACGAGCTGGGCCACTACCTGGCGGCGCGCTGGCGTGGACTGGTGATTGAGCGGTTCGGCATCTGGTTCGGCAAACCGCTGTGGAAAAAGAAAATCAACGGAGTGGACTTTTGCCTGGGATGCATTCCCGCCGGAGGCTATGTGGCATTGCCGCAAATGGCGCCGATGGAATCCATTGAAGGAAAAAACGAGGCTGCTCGGGATAACCTTCCGTCCATCTCCGCGCTTGACAAGATCATTGTGGCGTTTGCCGGACCGCTGTTCAGTTTTTCGCTGGCCCTGGTTTTTGCCGCGGTCGTGTGGGGCATCGGCAGGCCGGTCAGCGAAAAGGAGACGACCACGGTGATCGGGTATGTCCACAAAGATTCACCCGCAGAAAAGGCGGGGCTTCGCCCCGGCGACAAGATCCTCGAAGTGGATGGACACCGGGTTGCGAAATTCAGCGGTGTGGGCGACACCGTGATGTGGCGCGTCCTGCGGAGCGAAGGCGAGACCATCCCGGTCAAGGTGGAACGCGGCGGAAAGATCGAGGAGTTTGCTCCGGCGCCGATCAAACAGAGGACCAAGGCGTGGGAACGCAAGGGGCTGCGGCAAATCGGAATTGAGCCGGCGTTCACCCCGATGATCGGCCAGGTGGTGCCCAACAGCCCGGCCGCACGCGCGGGATTGAAACCGAGCGATTTCATACTCGAGGTCAACGGCGAAAAACTGGTTCATTACGCGCTGGTCAGCGAGTTCATTCAGAAACACACCAATGACGCGATCGTATTGAAGCGACAGCGCGGCAGCGACACCGCCGAGGTCTTCGTCAAACCGGAGGTCCCGGCCGCCGGCGAGACTCAACCGCGGATCGGTGTGAGGTGGGATGACGTGGGAAAGATGAGCCTGGTTTATCCCGCGCCGGCCGAGCAAATCCGGGTGAGCGTTGACAGCATGATCAGCACTTTCGGAGCGTTGTTTTCGAGCAGGTCAGACATCAAACCGCAACATCTGTCCGGGCCGTTGGGCATCCTGCGAATTTACTATATTCTGTTCGAAAGCGACCAGGGGTGGCGGATGGCGATTTGGTTCAGCGTATTGTTGAACATCAATCTCGCGCTCATCAACCTGTTGCCGATCCCGGTGCTGGACGGAGGCCACATTCTCCTGGCGCTGATCGAGGCGGTGCGACGCAGGCCGATCAACGTCAGGGTCCTCAATTGGATTCAAACGGCCTGTGCGGTTCTGGTGATCGGTTACATTCTCTACGTTTCGTTTTACGACGCCCAGGATTTTCCCTGGAACCGGATCAAACCGAATCAACCGCCCGAAATCAAATTTGCTCCCAAGAATGAACCGGCACCCTCTCCGGCGCCGGCCAGGTGATTCCCATGCGCTACTGCGACTCGCCTTACTTCCATCAGCGCCGCAAATCCCGCGAAGTCGTCATCGGCGACCCCCACAAGGGCGGCGTCATCATCGGCGGCGACCACCCCGTGGTGAAGCAATCGATGCTCACCTGCGATACGATGGACACCGCCGCCTGCGTGAAACAGACGCTCGAACTGGTCGAGGTCGGTTGCCAGCTCGTCCGCATCACCGCGCCCACGGTCAAGGACGCGGCCAACCTTCAACACATCGTCGCCGAGCTGCGCGCCCGCGGCTGCCCGGTGCCCATCGTGGCCGACATCCATTTCAAACCCGACGCCGCGATGGAAGCGGCCAAGTGGGTCGAAGTCGTCCGCGTCAACCCCGGCAATTACGCCGACAAAAAGAAATTCGCCGTCAAGGAATACACCGACGAGGAATACGCCGGCGAACTGAAGCGGATCGAAGAGCAATTCACGCCGCTGGTGCTGCGGAGCAAGGAACTCAAGCGCGCCATGCGCATCGGCACCAACCACGGCTCGCTCAGCGACCGCATCATGAACCGCTACGGCGACACTCCGCTGGGCATGGTCGAGAGCGCGCTCGAGTTCGCCCGCATCTGTCGCAAACACGACTTTCACAACTTCAAGTTCTCGATGAAATCGAGCAATCCCAAGGTGATGATCGAGTGCTATCGCCTGCTGGTCGCGCGGCTGGAACAGGAGGGGCCGGACTGGAATTACCCGATTCATCTCGGTGTCACCGAGGCCGGCGAGGGCGAGGACGGCCGCATCAAAAGCGCCATCGGGATCGGCTCGCTGCTCTGCGACGGCCTGGGCGACACCATTCGCGTATCGTTGACGGAAGACTCCCCGCGCGAAATCGAGGTCTGCAACGATTTGCTGGCGCAGATACCCCTGTTGACCGTTGAATCGTTAAAACGTGGAAACGTTGAACCGGTCGAACGATTCAACGATTCCACGATTCCACGATTCCACGGATCGTGGCCGTTCGACCCTTTCCATTACGAACGCCGGCCCACGCCCGAAATCGAGCTGGCCGAGGGCGTGAAATGCGGCGGGGAACAAACGGTCCGAGTTGTTGTCACGCGTGCGGCGTGGGACAAGGTTGCGCCGAAGATTCGTCCGAAAGACGATGTGAAACCGGAGGCGGTTTACGAAGAGATCAACGTGATGGAGGTGGATCCGGGGCAGGATTTCGACGTGAACTGCGACACGCAGCTCATCACGGTAAAAGATGGCGTGAAGCTGCCGCCGATCGCGGCCTTCCGCCTGCTGGCGGCCCAATTGAAACGGCTGGGCCGGCGCAACCCGATATTGTTGAAAGATTGCCTCGACCAAAGTGGGGCAGGCGTCTCGCCTGCCGCAGTTTTTCCGCTCGAGCCGAAGGTCGCTTTGCTCCGCGCCTCGGTCGTGATCGGTTCGTTGCTGGCTGATGGCATCGGCGACGCGATTCTGGTTCGCGGCGAATCCGGCGCTGGGCAGAGCCTGCGCCTCGCCTACAACATTCTTCAGGCGGCGGGTTGTCGCACCTTCAAGACCGATTACGTTGCCTGCCCTTCGTGCGGGCGCACATTGTTCGATCTGCAAACCGTCACCGCGCGCATCAAGGCGCGCACCGAGCATCTCAAGGGCGTGAAGATCGCCATCATGGGTTGCATCGTGAACGGACCCGGCGAGATGGCCGATGCCGATTTCGGTTACGTGGGCGGCGCGCCGGGCAAGATCAATCTCTACGTCGGCAAGACGGCGGTGAAGTTCAACATTCCCGAAACCGAGGCTGTGGACCGCCTGGTGGATTTGGTTCGTGAGCACGGCAAATGGGTCGAGCCGGAGGCCAGGACCGAAACGGTCGCCGCCTGAGTTCTTTTTGCGAATGGAACTCCTCGATTGCCTTGTTCTTCGCTTCTTGTCGATCTTCAGCAGCGAGCCGCGAACAAGCCAACCACGCCAGAGCGAACAGGCCCCAGGCGACAGGAAGGGTCTTCAAATTTCGCCGTCAACAACCTGTTCCCATCTCATGGCCCCGGGCTATGAGCGGGCCGGGGCAAAGCAGCTTCCTGCTTTACAGCCAGCGCCGCATTGCGGCCTTTCGGCAGCTTGCCCAGGTGGAAGATCAAATGGCCGTGCAGGAATTGGCGCAGTTCGGTGTTTTGGGATCCGTTCAGTTTGATTCGAGAAATCGTCCGCCAATCCATTTCGATCAATGCTTTTGCAATTTTCTTCGCCCCGACAGTCAGCCGGATTCGGGTCAAGTCCGGCTTCAAACCGAGTTCGCTGAGCAGCTTCATTTCAAAGGCGAATACGGTTTCCGGGTGCGGTGACTGTTTTGGCAGGGAATCCAGCAGATCAATCAACAGCCCATAAATCGCCGGCAACGGTGTTTCGGTTTCGGTGGTTTGCTCGATAAGGGCGGCGCAGTAACTGGCTTGCTGGAGATACGCGATTTCCTCGCGCAATGAGGGGTGGGTGTCGCGCAGCACCGCTTCGCGCAGCGTGTGCAGTTCGGAGCGGCGGCTGCGTGAAAAACTGAAATCGGCGAGGTACAACAGATCGAGCTTGCCGCGAAACGGAGAGCGGGCGCGGCGGGCGCCTTTGGCCACGGTGGCGATGCGCCCGAACTCGGGCGTGAGCCAGTGGACGATGAGGCTCGTCTCCGTCAACGGGCGGGTGCGCAGAATCAGGCCACGGGTGTTCTCAGCCATGAAGTGTGGCGGTTGGAGCAGGAATGGAGACAAAAGTTGGACCACGCATGGACACCCATGAGCACAAATTGCGGAGTTACGCGAATTTCACGAATTGGCACGAATTGTCCTGAATGCGGTTCAATTGGCAATAATTCGCGAAATTTGCTTCAAGCGGTGCGTGGCTTGAAACCCACGGCCACGGTGGGTCTCGCACCGGCAGGCGGCATCGCGGTTGTGACTCAACTCGTGTCAATCCGTGTTAATCCGTGGAATTGGCGTGCCAGTTTCTGAATTCGTGTTCATTCGTGTTCATTCGTGGTTGCGCGCCTGCTCAGCGTTTCGCGGGCGTGAATTCCGGGGCAATGGCGCCGAGGCTGATGATGAATTTGATGCCATCGGCCACGGACATGTCCAGTTTGGTGATTTCGTTTTCCGGCACGAGCACCAGGAAACCGCTGGTCGGATTGGGCGTCGTCGGGACAAACACGCTGAAGACGTGTTCTTTGGTTTTCTGTTGCACTTCCTTGTGGTCCTCCCCGGTGACGAAACCGACCGAGTATTGGCCGGGCCGGGGAAACTGGATCAGCACCACCTGCCGGAATGACGATTTGCTGCTCGGTGAAAAGGCTGCGTTGACCTGTTTGATGGTGCTGTAGATTTTGTTGAGCAGCGGGACGCGCAACAGGGCGAGGTCAACCAGTTCGATCAATTTCTTGCCGAAGTAATACCGCGCCAGACTGCCGACCAGGCCGATGAGCAACACGGCCAGCAACAACGCGCACAGGCTCCAGTACCAGTGCATCGGTCCTTCTTCCTTGTGCGTCAACTTTTTTGGCAGAAAAATCAACAGTGTGTCGGTGATGTTCGAAACGGTGCCGAACAGCCAGACCACGACGGCGATGGAAATCACGGCCGGCAGAACGATGGCCAGGCCGGTGAAAAAATTGCCGCGCCAGCGGGCGAAATCGTATCTCTTCTTCATGGCCGCACTTTAGGTTTGCGGGCCGCTTTGCTCAAGGGAAAGAGGCGGTACGATTTGCGGCTTGTGATTTGCGAGCCGGTGCGGGGCCCGCTTTGGCCAGGCGCTTGAGGGAGAATTGGAGCGAGAGCGCGCGCACCAGGCGGTCTTCTTCGCGTTTCATCACGCGCCGCCCGGCGGGCTGCAGATCGTCGTAGCCGCCCAGGTGCAGCGCGCCGTGCGCCAGGTAACGAACCAGCTCGGATTGCCAGGTGGCGCGAAACGACCGGGCTTGCGCCACAGCGTCATCGAGGCAAATGAAGATTTCGCCGTGCAAAAAAGTTTCGGGTTTCGGGTTTCGGGTTTCAAGTGGGTCCCGTGAATAGTCGAAGGTGATGACGTCGGTGGAGCCATCGTGGTTGAGGAACCGCCGGTTGAGGCAAATCATTTCCGATGCGGCAACGAGATGGACGCCGAGTTGGTAGCGTTCCAATCCGAGCAACTCCTCCAGCAGAACGACGGCGATGCGGCGGAACAAAGGCAGGTTGAGGAACCGCGACCGCTGACGATTGCGCAGGATCAGTTCACTCATTGCGTTTGCCGCGATGTTCCTCGTAGGCGTGGATGATGCGCTGGACGAGCGGGTGACGGACTACGTCGCGGCGGGTGAACTCGATGATGGCAACGCCGTCCACGTTTTTCAGCGCGCGATGGGCCTCGACCAACCCCGATTGGCGATGCGCGGGCAGGTCGATCTGGGTTTCATCGCCGGTAATCACGGCCCGGGAGCCATGGCCCAGGCGGGTGAGGAACATGAACATCTGTTCGGTCGTCGAATTCTGCGCTTCGTCGAGGATGATGAACGCGTTGTTGAGAGTGCGCCCGCGCATGTAGGCGAGGGGAGCGACTTCGATGGTCGCGCGTTCCATGTGTTTTTGGATTTCCTCGGCGGGCAGCATGTCGTGCAAGGCGTCGTGCAGCGGGCGGAGGTACGGCGCGATCTTTTCGTAGAGGTCGCCCGGCAGAAAGCCGAGCGCTTCCCCGGCTTCAACGGCCGGGCGGGTGAGAATGATGCGCGAAACCTTCTCATCCTTGAGCGCCTGCACCGCCATCGCCATGGCGAGGTAGGTTTTGCCCGTGCCGGCCGGCCCGACGCCCAAGGTCACGTCGTGATGGCGAATGGCCTCAAGGTATTTTTTCTGACCCACGGTCTTGGGCGTGACGGCGGCCTTTTTGGTGGAAGTTTGAATGCGCTCGTCGAACAGGCTCTTGAGCGCGGAGGCGCCTTCATCCCGGACCACGTTGAGCGCGTAGGCGAATTCGCGGTTGCGCACGGGCGAGCCGGATTTGAGGGAGTTTTCCAGCAGATGGAACATCTGTTTGGCGCGCTCGACGGCCTCGGCCGAGCCTTCCAGTTTGATCCAGCCTTCGCGCGCGGTGGCTTTGACATCGAGCTGCGCCTCCAGCGCCTGGAGATTGCGCGGGTCGTTATTGAAAAGCTGCTGAGCCTGGCGGGCGTTTTCGAAATGAAGCGTTTCGGAAGCCATTTTCAAGACGCGGACGGCGCATCGCCGGACCCGGGATCGGCCGCCAGCGCGGCGCGCAGCCGGGCGGCCAGTTCTTTCAATGCCTGGGGCACGACGGTGGTGTCGGCGATCACCGGCATGAAATTGGTATCGCCGTTCCAGCGTGGCACGACGTGGATATGCAAATGCTCGACAATGCCGGCGCCGGCGACTTTGCCGAGGTTGAGGCCGATGTTAAAACCATCCGGTTTCATTACTTTGGCCAACGCGCCCTGGCAACGCCGCGTCAACAGCAGCAGATCGCGAAGTTCGTCCCCGGTCAAACCGTTGAAATCGGCGACCTGCTTGTAAGGCACGATCATCAGATGGCCGCCGGTGTAAGGATAGGTGTTCAGGAGCGCGTAACAGGTGCGATCGCGGGCGATCACGTGGTTCGCCTCGTCATCGCCCGATTGCGCGATCTGCGTGAAGAGCGAGACCTCGCCCGGCGGCGGTTTGGGCGCCAGGATGTATTCAATCCGCCAGGGGGCGTGCAGCGAGTCCATGGTCAGCCAGCGTGCGGACAGCACAGGCGACCCGCCCGTGCCGCGCGGCGACTCGCCGCGTGGAAGCCGGAGCGTCTCCACGCACTGTATTGAGCAGCGGGCGCCGTGATTCGCGCCGGTTCCGTGCGGCGGGCCGCCGGAGGGAGGATGCCAGCGGCCCGGCCCACGCGAAGTTTGTGAAACCCGCACACGAGGGCGGCGAAGAGGCTGCCGGAAGCGGAGCGATGTTTTGCGAAAGGGCGAGGGCAGCGTGGCTGCATTTCAGGGGCGCTTGATTCCCATTTGACCTCGGAAGACATGGATCAAGGCTTTGATGGCCAGTTCCATGAACAAAAAGGGTTTGGCGATGAGGTCGTTGCCGCCGCTCAACGTTGAGCGGGCGCGGCTCTCGAAATCAGTCAGGCCGGTGACAAACACTACCGGTGTTTTGGCATGGGCGGGCAGGGCGCGCAATTTGGTGCACAGTTCGAAGCCGTCCATGCCGGGCATGTCCACGTCCAAAAAAATGAGGTCGAAACGGTTTTCCGAAAGCATGGTCAACGCGGTCTTGGGATCCTCGACGCTGACGCACTTCAGGCTGGCCTTTTCCAGCGCGTAAATGATGGCGCGGCGGGAGATGGCTTCGTCGTCCACGACCATGATATTCGGCGGAGGAATATTTTCCGCGTCCTGGGTGCTGCTGTGCTCGAGGAGAACGGCGAGGAAATCGATCGTGTGCGCCACGGTGCGGATGGTCGAGGCGTTGATGTTCTTGGGTTTTTCGTAGAGCTCCTTGAGGAGCGCTTCCAGCGCCGAGGTCATTTTCGCGACGCTGGCCAGACCAGCGACGGCCGAATTGCTGGTGAGCGAATGGACCTTGCGATAAAGCGTGAACAGCCGCGGCAGCCGGTGCGTATCCCCTTCGCTTTTAACGAAGGCCTGCAGCATGCTGCGCAACTGGGCGAAGTGTTCCGGCGCGCCGTTGAGAAACGTCTGCCGCAGCTCGGCCTGAAAGGCGCCGTCGTCTTCCGGATGGGTGGATGGCTGCGGCTGGGCGGGAGGGGTTGCCGGGGGCGCCGGGGCGTGAGCCGTTTTGGGGGCCGGTCCGGGTTTGGGCGCCGCCGGTTCAGCCGCGGCCGAGGTGTCCAGGGTCTTGGTGATCAGATCGACCAGTTGCCTGGGGGTGCAATTGGCTTTGATCATGCAATGGTTGGCTCCCGCCTTCCACGCTTCCTGCACCAGGCCGCTCAAGTAGGCATTGGTGAGCACGACCACGGGGATGGACCGGGTTGTGGGCTCGGCGCGCATGCTTTTCAGGATTTCGACGCCGTTGACCTTGGGCAGCATCAGATCCAGAACGACAATATCCGGCTTCAATTGTTTTACAGCGATCAAGCCGGCCTCGCCGTCGGTCGCCACGGAGACCTGAAAGCCTTCCACCTGGAATTTGTGGCGGTAGATGTTGCCGACGATCTGGTCGTCCTCGATGATCAGCATCTTTTTCATGATGGCCCCGATCCGGCGGAAGCGCCGCCTTCGGATTTCTGCCAATTTTCCAGAAAACACCGGATTCGTTCAAGCTCTTTGCTGGCCTGCTCCGCCAGCGCCGGCGCGTTGGACAGTTTGCCCTCCCGTCCCTGTCGTTCCAATTCGCGCAGGCTGGGGACGATGGAATTCATTCCGCAGGTGGCGCTGGCGCCGGCCGCTTTGTGCGCGATGCGTTCCACTTCCGGCACGGCGGTCGATTCAATCGCGGCCTTCAGACCGCGCAACTGCTCGACCGTCTGATTCAAATAGAGGTCGATCAACTCCCGCACGCCTGCCGCGTCGCCCCCGGCCATTTCGACCAGGCGGTCGATGTCAACCGGCGGTTCTTCTTTTTCTTCTTTTGGCGCTGGCGACGGAAGGGTCGGGGCGGCGACATTCGGTTTGGCGCCCGTTTCACGCCTGACGGTGGCGGTCCCCGAGCGGGTGGATGGGCGTTTTACCCGGGGCCCCCAGCGCTCCAACGTCGCCTGCACGGCCTCGGGCCGCACGGGCTTGGACAGGTAATCGTCCATGCCCGCAGTCAAACATTTCTCCCGGTCACCGGTCATGGCGTTGGCGGTCATGGCGATGATAATGATGCGGGATTTCGGGCCTGGACCGCCGGCGAGATCATTTTCCCGCTCCCGGATCTGCCGGGTGGCCTCCAGGCCATTCATCTCCGGCATCTGCACGTCCATGAACACGATGTCGTAGTGTTTTTGTTCCAGCGCCCGGATGGCCTCCAGACCATCGCCCGCGATGTCGATCCGATAGCCCATCTGGTCGAACAGCCGCAGGGCCACCTTTTGATTGACGATATTGTCGTCGGCGAGCAGCAGGTGCAAAGGCATGCGCCGGCCAAGGGTGGAATCGAGTTTGTTTGCCGGAACGACTTTGCGCGTGGCGCGTTTGGGTCCGCCCATGACCTGGAGCAGGATTTCGTGCAACTGGTTTTGTTTGATCGGTTTGGTCAGGCAGGCGGCGAAGGGCGAAGTGGATAACTCGAGGGACTCCAGCACATTACCCAGGGAGGTCAGCAGGATGATCGGCGGCACCTCCCGCCCGCGCAATTTGCGGATTTCACCGGCCAACGTCAGGCCGTCCATTTCGGGCATTTGCATGTCGAGAATGGCGAGGTCGAACGGTTCGTTCTGACGCAACAGATCCAGGGCCAGTTCGCCGCTGGCAACGTCACGGGGCAGCATACCCCATTTGCGTGATTGGAGCGTCAGGATGCGGCGGTTGGTCGGGTTGTCGTCCACGATCAGCAACCGCACGCCCGCCAGTTGCGGCTGGGTGCCCTTCAGCGGCGGCCGCACGGCCTGAGTGGGCTGTGTCTGGATGGTGAAGTGGAAGGTGGAACCTTTGCCGACCGCGCTTTCGACCCACATCCGGCCCCCCATCATTTCCGCCAGGCTTTTGCTGATGGCGAGGCCAAGTCCGGTGCCGCCGTACTGCCGGGTGGTCGAGGCGTCCACCTGGCTGAACGATTTGAACAGCCGATCAATCTTTTCGGGGGGAATGCCGATGCCCGTGTCGCGAACGGAAAAATGAAGTTCAATCGAGGCGTTCGTCGCAGAGGTCGCGTCGAAATTCGCCATAGACGGCAGCGGCCCGGCCCTGGGTGCCAACGCTTGCGGCTTTGCCAGTTTGACTTCGACCGTTACATCACCTTGCGGGGTGAACTTGATGGCATTGCCGAGCAGGTTGACCAGAACCTGGCGCAGGCGGGTGACATCACCGATCAGCGTCGGCGGCACGTCGTCGTCCATCTGATAGGCCAGGTCGATCCGCTTTTCCGCCGCGCGGGGCGCCAGCAGGTCGAGCGAGTCTTCAATGCAGGTCCGGATCTCGAACGGCTGTTTCTCCAGTTCAAGTTTGCCCGATTCGATCTTGGAGAAGTCGAGGATGTCGTTGATGATGGTCAGCAGCGCGTCGCCGCTGTTGCGAATGGTTTCCACCAGTTCGCGCTGTTCGCCGGTGAGTTCGCTCTCCAACAGCAGTCCGGTCATCGCGATCACGCCGTTCATGGGCGTGCGGATTTCATGACTCATGGTGGCCAGAAAATCGGACTTGGCCCGCGTGGCGGCTTCCGCGGAGACCCGGGAGGATTCGAGTTCGCGATTTGCTTCCGTCAACTGGTCCTGCAGCAGCTTGGAGCGAAGGGTGGTGCGGACGCGCGCGCGCAGCTCGGCGATTTCGTAGGGTTTGGTGATGTAATCCACGGCTCCGAGTTCGAAACCGCGGAGCTTGTCGGCCGTGCTGTTCCACGCGGTGAGAATGATGACCGGAATGTTTTTCAGATGGGCATCTTCCTTCAACTCGTGCAGCACGGCGAAACCGTCGTTTTTTGGAAGGCCGAGGTCCAGCAGGATGAGGCTGATTTTATTGCGCCGCGCCAGCGCCAGGCCCTCGCGCCCGTCGCGCGCGCACAAAAGCTCAATCTCATCCTCCCGCAGGTTGGCGACCAGCAGATGGTCCAAATCCTGATTGTCATCGATCAAAAGGATTTGTGGCGGGGGCGCACTCATGGCGTGGCGGGCAAAGGCCGGCTAAAACAGTCTGTCGATGGTTTTAACACACTAGCTGCATTCTATTTGTTTTTTCTTTTCCTGCTCAAGAACAAAACAGACCCGGCCATATTCCTCGGTCAGCTTGTCAAACAGACCGGCCGCTTCCGTCAGCCGCTGGTCCCGGGCCCGCATTTCCAGTTCGGCGCACAGGCGGGCGAGCCGACGCGCGCCGAGGTTGCTGGCGCTGCCTTTGAGACTGTGGGCCGATTCCTTCAAGGCCGACGCGTCCGAGCGGGCGATGGCGGACTGGATGCTTTGAATTTTGCCGGGCGTGTCGCGCAGGAACAAATCGATCAGCTCCACCGCAGTATCGGGTTCGCCCGGCTCCTGAAGCTCCCGTAATCCGGCGAGCACCGACGGATCAATGACCGCCTCACTGCCGCCGCTCTTGGCTTCCATCCGCTTCCCCGGGGCAACCGGACGGACGAAGCTGGCCGCTTCCTGGAGCGCGGCCTGCAATTCCGGCAGTTTGACAGGCTTGCTGATGTAATCGTTCATCCCGGCGGCCAGGCACTGTTCGCGGTCGCCTTCGAGCGCGTTGGCCGTCAAGGCGATGATGTACACCGGCGGCCGCTTGGAATCTTTCCTTTCCGTTTCCAATTGTCGGATCAGCCGGGTCGATTCATAGCCGTCAAGTTCCGGCATGTGGCAGTCCATCAGAACGATGTCATAAGGAATTCGCTTTAACGCGTCGAGGACTTCCACGCCGTTGGCGACGGCATCGGCCGCGTAACCGAGCTTCTTCAATTGACGCAACCCGACCTTTTGATTCACCACGTTGTCCTCGGCCATCAGAATTCGCACGTGTTTGGGATTGAGCGCGCGGCGGCCCGACGAGTCGATCGCGTGCAGCTCGTGCGCGTGCCCGGCGGGCGCGGCGGCTTCGGCCATGACCGAGGCCAGGCAGTCAAAAAGCCGGGATTCCTTAACCGGCTTGACCAGATACGCGTCAATCCCGGCGCTGCGCCAGGATTGCGCGTCCAGTCGCAGACCCAGGGAAGTCAGCATAACCAGGTGCGTCTTTTGAATGAGCGGGTCGGCGCGGATCGTCTGCGCCAGGGTCAGGCCGTCCATCTCCGGCATCTGCAGGTCCAGGATAACGAGATGGAATGGATCCGCGGCGGCGGCGGCCTGGCGGAGCGATTCCAGCGCCCCGGTCCCGGTCGCGGCGGTGTCCGGGCGCATCTTCCAGGAGCCCGTCCAGTGCTGCAAAATCTGGCGGTTGGTGGCGTTGTCATCGACGATCAGCACCCGCAGGTTCTCCAGGTTCCAGCGCGGCCGTTTGATAAAGTAGGTGGTGCCCGGCGGCTGTTTTTCCAGTTGAAGCACGAACCAGAACGTCGAACCTTTGCCGGGCGTGCTTTCCATCCCGATGCGGCCGTCCATCAATTCGACCAGTTGCTTGGAGATGGCCAGACCCAGGCCGGTGCCGCCGTAACGGCGGGTCAGCGATCCGTCCGCCTGGGTGAAGGCCCGGAAGAGCTTCTTCTGCGCATCGTGAGGAATGCCGATTCCGGTGTCGCTGACCGCGCAACGGATGGTGACATGGGTCTGGGTTTCGGTTTCCTTCGTGACGCGGACGACGACCTCGCCGCGTTCGGTGAATTTGATCGCGTTACCGAGCAGATTGGTCAGCACCTGGCGCAGCCGGCCGGGATCACCGCGCAGGTGGCGCGGCACATCATCGAGCACCCAGGAGGCCAGTTCGATGCCCTTGGCTTCGGCCCGCTCGGCGAGCAATTCCACCGTGCTTTCGACGGTGTCACGCAGGTCGAAACTGATGGTTTCGATGCTGAGTTTGCCGGCCTCAATTTTGGAAAAGTCGAGAATGTCGTTGATGATCGTCAGCAGCGCGTCTGCGCTGCTGCGGATCGTCCTGGCAAAATCACGCTGTTCCTCGCTCAGGTCGGTGTCCATCAACAATCCGGTCATGCCGATGATGCCGTTCATCGGGGTGCGGATTTCGTGGCTCATGTTGGCCAGGAACTCCGACTTCAACCGCGCGGATTCCACCGCCACGTCGCGCGCCTTGGCCAGTTCCTGTTCGGTTTCCTTGAGTTGCGTGACATCTTTGGTGACGCCAAAGGTGCCGATGATTTTGCCGTCTTTGTCCCGGAACGGCATCTTGGTGGTCAATCCCCAGGTCACGCGGCCGTCGCTCCAGGTTTCCTTTTCCATCCGGCCGATGATCGGCTGGCCGGTCAGAATGATGAATTGTTCGTCCTCGTAAGCGGCCTGGGCGTGTTCCGGCGTGAAAAAGTCGAAGTCCGTTTTGCCCACCGCCTCTTCCGGGTCCTTA
Organism: Haliangiales bacterium; assembly: GCA_035637175.1. Classification (GTDB taxonomy): domain Bacteria; phylum Verrucomicrobiota; class Verrucomicrobiia; order Limisphaerales; family AV2; genus AV2. The sequence goes on along the minus strand of DASPXS010000114.1, from coordinate 22,188 downwards.
AGGTTGAACTTGCGCCCCAGCGCCTGGCCGACTTTCACAAAGCGCGACGCGGTGTCTTTGAAATAGATGTTGTCGGGAATGTTGTCCAGCAGGGCGCGCAACAGGTCGCGTTCGTAGGCCAGTGCCTCCTCCATTTTTTTGCGTTCGGTGACCTCCCAGAACATTCCCTGAACGCCGAGCACGTTGCCCAGCGCGTCGTAGAGCGGCGTCTTGATGACCTGCACGTAAATCTTTCCGCGGTCGGGCGTCTGGTGTTCCTCGACGGTTTCGAAAGGCGCGCCGGTGGCCACCACGCTGTGATCGTCGCGCTGGTATTTTTCGGCGAGTTCTTTGGGGAAAAAATCGAAGTCGGTTTTGCCGATGATCTCCTCCAGGGGCCGGCCCAGTTCGGCGCAGAATTTTGCGTTGCCGAAGGTGAAACGGCCCTCTCTGTCCTTGCGGAAAATATTTTGCGGCAGCGATTCCACCAGCGAGTGATACAGGATCTCCGAATCACGCAGCGCCTGCTCGGCCCGTTTGCGTTCGGTGATGTCTTCCACTGTCCCTTCGTAGTAATGCACGTTGCCCGGGGCATCGCGCACCACCCGGGCGTTTTCCGATATCCAGATGACGCTCCGATCCTTGCGATAAACCTGGGACTCGAATTTGGAGACGATCCCGTTTTGTTGAATCAAACGGGTGAATTCCTCGCGCCGGCCCTGCTGCACGTATATTTGGTGGCTGATGTCGCTGACCGCGGCGATCAGTTGGTCGGGGGAATCGTAACCGTAAATTTTGGCCAGCATCGGATTGGCCGAGAGGTATTGTCCGTCCGGCGTGGTCTGGAAGATACCTTCCATCACGTTTTCGTAGATGCTGCGGTACTTTTCTTCCGCCTGCCGCAGCGCTTCCTCGGCGCGGAGGTGGCCGGCCACCGAACGCTCCAGCTCGATGAGATTGCGCCGCAATTCCAGCTGCATGATCACCTGGTGGCTGAGAATCCGCAGCGCCTCGATCTGCTGCGCCGTCAGACGGCGCGGCTTCCGGTCGATGACGCACAACGCGCCGATGGCCAATCCGCTCGCGGGCGTGATCAGAGGCATGCCGGCGTAGAAGCGGACCTGGGGATCGCCGCTGACCAGCGGGCTCCCGGCGAACCGCGCGTCGGCGGTTGCGTCCTCGACGCTGAACAAGTCCGTTTGCAACAGGGAGTGCGCGGAAAAGGAGACGTCGCGCGAGGTTTGCGACAGACTGAGTCCGACCTTCGACTTGAACCAGTCCCGGTGGGCGTCCACCAGACTCACCAGCGCGACCGGGGTCTCGCAGATTTGGGAGGCCAGGCGGGTCAGGTCGTCGAACGCTTCCTCCGGTTCGGTGTCGAGGACGTTATAGGCGTGCAGCGCCTGGAGTCGTTCGACTTCGTTTGAGGGTCGCGGGGCCGCTTTCACTCGGGATTCAGTTCAAATCGTTTTCCGCAAAATCTATACGGCAAACCAACCCGTTTCACAACCAAACTTTGGCGGCCGGCTCGGTGTCCGCGTAAAGAAACGGTTGCACTCGAAGCGCAAAAACCCGTAAATAAACCGCATGGTTCAGACTGTTGCCAGCCCGGAAGCCGGCTGTGGAGTCTCTCTTCTTCGCGACGAATACACCAGAGCATTTCGCTGGATGCTCCTGGCGCGAATGTTGGACGACAAGTTCGCCAGCCTCTACCGCGCCGGCAAAATCCATGGCGGGGTATTCCTGGGACGCGGGCAGGAGGCCTTGAGCGTGTCGGTCGGACTGGCGTTGCGGAAAGGAGACGTGTTTGCTCCGCTCATCCGCGATCAGGCCGGCCGGCTGGCTTTTGGCGAACCGATCCTGGACGCGGTTCGCACCTACCTCGGCTCGGCCCTGGGACCGATGCGCGGACGTGACGGCAACATTCATCGCGGCCGGCCGCGGGAGGGACTCCTTCCCATGGTCAGCCACCTCGGCGCGATGATTTCAGTGGTCAACGGCATTCTGTTTGCCCGGCGGCTCAGGAAGATCAGCGGCGTGGTCGGTGCCACCTCCATCGGTGATGGAGGCACGTCCACCGGCGCTTTCCACGAAGCGATCAATCTGGCGGCCGTGGAAAAATTGCCGCTGGTTCTCATCGTGGCCAATAACCAGTATGCTTATTCGACGCCCACCTCACAGCAGTTCGCCTGTCGCAATCTGATGGACAAAGCCGTCGGCTACGGTGTCGCGAGTCATGCGGTGGACGGGACGGACCTGGCCGCCTGCCTGCAGGTCGTGAGCGAAGCGGTCAAACTCGCTCGCGAAGGTCGCGGTCCGCAAATGGTCGTCGCCCGTCTGCTCCGCCTCTGCGGCCATGGTGAACATGATATCGCCGATTATGTGGACCCGAAACTGAAACAGTCGCCGCTCGGCCGCGACTGTCTGAAAGTGGCCGAGGAACATCTGTTGCGGCAAGGATGGGCGGATGCGCGGACCCTCGAACGCTGGCGGACCGAAGTGACGCAACAGATCGAGGAAGCCGTCGGCACGGTTCAGCGCGAGCCGACGCCGGATCCGTACAAGGAGAACTGGCGCGCGTTGTCGTCGCCGCACTTTTTGGAGGCCGGCGAGGAACCCGCCGGTTGATGAGCGCATGAGCATCACCTACCTGGAAGCCATTCGAGAGGCGCAGGCCCGGGCGCTGGCGGAAGACCCGCGGGTCTTCATCTACGGGCAGGACGTGGGCGCCTTTGGGGGCGCCTTCAAGGCGACGAAAAATCTCGCCAGGGAGTTCCCCGGCCGGGTTCTTGACTCGCCCATCAGCGAGGACGCGATGATCGGCCTGGCCATTGGCGCCGCGATTGACGGGATGCGTCCGATCATTGAAATCCAGTTTGCGGATTTTTCTTCGGTCGCCATCAATCAGATCATCAACCAGGCGGCGACGTTGTATTGGCGAACCCAGGTGCCTTGTCCCATCACCATTCGTCTTCCCGCCGGCGGCACCTCCGGCAGCGGTCCGTTTCACAGCCAGAGCATGGAGACCATTTACGCGCACTATCCCGGTCTGGTGGTGGTGACGCCGGCCACGGTCGAGGACGCCTACAGCATGTTGCTGGAAGCCGTGGCGATTGATGACCCGGTGATTTTTTGCGAGCACAAATATCTCTATTATCATCTCAAAGCCGACCAATTACCCAACGAAGCCATGCCGACCGGGAAGGCGCGTATCGCGCGCGAAGGTCGGGACCTGACCATCGTGGCCTACAGCGCGATGGTGCACGAGGCCCTGGCCGTCGCGGAGGAACTGGCGGGTGAAGGCACGGAAATTGAGGTCGTTGATCTGCGGTCGGTGAAACCGCTCGACACCGACACCGTCATGGCGTCGGTGGCGCGAACCGGGCGGTTGCTTTGCGTTGGCGAAGCCTGGCCGTGGGGCGGAGTGACGGCGGAAGTGATCGCACGCGTGGCCAGCGAAGGGTTCGACCTGCTCGATGCCCCGCCCCAGCGGCTCAACGCCAAAGACACCCCCGTGCCGTATCATCCCAATCTTTGGGCGGCGCATCGGCCGACCGCCCGCAGCATCGCGGCGGCCGTGCGCAACCTGCTCAGGCTTTGATATGAATTTGCACAGAAGAAACCGAACGGGGTCGCGGGGTATCGGGGGATTGGGGAACCGGTTTGGCACACAACCCATCGCCCCACCGCCGCATCTTCCCGTTTCCCGAGGATAATCCCTATGCCGCAAGTCCCCATCATCATGCCGCAGCTCGGTGAATCCATCGCCGAGGCAACCGTTGTCAATCTGCTGATCAAAGTGGGCGACAAGGTCAACGCCGACCAGGATGTGTTCGAGGTGGAGACCAACAAAGCCACGATGAACGTGACGTCCCCTTGCACGGGCACGGTGGAGAAGTTGCTCGTGGATTTGAACGAAAGTTATCCCGTGGGCGCGGTGCTGGGCTATCTGGAGGCCTCCGCGGAGGACGCGGCCCGCCTGGGCCTGGATATCGCCGCCCCGACAGACCGCAAAGCCGGGGCGGCGAATGACGCGGGCGGTCAAAGCGCGCCGTACAGGATACAGAAAGTCGAGCCGACCGTGCGCGGCCTGCCGGTCCCTGCACACGCGGCCGGAGCCAGTTACATGTCGCCGCGAATGAAAGCGCGCATGGCTGAACTGGGACTGCACGCGGCCGACCTGGCGGGCGTGGCCGGCAGCGGCGCCGCCGGGCGAGTGACGATCCAGGATTTCGAGGGATTTCTGGCCAATCTCGAAAGACAGAAACTGAGTCCGGCTTCAACGATGCGCGTCGCCGTGGCGGATGCGATGCGCCGAAGCTGGACCCGGCCGCTGGCGACCGTCGCCCTTCCGGTTTGTCTGGAAGCAATGCTGGCCCATCGCAAAGCGAGCCAACCCAAGGCCGGTCCCGCGCTGTATGCGTTGCGCGCACTGGCGTTGGCAATGGCCGAGAACAGCGCGCCGGCCGGGCGATTGGTGGGCAACAAGATCGTCCATCCTTCGGCGATTGATGTCGGATTCGCCGTCGAGGTGGAGGACGGCGTCCTCGTTCCCGTCATCCGCCGCGCGGACAAGCAATCGCTCAGGGAATTGGTTGACCGCTACAACGAGTTGGTCGATCTGGCCCGGCAACGGCGGTTGCCGACGGACGCCACCGGCGGTTCCATTGCGACGGTGACGAACTTCGGAACGTTTGGATTGACCTGGGCCACGCCGATCCCGTTGCCGGAACAAACGCTCGTGTTGGGCCTGGGTGCGGGACGGCGAGTGCCGAGCTGGGACGAGGAGAAAAGTCAGTTCGTGCCGGTGACCGAAGCGAACCTGACGCTCAGTTTCGACCATCGCGTGCTCGACGGCGGCGCGGCGGGACGTTTGCTGGCGCGCCTCGCCTCCTTATTGAACGAGCCGGAGAAGTTGTGATCAACGATTCAAAGACGGACCTGGGCTCCCGGGTTGACCGCCATGCCGGCATCGGCCAGGGCCGAATCGGACGCCGGGCCTTTCGTCACATTGGTCCGGCTTCGACAAGCGGGTTAAGGAAAAATCGTTCGAGGCCGGCGAGCGCCACGCCTTGAGAGGCGTTTAGGCGCCCTTAAATCCTTTGACGCTTGACTGCTCTTCCCGTAGCTTTCTCCACGCTTTTTTGAGGTCCTAATGATCGGATTTATCATCAAGAAAATTATCGGGTCGAGGAACGACCGGGAAGTCCGGCGATTGCGGCCGCTCGTGGCCAAAATCAACGAGATCGAGGGCTCATTGCAATCACTGCCCGACGAAGCTCTGCGCGAGAAAACCGCTGCCTGGAAAGAGCGCCTTGCCAAAATCGAGGACAAAAAGGAACTGGCCGCGGCGCTGGATGAAATTCTACCCGACGCCTTTGCGGTGGTCAAGAACGCCTGCCGCCGGTTGTGGGGCCGGGAAATCGTTGTCCGCGATCATCCGTTGAAATGGGAGATGATCCCGTTCGATGTGCAACTCATCGGCGGTTACGCGCTGCACAGCGGTCGAATCGCCGAAATGGCCACCGGCGAAGGCAAGACCCTGGTGGCCACGCTGCCGGTGTACCTGAACGCACTGACGGGTCGCGGCGTGCACGTGGTCACGGTGAACGATTACCTCGCTGCGCGCGACAGCGAGTGGATGGGCGCGGTGTACCGGTTTCTGGGTTTGAGGGTGGGTTGCATCCTGCACGACCAGCCGCCCTCCGTCCGTCGCGAGCAGTACCACAGCGACATCACCTACGGCACCAACTCGGAGTTCGGATTCGATTACCTGCGCGACAACGGCATGGCCACCACCCGGGAGGAACAGGTGCAGCGCGGCCATTACTACGCCATCGTGGACGAAGTGGACTCGATTCTCATCGACGAAGCGCGCACGCCGCTCATCATCAGCGGCCCGGCGGTGATCAGCGTTGACAATCAATACGACAAGTTCAAGCCACAGGTCGAATCCATCGTCCACGCCCAGGAAAAACTCTGCCAGCGTTTCCTTTCCCAGGCCGAGGATTTGATCAGGAAACTTCGGCCCGCAGACGGGTCGAATCCGGCCAATCCGGAGGCGTTGGAGCGGGAAATCGGTCTGCTGCTTTACCGGGTCAAGATGGGCCAGCCGAGGTCCGAGGGCCTGCTCAAACTGCTCGAGGACCCGGACAATCTCCGGCTGATGAACAAGGCGGAACTGGAATTGCACGCCGACCAGTCCAAGAAGGAACTCTACGCGCAGAAAGAGGAGTTGTTCTTTGCGATGGATGAAAAGAGTCACGATGCCGACCTGACGGAAAAGGGCCGGAATTTTCTCAGCCCGAAAGACCCGGATGCATTCATGTTGCCCGACCTGACGGTGCTCTTCCATGAGATCGACGCCGGGCCGGAGCCGGACGCGCGCAAGCGGATGGAGATGAAGGCGGCGGCGCAGGCGGAGTTTGAAGCCCGGGCGCAACAGATTCACTGCATTGCGCAATTGCTCAAGGCCTACTGCCTTTACCTGAAGGACGTGCAGTATGTCGTGCAGGACAACAAAGTCATCATTGTGGACGAAAACACAGGCCGCTTGATGACCGGCCGGCGCTGGAGCGACGGTTTGCACCAGGCGGTCGAAGCCAAGGAAGGCGTCGAAATCGAGCGCGAAACCCAGACGCTGGCGACCATCACGATCCAGAATTATTTCCGCCTTTACCACAAACTCGCCGGCATGACCGGCACCGCTGAGACTGAGGCGGGCGAGTTCCTCGACATTTATAAACTGGGCGTGCTGGTGATTCCGACCAACAAACCGGTGGCGCGCAAAGACGCGAACGATTCGGTCTATAAGACCCGGCGCGAGAAATACAGCGCCGTGCTCAAGGAGATTCAGGACGTTCACGCGCAGGGACGCCCGATTCTCGTCGGCACCATCTCGGTGGAGGTCAGCGAGTTTCTGTCGCGGATGTTGAAGAAGGCGGGGATCATTCACTCGGTGCTCAACGCGAAGTATCACCAGCAGGAGGCGGAGATCGTCGCGCGCGCCGGCCAGCGCGGCGCCGTCACCATCGCCACCAACATGGCGGGCCGCGGCACGGACATCAAACTGGGCGCCGGTATCGCCGAAGCCGGCGGTCTGCACGTCATCGGAACCGAACGCCACGAGGCGCGCCGCATCGACCGGCAGTTGCGCGGGCGCTGCGCGCGGCAGGGCGACCCCGGGTCGTCGCACTTTTTCATTTCGCTCGAAGACGATTTGATGCGGTTGTTCGGCTCGGACCGGATCGTGAAGGTGATGGAGCGGGTCGGCCTGGAAGAGGGCCAGGAGTTGACGCATCCGTTGTTGAACCGCTCGATTCAACAGGCGCAAAAGCGCGTCGAGCAGCACAATTTCCAGATCCGCAAGCGGACCCTGGAATACGACGACGTGATGAACAAACAGCGCGAAGTCATTTACGGCTTTCGCAACGAGATCATCCACGGTGAAGACGTGCGCGACCGGCTGATGGACATCATGGAGGAAGTCGTGCTGCAGAAGGTCGAGGAGTTCAGCGCGCGCGACGCCGAGGTGAGCGAGTGGAACGTGCGCGGCCTGGCGGACTGGGTGAACCTGACGTTCCCGCTCGGCATGCCGGAAGGCGAAATCGTCAAAGCGGCCAATCGCGGCAAAGACGTACCGGTGTCCGGCTCGATGTTCGACGGCCTGAGTCCCGCGCAGTTCGCCGTGTGCCAGTTCATCTCGGACAAGGTCCGCGGGGCCTACGAGCTGAAAATCAGTTTTGAAAATCCCGAACAACTCAAAACCGTCGAGCGTTACACCATTCTCAGCGCGATCGACCGGTTATGGCAGGAACACCTTTATGGCATGGACAGCCTGCGCAACAGCATCGGGCTGCGCGCTTACGGCCAGCGCGACCCGCTCATCGAATACAAAGCCGAAGCTTTCAAGGTGTTCGATGAGTTGATGGTCAACGTCAAGACGGAGATTTGCCACAACATCTTCCGCAGCGCTTCCAGCCTGATGGCGTTCGAGCAGTTCCTGCGCAGCGTGCCGCAGAAGACGATGCACCAATCCACCAGCGCGTTCGGCGGGGCCGCCGCCGGCGCTGAACCGGCGCCGTCCAAGGGCAGCGAGATGGTTTCCGAAGCCGTGGCGGCCAGCGAAAAGGCCAAACCGATCCGCACCGGACCGAAAGTCGGGCGCAACGATTCCTGTCCCTGCGGCAGCGGCAAAAAATACAAGCATTGCTGCGGGAAGAACGGGTGAGCGAAAGCGGGACGGCAATTGTTACAATCCCATGAAAATCCGCAGGTTAGAAAGGGTTTTGGGGCATTTTCGCCATGAACTCTTTTGAACGCCGCAGGTTAAGTATTGTCGATGTAATGTCAGCCGTGCTGACGAAAGTAAACCTAACCGAAAGGACCGAGCTATGAAAAAGTCATTAGCATTGATCGCGGGTGTGGCATTGTTGTCGGCGGTAACCGCAGTCCGTACGTTCGCCGTTGACCAGAACGTGACCATTACCGGCGAAGCCAAGTGCGCCAAGTGCAGCCTGAAAGAGGGCAAGGAATGTCAGACGGTCATCCAGACTGAAAAGGATGGCAAGACCCTGACGTATTACCTGTCCGACACTGAGGCGAGCAAACCGTTTCACAAAAAGGTTTGCGAACAATCCAAGAAGGTCACGGCCACGGGCACGGTCAAGGAAGTGAATGGCAAGATGGAATTGGCCGCGATCAAAATCGAAGAAGCAAAAGAAGTGAAGTAAGCGATAACGCAATCGTCCCGCCCGCGGTTCCGCCCAAAAAGTTGAGAACCGCGGGCGGTTTGTTTTTTGGTTCTTTCTTTGCACAGGCCAGGTGTGGATTCAGGAAACCGGGCGGATTATCGGCCCGCGCCAGCGCCTGGCCATCCAGCGCGCGCGCTCTCCCATGGCCACACCGAAGATGAAATGTGCCGACATTGTGACCCCGACAAACGTCGCCGTCACCGGGATGCCAAAGACATTTGGATAAGGTGTCAGCAGCATGCCCAGTTCGAGTCCGACGGCCATGGCCACGCCTGCCATCCACCGGCTTCTCGCGGCTTCTCCCAGCATCGCCACAAACATGACTCCGAACGTCAGGCTGTTGCTGAAGTGGTAGGCCCAGCCAACCAGATCCGCGGCGCCGGAGTAAGTCCGTTGTTCGATGGGCTGCGCGAGAATCAGGGCGCCGAATCGCGGAAAGACCTTGAACAGGTTCATCGGTGGGACAATCCAATCAATTGCCCACTCTTTCGCGAAAACAAACGGCAGGCGAAATGCGTCGTAGGCAATCGCGGCGATCAATCCGGCCCCGACGCCAATCATTACTCCGCGCCAAAGTTGCCGGTCACCCCAAAACCGATCGGCCAGCGCCAGGGCCAGCAGCAGCGTCAGCGACGGCAGGAAGATGGACAGCGTGAATACGCGCATCGGGCAGAGCCGGTAAAACTCGGCAAACAAGCAGCCGATGGAAGTCGCCGCCAGCAGGAAGACGAGAAGCCGGCCAGCACGCGTCCAGAATTGCTTGGCTGCAGTCAAGGAGGCTTCGTTGCTCACGACAAGGCCAGTGTGCCGTCACAAAACCAGCTTGGCAATACGGGCAGATACTGAGGAGTCCCTTGGGAAAGAAATTGTGGCCCATCCTCAGAATCGCCAGTTCACCGCGGCCCGCAGCCGATAGTCCGCCACGCTTTGCAAGGCGGTGTTGTCGATGCTTACGGGGACGTCCACCCCGAGTTCAGCGCTGAGCCGCTCGCCCCAGGTCACGCTGACCTGAGGGCCGAGAAAGACCGAGGTGATGCCGGTATCGTCGGCCTTTTGATCCTGGAACGTGTCGCGCCCCTTGTGCTCGCCGGAAACGTTGAGCTGCAGCGCGACGGTGTAGCTTTCGTTCAGAGCGAGGAAGATGCCGGGGCCGCCCCACCAGCTCAAATCGTCGGCGTACTGATAATCGAAATCGCCTTTCGTGCGGATGGCGTATTGCGCGTTTGCGGAGAGAAACAGGCGCCGCCGGCGCGCAAACACGCCCGTGCCCACGATCCCATCCACCGAACCGCTGCCGAGCGCGAGGTCGTGCCCGTGAATGCCGCTCTCCGGCGCGCCGGGCGGCAGTGGAGGCGCGGTCAGTTCGTCTAATTCTTCCCGCAACCGGTCGCTGCTGCCCGTCGGGAATTTGAGGCCCGCATGTACCGTCCAGGCGAAGGTGAATCTCTTCGTGGCCGTGCGATACGCCAGAAAGTTCGCGACCAGCGAAACATCGCCAATGCCCAATTCGCTGCCGCGCTCGCTGGCGCCGGCGTCATCGGCCCGCTGGAAGGAGCGATGGATGATCGGCAGGTTGACTTGAGCGCCGAGCCGGTCGTTAAAGTTGTAGCCGAGACAGAGCTGCGAAATCGAACTGTCGAGGTGTTGGTCCAGGTCGTTCGGCACCTTGGCGCCATCCGTCTGCAATGTGCCGTAGTGGGTGAACTGTTCGGCCACGCCCAGGGTGAACCCTTTTTCGACTTCTCCCCGCGCCTGCATCGCGGAATAGACCGAGCACAGATCGCAGGCCACGGCCGGCGCCGCCATAACGCCGGCCAAAACGGACACTCTCAAAATCTTCATTCAAAGACTCCGCGGTTGCGAGGAAGCCAAACGCTTCGCTCAGAGTTCGGGGACAAGCCTTGGGACGCGTCATCGGGCGCGCCGATTGCGGCCGATCACTGCCAACCGAGGAGAGGGCGGGGCGGGGGAGTGGGAGGGGCTCCGCGGCGCGTGTCGGCTGAGACCAACAGAGCGAAGGAAACCGCGTCAGGAGCGGGCGGGCAAACGATCATTCGCGAGGATACCAGGAAGAAATCGAGTTTGGCCAACCGTTTTTGCCTGTCCTGCTTCTGCTCGGATTTTTTTCCTTTCGCGACGAATTTGCAAAGCGGGCAGGGGTGTTTGCCATCGAATGTTTTGACCAGCGCAACCTTGAGCGGCGCGGTTTGCGAATAACCGGCGAACATCGTCACCCAGGCGACCGATTGCAGGATCGCCCAATGACCGCCCAGCGCAAACGTGAGCGCAACGACTGCCAGCCACTTGAGCGGGCGGGATGACATGGCGCACAAGCTACCGACCGCAGCGAATGTGTCAACGGGAAACGAATGAAACAACTTGATTTCGGCGCAACTCACTTTCTTGCAACTTCTCATTAGCACGGGGCATCAGCCGTGGCGGCAGGCATCCTTGCCTGCCGTAGAGCCGGGCATCCTGCCCGGCGGATGCAGCGCCGGCGTTTGCACGGCGCGTCCGTCTTCACCACCCGAATCCGCGCGGCAAGCTGCCGCCCTCTGCAGCGGCCAGGATGGCCGCCGCTACCACCGCCGGCAGGCGGCAACCACCTGTGAAGCCGGGCGCTAACGAACGCGTCTGGGCCCTTGCAAAAAGGAGCTGCGCCCCCAGACGGCCAGACGGTCCCGGGGGGCAAAATATATCTTGCGTCGGTCGGAACGCTCTGGTTCATTGCGGGTGGATTGCAACTGGAACGCAAATCTTTCGTTGCAAAATCAGCGCTGGGTGGATTGCTGGTCCTGCTGTTGCTTTGGTCTTCGACGCTGGCTGTCAGTTCGACCCACAGTCGATCCCATCGCTCTGATCCCGCCAGGGGAACCGACCGATGCGCATTGTGCCTTTTTGCCCACGGTCATGTAGCCGCGGCTGACGTCAAAGCTCCCTCAACCCGCGTTCTTTACAGTTTCGTTGGATTTGCGCCGCGAACGATGAATTCGTTTTTGGCGCAACACGATTACCGACTCTCACCCAGCCGCGCCCCGCCGTTCGAGCCTTCTCCACTCGTCGTTGGTTAATCATTCGTTTCGTCGTGAACCTTTGCGCGAACGCTGAGCGTTTGCGCCCAACCCGCAGAAGCCATGAAACTCGAAATAGCGTTTGGATTGTCCTCTGTGCTTTGGCTGAGTGCGATGCCTCTGGCAGCGCAGGAGACGAATCAAGTCGAGCAGTTGAAAAAGCAGTTGCAGGAGTTAAAGGAGAATTTTCAGAAGGTCCAGGAGCAGCAACGCCAGCAAATTGAATCGCTGCAGAAAAAACTTGAAACGTTGCAGAGACAAACGGTCACAAACCAGCCGGGTGCCGTTGCTTCGCCGCCGGCGGCGCCAGCGGGGCTGTCCACTGCGACCGTGACGCCCTGGTCGCCCACCGCGCCAATTCGCATCGGCAGCGGCCAGAACTACATCAACCTATCGTTCGACGCCCTGATGGCGGCCGGGGCCACGACGGCAAACGACATCGACAAGCTGGAGTTGGGTGGCCACGATCCAAAGCAACGCGGGTTTACCGTGCAAAATCTGGAGACGGTGTTTGACGGCAAAGTCGATCCTTACTTCCGAGGACAGGCCAACGTTGTTCTGCAGATTGATTCCCACGGCGAAACGACGATTGAGGCGGAGGAAGCGTATCTGGAAACGTTGTCCCTGCCCTGGAACCTCCAGGTCAAGGCAGGACAATTCTTCACTGAGTTTGGCAGGCTCAACCCGACGCATCCGCACACCTGGGATTTCGTCGATCAACCGCTGGTGAACGGACGATTCCTGGGCGAAGACGGGCTGCGCAGCGCCGGCGCCAGGCTTTCCTGGTTGGTGCCCACTCCGTTTTACTCGGAACTGTTTTTCACGTTGGCGAACAGTCAGGGTGAAACCGCCTTCAGCTTTCGCAACGATCACGAAGGCGAGCCGTTTCTTGGACGTCCGGCCATCGAGCGGGGCGTGAAAACTCTGGGCGACATGCTGTTTGTGCCGCGTTACGCCGCGTCTTTCGACCTTACCGATGCGCAAACCGTGGTCGCGGGCGCTTCGGCGGCCTTTGGCCCTAACAGCAGCGGCAGCGACACCGACACGCAAATCTACGGCGTCGATTTGTTCTGGAAATGGAAATCGCCCCGGCAGCATGCGGGCTTTCCCTTTGTCTCCTGGCAGACCGAAGCGTTGCTGCGCCGGTTTAAAGCCGGCGCTTTCAACGGCGACTTGAATGGCGACGGGATTCTCGATCCCGGCGAGCAGGACCTGAACGGCGACGGGGTTCCCGACGTGTTGCCGGGCGAAACGTTGATCGATTACGGCGTCTATTCGCAAATTGCCTACGGCATTAAAAAAGGCTGGGTGGCGGCACTTCGCGGCGATTACGTGTTTCCCGACAAACAAGGTTTGTATGAGTCGATCATTGGACCCGACCCCGACCGCGCTTCACGCTATCGCATCTCGCCCAACCTGACCTATTATCCGAGCGAATTCTCCAAGATCCGTCTGCAATACAACTTTGACCACCGGAACGGCATCGGGGATGACCATTCCGTGTGGATGCAGTTTGAATTCCTGCTGGGCACCCATGCCGCCCACAAGTTTTGAAATCGGGGCGAGTGATGCATCGAGCGTAATTCAACGTCCAACTCCACAAAATTATGAATAACACTTTCTCAATCATCGGCCTGGCGGCGCTGCTGGGTGGCGCGCTGCCGTTGCAGGCCAAAATCAACGTTGTCGTCACCATCCCGGACTACGGCGCCATCGCCCAGGAGATCGGCGGCGACAAAGTCAAAGTGACTGCCATTGCCCGAGGAACGGAAGATCAACACTTCGTCGATGCCCGGCCCAGCTACATTCGCGTGCTCAACCAGGCCGACGTGCTCGTCGAAGGCGGCGCCGAACTTGAGATCGGCTGGCTGCCGCCGCTGGTCACCGGGGCGCGCAACGACAAAATCCTGTCGGATGCGCCCGGGCACGTGATTCTTTCACGCGGTATCCGGCTGCTGGAAGTGCCGACGGGGCCGGTGGACCGGTCCATGGGCGATGTCCACCCGTTTGGCAACCCGCACTTCTCGTTGGACCCGGCCAATGGAAAAATTATCGCGAACATGTTGGCGGAAACCTTCAGCCGACTGGACACGGCCAACGCGGCTTATTTCCAGGCCAACCTGCAAAAGTTCAACGAGCGCCTCGACAAAAAACTCACCGAGTGGACTAGGCTGCTGGAACCGTATCGCGGCAGCAAGGTCGTCACTTATCATAAATCCTTCGACTATATACTGGACCGGTTCGGCTTGGTGCTGGCCGGGACGATCGAGCCCAAGCCGGGCATCGAGCCGTCTCCCAGCTATGTCAATTCGCTCATTCCCAAGCTCAAGGCCGAGGGGGTGAAGCTCGTGATCATCGAACCGTTCCGTCCGCGCAAAACCCCTGAATACGTGGCGCAAGCCATCGGCGCCAAACTTCTGGTGGTGCCCGGGGCGGTGAACGGCAACGAAAAAGTTAAAGACTACCTCAGCCTGTTCGACTATGATGTGGCGCAGATCGTGGCGGCGCTGAAGGAAATGAAGTGACCGAAGAATCTGTTCTAGCTCTCGAAAACCTGGCGGTCGGCTACGGCCGCCGCGTTATTTTGCCGGAGGTCAATCTCAGGCTCCAGCGAGGGAGTTTCACCGGGTTGCTCGGCGCAAACGGCTCCGGCAAATCGACCCTGCTCAAGACCATTCTCGGCATTCTGCCGCCCTTGCAGGGGCGGATTGTGCTCCATCCCGTCGACGGCCGGGCGCCCGTGCTGGGCTACATGCCGCAACGCGAATCGCTCGATCCGATTTATCCGCTTTCCAGTTTTGAGGTAGTGCTCATGGCGGCGTGCGGTCGAGTCGGGCCGGGCCGATTCATCGACCAGGCCGAGCGGGATTTTACGCGGCAATGTCTGGCCGAAACGGGCGCGGCTGATCTTGCTCCCAAACTCTTCTCCCAGCTTTCCGGCGGACAAAAGCAGCGCGTCTTGATGGCGCGTGCGCTCGCGACGAAGCCGGATTTCCTGTTTCTCGATGAACCGACCGCCGGCATTGACGCCCAGGCCACGCGGGGGGTCATGGAGGTGCTGAAAGAAATTCACGACCAACACCGCCAGACTATTCTCATGGTCAGCCACGACCTGACTACCGTCAGGCAATACGCCGAGGAAGTCATCTGGCTCCATGAAGGCAAGATCATCCACGGGACAGTCCGCGAACTGCTGACCCGAGACAAGATTGAGGAACTTCTCAGTCTCGAGTTGCGCTGATATGCCCGTCAAACCATCGAAGCCTTTTTGAACCGCAGCCACGATATGGACACGCTTCGCGAAATTCTGAGTCCGGACTTTCTGCTGCGCAATTCGATTTACATCAGCCTGTTGGTCGGCCTGGCATGCCCTTTGGTCGGAGTTTATTTGACGCTGCGCCGGCTCATTTTCATGGGAGTGGCGCTGCCCCAGATTTCCTCCTGCGGGATTGCATTTGCCTTTTCGCTGCAGGCCTGGGGAGTCATTCCCCACATGCACGAGCGCGAGCATAGTCTCGCGTTCATCGGCTCAACTCTCTTTACCCTGCCTACCATCCTGCTTCTGTCGCTGCTCGCGCGTCGGGGCGGAGGGTCTGTGGAAGGGCGCCTGGGCACCGTTTACGTGCTGGCGGGCGCGTGGAGCGTCCTGCTTCTGGTCACAAACCCATTGGGCGAACACGGGCTGCTCGATATGCTCAAAGGAGAAATCATCGCGATTTCCAACGCCGATTTGGGTTGGACGGCGGCGACCTTTGGCACCGTGGTCCTGGCTTTCTTCCTGTTTCGGAAAGAATTCCTGCTGGTCTCCTTTGACCGCGAAATGGCTGTTACTCTCAAGAAGAACGTGCTCTTTTGGGACGCGCTGTTGTTTCTCCTCATCGGCCTGGCGATTTCGATGGCCGTCTTAAGTGTCGGTCCCCTCGTTGCCTTTGGCTTCCTGTTGATCCCGCCGCTGATTGCTCACCTCATTGCCCGCAACATGCGCCAGTTTGCACTGGCCGCTTCGGGCATTGGTGGCTTCAGCGCGTTGGTGGGGTTCTATTTTGCGTATCGGTGGGATTACCCTGTCGGTCCGACCGACGTGGCTTTGTTAGGGGTTGTTTACGGACTGGTTTTTGTCGCTCAGAAAATCGTCGCGCTTGTGCGATCGGACGCCCCCGATGCCAGATCGGCCGCGGGTGCCTAAGCCCGGTCGTCTGCGCGCTGGATCACTATCTGGCCAAATCGTCGAGAAACGCGAGGTTCTTACGGAGCGCGCTTTCTCCTTCCTCTCCCCGCGACGGAGGAGTGGGGAGAGGACCGAGGAGAGGGGCGATCTGAAGAGACAAACGCACTTCTCTCCCAGCTCCTCTCCTCCATAGCATCGAAGAGAGGGAGTCTTTGGTTGCGGCTGTGCCGCGCTCGCGCACGCAGATCGCGGCTTTCTTTATCTTGCCGCGCACGCAATTCTTGGCGAACTCATCAGGCATCACCAAGCCCTTGTCTCGGGGAATTTCGTCGGCGGAGTCAGTTTGATTGGGTTGCTGGTTCTGTTATTGAGGTTCTTTTGAAAAGGGTGAGTGAAGGACTACCGGTCGTCGATGCGATAGGAGGTCCGCTCCCGAATCCAGGCCAGGTCGGGGTTGCCGGGGGAATCGTTCCAGTGCGCCAGAATCCCGCCCGTGGCCGGCGGTGTGGTGCGCGGGTCCAGCCAACGATGCGTTTCCGTGTGGCCGTCTCCCATGGCAACCACGCCCCGCCCGCGGTGCAGGCTTGAGGGATAGTGATAGAACTGTTCCGGTTCATCGGGCAGGCGCACGACGAACGCGGGGAAACAGATGTTATCCGGGTGAACGTCCTGAAAGACGAAGATGTTTGCCGGCGCTCTCATGTCCGACGTCTTCAGGAAGGTCCGATAATTGGGATTCAGTTCGGCCTGGCCGAGCGACCACCCAACGTATTGATTCATCGAGTAGCTGCGCACGTGGGGAACATTGCCGACGCCCGGGATCTTGATGGTTCCCTTGTCTTCCGGGCATTTGTAAAGGGCGCTCGATCCGAGGTAGGAGCCGAACAGCGCGTAGCGCGGGTCAGTCAACAAGTGGGCGTTGGTGAGCGCCGGATAATAGAAATGATCATCGCCCGGCACCCAAAATTTCCTGGAGCGGCTTTCCGACGCGACGGAACTCAGACTGACCGGCGAGTTCACGACCCCGTGACCGTTCGCCACCGCAGCTTCGCTGTTGTCGCCATCATAGAGATTCCAGGCCAGCAACAGTTGCCGTTGATTGTTGAGACAACCCGACAGTCTCGCCTGACCCTTTGCCTTGGTGATGGCGGGTAACAGCAGGCCGGCAAGAATTACAATGATGGCCATCACAACCAACAGCTCGACCACAGTAAATCCTTGGCGCCCGTCGCGGTGCAACTTTTCCAACTTCATTTACCTTGTCTTCAACTCCTTGAGCACCACGGATGCCACGGCGAGTTTCTTCGAAAACCGGCCATTTTTTGCGGTTCCATTCCGCGGGCCTCCCAGAATTCAATGCAATAGAGATGCAATTGCAGTGCAGATGTCGTGGGGGCGCGTGTTGCCGAAGACTGTTCCCAAGAATCGAACTCGCTGTGAGAAGTTGAAATGTCAGCGCGTTTGAGGGGTTTCACCGCGAATCTCACGATGATGAAAATGCGCGTGACGGGTTGGCAAGGAATCTGCGGTGTCAGACAGCGTCCCATTCTTTCGAGCGCCGCGCGTTGTTCAAGCGACGTGTACGGTGCCCTCTGTTGGCCTCGTTGTGCTCGAATGATGAAGGGCAAACCGGGATTCACCGCAGGGCTTGGTTCTGCGGGGGACGAATCCTGGAAAATAAAAGGTAAAGTTCAAAGGGAAAGGGAAGCTCGGTATGAAAAGAAGGATTCTATCAACTCTCGCTGTGCTGGCATGCATGGCTGTCTCCGGAGGGACGGCTTACGCCTGGAACGTCAGTGGCAACGTTAGCTGTCCGAACGGCAACATATTCAAAAACGTGATTATCAATGTCGCGGGGCCGGGTTGCAATTTTACAGGCTCTGGCGTGACGGATTCCGAGGGGAATTACCTGGTGGAATTGCCGGAATGCGCCGGAACCTACACCGCGACCATTGATATCAGCAGCCTGCCGAACGGTGCTACGGTCACGAGTCCCACATCCGTTGACTTCGTCATTACGGACACCGATTTCATTGCCACTGTCAACTTCGAGATTGGCGGTGACGCATGCGCGGGGGTCTGTTGGTTCACGGGTGGAGGAGCCAAGATTGATCAATTGCTGGGATTACCCGCCGCACACCGCCAGACCAAGTCAACCGGAGGCACGCCCGACCTGGCATTTGGGGGGAATGTCTATCCCGGATGCAGTTCCACCGCGGGAGATGGCGGCAATTGGAACCATGTGGACCGCATCAGGAACTTGCATTTTCGGGGAACGACGATTCAGGTGGTCGATTGCGGCAACGTGAGCGGCATTCCTCCGGGGTCCACATCGCCCGTGACCCCGTATAACTTCATCGAGTTTACGGGCACCGGCAATCTGAAAGGGATCCAAGGCAACAAAGCGAATTACGACCTGGTCTATTTCTACGCCCGGGGTGAAGACCGCAACGAGCCCGGAAGCAAGGGCGCGAATGACGGAGCGTTGATCGATCGCTATTACCTGCGCGTCTATACCAATCCGGTTGATCCAGCCGGCTCGACCCTGCTGCTCGTTGGCGGACCCAACCCCGCAGACACGGTCCCGATCACCGACGGGAATTTCCAGATTCACGTCAGCAGTTGCGATAATCCCCCGGCGCCGTAAGCAAACACCGGCATGCGCGGACGAGAAGGGAGGGCACTCTATGCCCTCCCTTTGTCATTTTCACCGTGGATGTTCGATGTTCGATGTTGGATTCATTGCTGTCGAACAATCTTCGCGAAAACGAAAGATTCTTTGTAGTTCACCACGCCGAACCTCGGGAGGGCTGAGGACAATCCGCCCCACCTCAGATCCATGGGAAGGCCCGCGTTGTGACCGTGAACCGCCGGCTGTGCCGTAGGTCGGCGCCTGCACGGCGCAGTCACAAACCCAATCGTTGCCGCGCGTACGTGAGCGAGGCCCTGACGTTCTCGTCTTCCATCGCCAGTTGACGCTCGGTGTCGAGGAGGGCGGTCCGCGGCAACGGCGTTTTCGGCGCATTGTGATGAACCATCGCCAGCGTCGCTGCCAGGTCGCGAGCCGGGACGGACCGCATCGTGGCCCAATACTTCGCGGTCAGACACGGAATCTTCAACGGATCGCGAGTGATCATCTCCAGGTTGAACTGAACGTTCGGATTGGCTTTCTGCAGGACGGCGACCATTTTGTCCAGGTCGAGGAATCCGTCACCCAAAGGGACTTCTGACAGCAGAAAGCCTTCTTCACATTCCTGCACGGCCATGTCCTTGAGGTGGGTTGAGAAGGCAAAGGGAGCGAGCGCCTCGACCACGGCCATCGGTTCTTCGAGCAGCGCGATGTTGTTGCCGGTGTCGAGGCAGACCCCGACATGCTCGCTGCTGATGCGTTTGAGCAGGTCCAGCAGTTCCAGCACGCGTCGGTCCTTGTGGTTTTCGATGGCCAGTCGCGCGCGATGTTTTTTGAGAACGGGTTCGGCCAGCGTGAGTGACCGCCAGGATTTCTCCGCGAACTGGCGGAACGCGTCCGCCGAATCAAACGTCTCGTAGCGCCGGCCACCCATCATCGCCGTGCGCACCACTTGCGCGCCGGCTTCCCTGGCCGCGCGAACCTCGGCGTCGAAGCGGGCAACATCGGATTGCTCTTTCGGCAGGCTGAGCTCGCCTTCGAGGTACATTCCCCAGGACTCCGCCCGCGTGCGGAGCCGGGCGACGTACTCCGCGTCGCGCGAACCGATAGCCATCTGCACGCCGCCGGCGCCGAGCTGATGACAGTATTCCAGGAACTCGAGCGGGTCCTTGAAGCGGGCTTTGGGATCGCCGTCGCGCCCGGCTTTCCAATGCAGGTTGTAGGAATAGGTGCAAATCCCCAGACGTTTTGGGCCGGCGTTCCCTGCGCCGAAGAGCGGGGGCAGGGCGCACACGAGCGGAAGCGAGGCGGCCAGACCTCCGAGCATCTGTCTGCGAGTCAGGGTGCCCTTCCTATTAATCATGCGTGTGAATTTGGGCTGCTATCCGGGAGAATTTTGCCAGGTCCGTCGGTCATTCAGATCAGGTCCCACGGTTTGCGCGCCGGTCGTCTCAGCAGTTTCCCGGCTTCAGGATCGCCAGTGATTTCCTCTTTGGCCGCGTCCCAGCGGATTTTTCGGCCCGAGCGATAGGCGATGTTTCCCAGATGAGCGACGATGGTGGAGCGGTGCCCGGTCTCCACGTCTGCCACCGGCCTCTTTCGCGAGCGAACGCATTCGATGAAATTCTTCGCGTGCGGCGCTGTGGCATCCTCCGCCGACGTTTCTTTTCGAGCCATTCGGTAGCCCTCGGCTCGTTCGTCCCGGCCCGCCGCGCCCGGTCCGGATGTCGAGGCGAGTTCAGGATAGATCTCGAAGCCGAGGCGGTCCACGATCAATGTGCCGTTCGTGCCGTGGTAGGCCTCGCCGTGCGGACGATCGTCGGCACCGCGGGCCTGGTAATATTTTTTGCCCGGAGTGCGGCCGCCTGCGCCGTGCGCGTTCAGCATGCACGCCTCGTAGTTCAGCACGAAACCGGGATACTCGTACGTGACCTGCACGACGTCAGGCGTCTCCGCGCCGTCCGTTAGTCCGTAGCGTCCACCCGCCGCCGTCACGCTTCGCGGCGCCTCCACGTTCATCACCTGGTGCAGGCTGTCGAAGCGATGAATGCCGAAATCGGTGACCAGACCGCCGCCGTAGTCCCAGAACCAGCGATACGTGTTGATGAAACGATTCTTGTTGAAGCGAACGCTGGGCGCCGGACCGAGATACATGTCCCAATCGACGCCTCCGGGCGGGTCGGAGTCAGGCGCACGGCCGATCCCATGGGGAAACATATTCGTGTAATTCCAGATGCGGACAAAATGCACCGGACCCAGTTCGCCCCTCCGAAGGATGCGCGCCACCTCGGCGTAATGCGGCGCGGAACGTTGCTGTGTGCCCATCTGAACGACGCGATTGTGTCGGCGCGCGGCTGCCACCATTGCGCGGCCTTCCCTGATGTTGTGCGCGAGCGGCTTTTCAACATACACGTCCTTGCCGGCCTGACAGGCGAGCACGGTCGGGATGGCGTGCCAATGATCGGGCGTGGCGATCAGCACGGCGTCGAGGTCCTTTTGTTCGAGCAGACGGCGAAAATCCTTGAATTCTTTCGCCGACGATCCGGCCCATTCTTTGGCCCTTGCCAGGTGCGGCGGGTAGAGGTCACAGACAGCGACGAAATCTACGTCAGGCATGTCGCGCATCAGTTTGGCCACGTTCATGCCACGACCGCCGCAGCCGATCAGGCCCACCCGCACGCGTTCGTTTGCCCCGGTGACACGATCGGCGGACAAGGCACTCGTGGCCGACAGTGCCGCCGCAGTTTGTGCCATCCGTTTGATAAATTGTCGTCGTTTCATTGCAGTTGCTCAATTTATTTAAAACCCAGCGCCTTCAATTCCGCGTCCCACGGTTTGCGGTACGGCCGCACCAACATCTTCGCCGCTTCGGCGTCACCGACGATTTGCTCCTTCTCCGGGTCCCACCGAATCTTGCGGTCGGTGCGCAATGAAATGTTCGCCAGGTGACACACGGCCGCAACTTCATGGCCGCTTTCCAGATCGGAGTTCGGTTCCTTCCGCGACTTCACGCAGTCGAGAAAGTTGCGGACGTGCTGGACGTATTGGTCTTTCCAGTTTCCCGAAGTGTCTCTCGCCGGCTCAGTCCAGAATTGGTTGTCTGCTTCGGGGAAAGTCTGCGGGCCGCCGACCGGGTGGCCGCCGATGATGCGCGCGACGATGTTCACCGGGTTCTCCTTCTTGTCGGGAAAGATCTCGAATCCGTCCCTGCCGAGGAGCAAGGTGCCTTTGGTGCCGTGGAACTCCAGGCCGCCCATGCCGGTGGCCACCACGCCGGCGGCGCACTCGCGCCACTGACAAACCGCGCGGAAACCGGGATACTCGATCATCGCGTCCTGGGTGTCGGGCACTTCGCCGTTATCCTCGAGAAAGTAGCGGCCGCCGGCGCTGGTGACAACGTTGGCGCCTTTGACGCCGGTAATCCAGTGGACGACATCGAGCGAGTGTTGGCCGAGGTTGGTCATTTGCCCGCCGGAATAGTCCCAGAACCAGCGGAAATGGTAGATCGCGCGGTTCGGATTGTACGGACGCTGCGGCGCCGGGCCCAGCCACAGGTCGTAGTCCAGGTCCGGCGGCGGATCGCCGTCC
>DASPXS010000113.1:0-6118 GCA_035637175.1 Haliangiales bacterium | reverse complement strand
CCTTCGTTGCCCGGATTGTTCGTGTTGTTGAGAGGCGGATTGTTGTTGCCCGGATTGCCGGTCGCACTCGGTGCGATCCGCTCTTCCAGTTCTTCCACGTCGAGCTTTTTGACTTCGAGTTCGTGTTTCATTCTGTTTCACCTCCTTTCTGTTTCAGGATGAAATCCCTGGCGGACACGCGCACGGGGCGATCGGGGTCACGCGTCCGCCGGGCGCGATGCGCGTCTCATCTTGCGAGGTGCGAAAAGTGAATTTCATGAGAGCTTCCAGTCAATTCCCGCGCCTGACGACACGATTGGCTTCTAAGTTGTCACTGGCGTTTCTGGGCATCCGTCACTCGCTAACACTACTCAGGACGGATGAGCCACCGGGCGCCCGGCGGCTCATCCGGCCATGCCTGTCTCCGCTCTCACCGCAGAATCGCGAGCGTTGCAGAAGCGGTGAGCGACCCAGGAGACAGCGATTCCCTCACGGACACCGAAGAGGTCCCGGTATCCGCTTCCGGTGTGCAGCCATCAGTGGCCACCGGAAGGCTGCGGCCTGGCGCCGTTCGATACCTCGTTGCCGGGGTTCCCGTTGTTTGACGGGCCAAACCCGCTCGGCGCGATCCGCTCTTCCAACTCTTCGATTTCGAGTTTTTTGATTTCGAGTTTGTCTTTCATTTTCTTTCACCACCTTTCTGTTCTGGATCCAAAGGGCCGCTGTTCATGATTTTCTGTTCGGACCGGACATCAGGTTGTCCGCCAGGCGAAGCACCTGGCTGGCACTTCGCCCGGCGTTGTTTTCAGTTTAGTGATGATGATGGTGTTGGCCACCTTCCGGGACCGCGCTTCCCTCGGGGTTGGCGGTGCCCTCCGGATTTGCCGTTTGAGCCGGGTTGCCGCCACCGAGCACGTCCGGAGCGATCCGCTCTTCCAACTCTTCGACTTTGAGTTCTTTCAGTTCGTCTTTCATTTTCTTTCACCACCTTTCCATTTTTGTTTCCCAAGGGTTCCCTTTTCAGAGTTTTGCCTCGGACGGACCGCCGGGAATTACCGGCGGCCCGTCCCCCGGTTTATTTTCAATTACGGATTCGGTTGTGGATGAGCACCCACCGGCACTTCAGGCGTGGAGCCATGGGATTTCCCGGTGGAGGAGGCGTTGGTCGCCCCGACAGAGCTCGGAGCGATCCGCTCTTCCAACTCTTCCACTTCGAGTTCCTTTATTTCGAGTTCGTGTTTCATCTTGTTCACCACCTTTCTGTTTTGGATCCCAATTTGGATCCAAATCTATGCTGTCCATCGGATTCATCAGTCAATCTGTGGCTGCGTCGCGCGCACTGATGCGGTCGTGGACTCGTGCGCAACCGAGCGCAGCCGTTCCTTATGTTGCCATCTGCTGAAAATCTGTATTTCAATGGAATCCCATCAGTTCCGGGCCTTGGCCTTGCAACCTGGTGGCGATCATCCGTTCGGTCCTGGAGCATCCGGCGCTTCGATCACGGATCGATCCACGCGTGTCTCCGGATCTCCGCCGCATTATCAGCGCGATTGCGAGTGCGGAAAGAGACCCGGAGACAACGATTCCCTCATGAGCCTTCGAACTCAGGGGCCGGTCGATACCTTACCGCCGGTGCCTTCGTTTCCCGGATTGTTCGTGTTGTTGAGGGGCGGATTGTTGTTGCCCGGATTGCCGGTCGCGCTGGGGGCGATCCGCTCTTCCAGTTCTTCCACATTGAGCAGGATTTCTTCTTTCATCGTTTTTCACCTCCTTCCTATTTTGGAGTGAAATGAACGCCCGATGGGGGGCGGCAATACCCATAATACGACTGCCCGATGACTCAGCGGGGACGAGGGAGCCAACACCTGGCGGCGTCGGCAAACCTTGTTCGGTTTCGCTGGTCCGCAAAGAAACAATTCGTCACTGCTGATTTTTTGATTACTGCCCATAAACCACAAGGCCCTTAATGGCGAGACAACGACGCGTAATTTACCAAACGAATTTCCCCTGCCCAGGTAGGTGTCCAACTGATATTGCCATGGGTTGTTGACCCTGGAAAATAACTTTGGGGTCGAACGAACCCGTTACAGAGAACACCAGGCACCGGTTTTGGGGTAAATCAATCGCAACCATGCACCAGAGAAATCTCCGCTTCTCGTCTGCGCTTGCCGAGTCGGTCGGCAAAATCAACGCGCGCTGTCTTCCTCTGAGACCTGACTGATCTTTTGAATCATCTGGATGATCATGCGTTCAAAAAAACGGATTCACACATCAAAAAAACGGATTCACACACTGGGCTGACGAAACAAGGGCTGCGATTTTCTCGCAAAGTAAATCGCATCGCTGCGAGCGCAAGTTACATTTCAATGACAAAACAAAAGCAGTCACAGCGAGTCCAATGCCGATTAGCGAGACCGGCCACAATCGCAACTCCGAATTTGATTGCAGACAGGTCGCGGCCAACGGGATCGATGGCCGATAGGGTATTCACCCCATTTACGGACCTGAGTTCCCGGTTAAGCTACGGTCTTGTTGCATTGAAGTGCCCGTCTTTTTAACGCCGTCGTTGTCTGCCTATGGTTTTGAATCATTGAAATAAAATTGCGGTGCTGAATCGTTGGCGAATTCACGCCGGCGATTCTATTAAAAGGGGCTGGCTGCCGCGGTTTGGGCCAGCGTGAACATGCAGGCATTTTGGTATTCCGGGGATCGCTATGAGAGGTTGGAAATGCCGTGTTGCCATGTATTCGCCGGGGATGGTCGGCTTCGGCCACATTCGCCGCAACGCGTCAATTGCACAGGCGCTTCGCTGTTCGTCCCTGCAACCGGTCATCATCATGGTCGCCGAGGCGCGGCAGGCGGCTGCGCTTCCGATGCCGCAAGGAGTGGACTCGGTGACACTGCCGGCGTTGCGCAAGGAAGCGGACGGCTGGGTCAAACCTCGTTTTCTGGATGTCTCCGATCAGGATCTCATTGCGCTCCGGGCCCGGGTCATCAAGAGCGCGATCAAATCCTTCGAGCCGGATGTGCTGATCGTGGATCATTTGCCGCGAGGCGCTGGCCGTGAGCTCGACCGGACGCTGGAGCGCCTTCGGAGACACGGGAACACGCGCTGTGTGCTGGGCCTGCGCGACGTGCTGCAGGATCCGAAGACTGTGGACAGCAATTGGTCTGACCAGGGCAATGCGGACGCCATACGGGATTATTACGATGCCATCTGGATTTACGGCGATCCTGCCGTGTACGATCCCGTTCGCGAGTATGGCATTTTCGATCAAGTGGCGGAGAAGGTCCACTACACTGGCTATCTCGACCAGCGTCCCCGGCTCGAATTCGCGGGGGCCCAGAGCGCCCAGATGCTGGCAAATCTGCCGTCGGGCAAACTCGCGGTCTGTGTCGTCGGGGGCGGACAGGACGGCGCCGCGTTGGCCGAAGCCTTTGTCCGGGCGGAGTTGCCGGTGGATACCGTGGGCGTGGTGGTGACCGGACCGTACATGCCGGCGAATATACGGCAGCGATTGCGCCGGATTGCGGAGCGGCGGCCGCGCCTGAAATTGCTCGAGTTCGTTCCTGAACCCGCCCCGCTCATCAATCGCGCTGACCGCGTGATCGCCATGGGAGGCTACAACACCACCTGTGAAGTGCTCTCCTTTGAAAAGCACGGGCTGATCGTGCCACGGGTATCCCCGAAGCCCGAACAATTGATTCGTGCCGAGCGCTTGCGGGACATGGGCCTGATCGACATGTTGCATCCCGATCATCTCAGCCCCGGGGCGCTGAGCGAATGGCTCGCTCGCGATCTGGGGCCGCCTCCGGCCAGCCGCAGCCGCATCGATTTTGGCGGTCTCGCACGCATGCCCGGAATGTTGGCAGAACTGCTGGACGCTCCCGCACGCCCCACGGCCCCGGCCGTCGTGGTTGCGGCTCCTGCGTCCTGAAAATTGGAACAATGCGATGGCGGCATGACAGAATCCCAACCCATCATCACGCAGGCCCGAACCCTCCTGCTTTACGCGCAGGACAGCCGGGGGTTGGGCCACATAAATCGCACCTTGACCATCGCGCGGCACATCCTGGCTGCCCATCCGGACCTCGTCGCCTATGTTGCCACCAAATCCCCCATCGCCAGCAATTTCACGCTGCCCGAGCGCTGCGACTATATCAAATTGCCCACCCGTCTGAGCGCAAGCACGATTCAGCAGACCGCGGAGGAACTGGAATCGGCCAAACAACGCTTCCGAAAGATACGCGGTCAGATTTTGCGCGACGCCGCTCTGAGCCTGGCGCCGGACCTTGTTCTGGTCGATCACGAGCCCCTGGGTTCTGCGGGTGAGTTTCGCGATGGTCTTTACGCGCTCAAAGCGCAGCACCCCGGCACGCGCTTCGTCTTCGGCCTGCGCGACATCATGGACGACGCCGCCCAAATTCGCGCGGTCTGGCGGGAACTGGGCGTCTATGAAGCTTTCGAGAATCTCTACGATGGCATCGCGGTCTATGGCTGGCCGAAGCTCTACGATGTGGTCGAAGCCTACGCCATTCCGCCGTCGGTGGAGCCCAAACTCCATTACTGCGGCTACATCGTCCGCGATCCGCCCGTCTGTGATGCCGTCCGGCTGCGAAAACAACAGGGATTGCCGCCGAGCGGTCCGCTGGTTTTGGCGACGGTCGGCAGCGGCAGCGACGGGTATCCGGTGTTGAACGCTGCGATGACGGCTTTGCATCACGTCAAAAGCGGCTTTCCGGATCTGGTGGCAGTGGTCGTGACGGGGCCATTTATGCCGCCCGCGCAACAGTCCGCGCTGCAGGCGCAAGCAACGTCCTGGTGTCGCGTCCTGTCGCGCGCCGACACCTTTCAGCTCATGGCGGCCTGCGACGCCATCGTGAGCATGGGCGGCTACAACAGCGTGTGTGAGGCGCTGGCCGTGGGGCGCCCTCTGGTTATTGTGCCGCGCGCAACACACAAAATCGAACAGGTAATTCGCGCCGAAATGCTCGCCGAGCGCGGCTTGGCCCGGTGCGTCCACCCGAATGCGTTGAACGCGCGAAGTCTTGCCGACGCCCTGGAGTGGGCGCTTCGCTGTGATCGGCAGGCTCACACACGGCTCGTGCGCAAGATCATCCCGTCGTTCGACGGGGCCGCCCGGCTTACCGCCTATTTATCGCCGTGGCTCGGCGGGGCCGTGAAATCGCCAGGCTCAACCGTATGCGTTTCCGATTCAAACCGAGTTCCGACCAACGGGCAGCTTTGCGGGCGCAGTTGACGCGTTTGCAGCAGCCGGCGGAGGTGCGCGAGGTTCTCCGGCCCGTTTTGCCGGCCGATTTCACGCCAACCGATGTCGTTTGCACCCCGCAAAGCGTCCATTCCGACCGGTTCGTTCTGCGGGTGCAGATGCGCTCCGGCATCGGCGACGAGCGCGCGTATGCCTTGAAAGTGTACTCGGACGACTTCGGCCGGGAAGTCTGGGAGCACTCCCAGGCCCTGGCGAAACACTATCCGCCGAAGCGGGATGGACTTTGTTTGGCGAACGCCTATCTCCCGCGGGAGCGCCTGCTCGTTTTCCCGTGGGTGGAGGGCGTGTTTTTTTCCGAGATTGTTGATGAACGGAAGCCGGGACTGCTGCAACAGGCAGCTCGCATCGCCGCCAATCTGCATCGGGCCGCCATCGTTCCCGAACAACCCACGACCGCTCCGATGATTGTCGAGGAGACGCGGGCCCGATGCGACCGCCTGCGCCGCCGGTGGCCGGCGGCCGCGCCCATCATCGAGCCGTTGATGGCGGCGCTGCAGGAGGCGTTGACTTTGCTCGATCCGGCCAAACCCGCGCTGGTCCACGGTGACCTAGCTGCCGGTCAGTTCCTGTGGACGGGCGAACGGCTCGTGTTGCTTGATTTGGATATGTTCGGATACGCGGACCCGGCCTATGACGCAGGCCACTTTCTCGCGCAACTCGAACGGCGATGCCTGTTCGATGGCCCGTTACAGACATGCGCCGCACGATGGCTCGCCTGCTTTCGGGACAGTTATCTCGCGGCGATGCCACAGGTCTCGCCGCGTAACGTGACGTTTTACCGCGGCCTCACACTCGTTCGCAAAATCTACACCCTCTGCCGCAAACAAAGTGCCGAGTGGCCGCAGCTT
>DASPXS010000112.1:0-15978 GCA_035637175.1 Haliangiales bacterium | reverse complement strand
CCACCCAGTATTCGTTGGCCGGCGTGTAGATGGTGGATATCTGGCGCGAGCCATAGGCATCGTAGAGGGCGCTTTCGATCTGTTCCGCCGTCACGCCCAGGGCCTGGGCTTTGTCGCGGTCAATCTCGACGTTGACCTGCGGCGTGCGGATGAGCAGATCGCTGCTCACATCCTGGAAACCGGCCAACTGCGCCATCTTCGCCTCGATGACCGTCGCCCAGTGATACAGTTCCCTGGTGTCCGTGCTTTGCAGCGTGTACTGATAAAGACTCCGGGTCAGCATGCCCCCAATGCGGATGGCCGGAGGATTCTGCAGATAGACCTTGATGCCCGGAATGGCAGCCAGCTTCGGACGGAGTTTCTGGATGATCTCATCGACGTGAAGGCGACGCGCCGAGCGGGGTTTGAGACGGATAAAGATGCGTCCGCTGTTGGCTGCCACCGTCGAGCCGCCCGCGCCGATGGAGGATGTGAAGTTGAGCACGTTGGTATCGGCGCTGATCAGGCGATTCACCGTCGCCTGATGTTCGTACATCGAATGGAAGGAAATGCCCTGGGCTCCCTCCGTGATGGCGAAGATCTGGTCGATGTCTTCGCTGGGGAAAAATCCTTTTGGAATCTTCAGGAACAGCACGGCGGTGGCCGCGAGCAACAGAGCCGAGACCGTCAGTGTGGCCGGTTGATGCCGCAGGACGAACTTCAGGGTGCGGTCGTAGGCGCGATACATTCCCTCGAACGCCTTCTCCGACAGCGCAGAGATCCGATTGGGCGGCCGCCGGCCATGATGGCTCCGGATGAACCGGCTGCACAACATCGGCGTGAGCGTGAGCGATACAAATCCGGAGACCAACACCGCCACCGCAATGGTCACCGCGAACTCGTGCAGCAGGCGGCCGACCATCCCGCCCATGAACAGCACCGGGATGAACACGGCCGCCAGAGAGAGTGTCATGGAAACAATCGTGAAGCCGATTTCCCTCGACCCTTTCAACGCCGCCTCCAATGGCGGATCGCCCGCCTCGATGTGCCGGACGATGTTTTCCAGCATCACAATGGCGTCGTCCACGACAAAGCCCACGCAGAGCGTCAGCGCCATGAGGGAAAGGTTGTCGAGGCTGTAACCGAGCGGGTACATGACCGCGAATGTGCCAATCAGCGACAACGGCACCGCGAGACTGGGAATCACCGTGGCCGAGAGGTTGCGCAGGAACAGGAAAATGACCAGCACCACCAACGCGACCGTCAGTTTGAGCGTGAATTTCACGTCGTTCACCGACGCGCGGATGGATTGGGAACGGTCGTAGAGGATTTCCAGCGTCACCGAAGCCGGCAACAGCGCGCGGAAATCGGGAAGGAGTTTGCGGATGTTGTCTACGACCTCGACGGTGTTGATGCCGGGCTGGCGCTGCACCGCCAGTGAGATGGCGCGGGTATTGTTCACCCAACTGGCGATCTTGTCGTTCTGCACGCTGTCGAGAACGCGCCCCAGTTCCTGCAACCGGACCGGCGCGCCGTTGCGATACGCCACGATCAACGGACGATAATCCGCCGCCCGGGTCAACTGGCCGTTGGCCTGCACGGTGAAGGCCTGATGCGTTCCGTTGAGCGTGCCGGTCGGCAGGTTGACGTTGCCCTGCGACACCGCCTCCTGCACCTCGTCGATCCCGATGCCGCGCGAAGCGAGCGTGTCCGGATCGAGCTGAATGCGGACGGCGTATTGTTGCGCGCCGAAAACGGAGACCTGCGCCACGCCATTCACCATTGAGATCCGTTGCGCCATCATGGTCTCGGCATATTCGTCCACGGTCGAAAGCGGAAGCGTGGGCGATGTGAGCGCGAGGAAAAGAATCGGCGAATCGGCCGGATTGACCTTGCTGTAGGTGGGCGGCGACGGCATGCCCGGGGGCAATTGGCGGGCCGCTTTGGCGATGGCCGCCTGCACGTCCTGCGCGGCCGCGTCGATGTCGCGCGCGAGCGAGAACTGGATGGTGATCTGGGTCAATCCCTGCGCGCTGACGGAACTCATCGAGTCCACGCCGGCAATGGTCGAGAATTGGCGCTCCAACGGCGTGGCGACGGACGAGGCCATGGTCTCCGGGCTGGCGCCCGGCAGACTCGCGCTCACCGAGATGGTGGGAAAGTCCACGGTCGGCAAATCGCTCACCGGCAACGTGCGATAGGCGATGATGCCGAACAACAGGATGGCCGCCATGACCAGCGTGGTCATCACCGGACGGCGGATGCAGAGTTCGGGAAGGTTCATTGCTCCTGCGCCTGCGCTGTCGCGTCGGGCGTGTTGGCGGGTTTTGCCTCCACTCGAGCGCCGGGCACGAGCCGCAATTGGCCGTCGATCACCACGGTCTCGCCGGGCTTAACGCCGCTCTGGACCACCGTTTGGCCATCGCGCGCCGCGCCCGCAATCACCGGACGCATTTCGACCTTCTGGTCCGCCCCGACGACAAAGACGAAGTCGCCGTTTTGTCCGGCCTGAATCGCCGGCGTCGGCACCACGACCGCGTTCGCCTGCTCGGACAGGGTCACGATCACCTGCACGAACTGGCCGGGCCAGAGCGTATTGTCCGGGTTATCGAACGTGGCTTTGAGTTGAATGGTGCCGGTCGTCGGGTCCACGGCATTATCGATGAACACCACGTTGCCCTGCGGAGGCGGTCCGTCCAGGTTCACGAAATTCGCCCGCGCTTTGAGCGGTCCGTCGCGCATCCGCCGCCGGATCTCGGGCAGGAACTGCTCCGGCACCGCGAAGGTGATAAAGATTGGATGAACCTGGTTGATTTGGAGCAGCACGTCGTCCTCGGCCTTCACAATGTTTCCTTCGTGCACCAGGACATTGCCGGCGCGGCCATCGATGGGCGAGTGGATGGAGGTGTATTCCAGGTTGAGCGCCGCGTTGCTGATGGCGGCCCGGTCCGCCAGCACGGTCCCGCGCAGCGTATCGAGATTGGCCTGCGCCTTGTCGTAGTCATCCCGGGAGCTGATGTTTGATTCATACAGCTTTTGCGCCCGTGCAAACTCAATCCGCGCATTTTCGAGTTGGGCCTCGTCGCGGGCCAGATTGGCCTTCGTCTGTTCCAACGCCGCCTCTGCCGGCCGGGGGTCGATCGTGAACAACTGTTCCCCTTTCATTACGTCGGAACCTTCCTGGAAACGGACCCTGGCCAGTTGCCCGGTGATTTGCGAGCGGACCGCCACTTTCGTGAAAGGCTGCACATTTCCAATGGCGCTGATCTGCACCGGCATGTTTTTCTCCACCGCCTTGCCGACCAGCACCGGCACGGGCATGCCCTCGCCGCCTCTTCCCGACTTCGCCCCGGCGGGATCTTTGCGGGAACAGCCGGAGAAAAGGGCGCCGGCAAACAGCAGCAGGGCCAGGCGTCCGGCGCGACGCCGGCATCGAATGCCGCACGCGCCGGCCACACCCTCTTCCGCAGCCTGGGCAAAATTCCGGGCCCACCCCTCACCCGGCTGGAAGCCACCCTCTCCCCTCATCGGATGAGGGGAGAGGGCAGGGTGAGGGGAGTGCTGTCGTCTCTCGACCCTCGACATTCGAGGTCGGTGGCGGCTGCGCCTGCCTGGGTGAGTCGTCGCCAACAAATCGTCTTTCATGCAACCTGCCTTTCGCCTGATCCGATGGCTTCGAGGGACGGTCGATGTTCCGGCCGGTTGCTGGGCCGCAAAGCCGCGCCCATCCAGCGAAGGAACCGGGTGCGCTCGATCCGGAACCGGGGATCGTTCGGGGAAAGCCCGGTAATCAATCGTGCGACCTGGGGAAACGCCAGCGCGTAGCTCGTCAGCGAAACCATCGCCAGCAACACGTGCCTTGCGTCGAGTCCGGCATCAATGAACCCGCGTTGCTGGCGGCTGCGGATGTTTTCCACACCGGCGATGGCGGCCTTGCGCCGGGCTTTCTCATCAATCACCGTCCCCCGGCCGACCTGCAGGGCTTCCCACTGCTGCAGGCGTATCCAATCGATGTCCTGCAATGCCCTTTCAAACCAGTACGGCAGACTTTCGGCCGGATCGTCCGGCGAGGAGGCCGCCCAGGCGGCGCGTTGCGCCATCTTTCGGCGCAAAACCTGGCGGAACAACCCGGTCTTGTCGCCGAAATAATGGTAAAGCATCCGTTTGTTGATGCGGGCGCGGCGGGCGATGACATCGACGCGCGCTCCGGCGAAACCCTTGGCTGAGAACTCATCGAGTGCCGCGGACAGAATCCGCTCGCGGGTGCGTTCGGGATCGCGCGCGGCGGTTTTCCCGAGTCTGGTCGCTGGAGCCGGACCTTTCATCGCGGATACCGGTAGTGACACACCAAGTAACCGGACGGTTACTTGGTATTCAATGAGCACCCGGAGGCGGCCACAAAGTACTTTTTACGATGGCAGCACACCGGGTGCAAGCCCTGACAACCGGCGGGCAGACCTGCGTGTTCCACGGCGCGGCGGAGTTCAGGAGTCGCCTCGCAGAACAGGTTTCTCCAGGTGCCACTCCGTACTCTGCTCGTAGGCATGAGCGATCTTCAGGATGGTTTCTTCGCCCAGCGGCTTGCCGAGCAGTTGCAAACCGATGGGCAGCTTCGGCGATTTCGTGAAGCCGCACGGAACGCTGATGCCGCAGATGCCGGCGACGTTCGCCGCGACGGTGAAAACGTCCGAGAGATACATTTGCAGCGGGTCGTCGGATTTTTCGCCGATCCTGAACGCGGCGGTGGGTGTGGTGGGCGTGACAATGGCGTCCACGTGCTCGAACGCGTTCAAAAAGTCCTGGCGGATGAGCGTGCGGACTTTTTGGGCACGCAGGTAGTAGGCGTCGTAGTAACCGCTGCTGAGGACGTAGGTGCCGAGGATGATCCGGCGTTTGACCTCCGCGCCGAAACCCGCCCCGCGCGTCTTGCGGTAAAGCGCAATCGGATCGGCGCCCTCCACGCGCAGGCCGTAGCGAACGCCGTCGAAGCGGGCGAGATTTGCCGAAGCCTCGGCGGGCGCGATGATGTAGTAGGTCGCCGCGGCGTAATCGGTATGCGGCAGAGAAATCTCCCTGACTTCCGCGCCGAGCGTTTGCAGTTGATGAACGGCAACATCGACGGCTTGTTTCACTTCGTCGTCCAAACCGCCGATGAGGTACTCCCTGGGCAGGCCGAGCTTCAATCCTTTGATCTCGCCCGTCAGCGCGGCGAGGTAGTCCGGCACCGGTTCAGGAACGCTGGTCGAGTCGCACGGATCCAGACCGCCGATGACCCGGAGCATGAGGGCGGCGTCGCACACGTCTTTGGTAAACGGCCCGATCTGGTCGAGCGACGACGCGAAGGCGACCAGCCCATAGCGCGAAACGCGGCCGTAAGTCGGTTTCAAACCGACAACGCCGCACAAGGCGGCGGGCTGTCGAATTGAACCGCCCGTGTCCGATCCCAGCGTGGCGATGGCCTCATCGGCCGCGACCGCTGCCGCTGAACCGCCGGAGGAACCGCCCGGAATGCGTGTGGTGTCCCAGGGGTTCAGCGTGGTCCAGAACGCCGAATTCTCGGTCGAACTGCCCATCGCAAACTCGTCCATGTTCAGCCGCCCGAAGATGACGGCGCCGGCGGCTTTCAATCTTTCAATGACCGTGGCGTCGTAGGGTGAAATGAATTTCCCGAGGATTTTGGAGCCGCAGTTGCAAGGATGGCCCTTGACGCAGAGCACATCTTTGACGGCGACCGGCACGCCGAGCAACGGGCGCTGCGCATGCGACGATCCGTCGGCCAACGATTTGTCCGCCGCATCGGCCTGCGCGAGCGCGTCCGCGGCATCATAGCTGAGAAAGGCTTTGATTTTCGAATCGACGCGCTCGATTTGGTCGAGGCACGCCTGCATTGTTTCGCGGGCGGAGACTTCGCGTCGGGCGAGCCTGGCGGTGAGTTGAGGTATTGTAAGCTGGTTCAACATCGGGTTCCGGAAGGCGTTGAGAGAGTCGGGCCTGGCCGCTCCCGTGTCAGGAAAACCACGAATGGACACGAACCCGCGGCTTCATTCCACGATCTTCGGCACGATGAACAGGCCGCCGGCGGCGGCAGGGGCGTTGCGCAACGCATCCTCGTTGGACAACCCGGCGCGCGCTTCGTCCGGGCGTGTCACGTTGACCATCGGTACGGCGTGCGCGGTCGGCTCGACCTGGCTGACGTCCAACTCCTTTAACTTTTCGATGTAGCCGAGAATGTTGCCGAGTTGGATGGCGAGCTGCTGTTCCTCACCTGAAGTCAGTTCGATGCGCGCCAGGTGCGCGACGTATCGGACATCAAAATCCGTGGCGGACATGCGCATGACACTGGCGTGAAAGGGCACAAAAGGCAAATGATTTAAGCGTCAAACCATTGAAGCGATGAAGTGTTTCGGGCGAAAAACAAGGCTCCCTGCCGGCGACCCATTTTAACGACTCAACGCTTGAACGATTCAACGCTTCAGCGGGGCTTGAGGGAGTCACTCTTCGTCGAACTTCCGATTCAGCAGAGCTTCCAATTCGTTGAGGGCTTTGGCGGCGTCTGCGCCCTCGGCATGAACGGACAGTTTACTGCCCGGACCGGCGGCGAGCATCATCAGGCCCATGATGCTTTTGCCGTTGACCTTCTCGCCGTCCTTTTCCACGTAAATATCGCATTCAAAGCGATTGGCGGTTTTGACAAACATCGCCGCCGGCCGGGCGTGAATACCCAGTTTGTTAACGATGGTCATTTCGCGAGTGGCGGCAGAGCGCTCAGAGTGCCTGCCTGCCGGCTTTTTTATCACGCTCATGCACGGCTGATTATCGGGGTGGGCGGCCCCAATTGCCAGTCAATTTTAGAGCTGCATTTTGCGGGACATTTGCGCGATCAGGCGGTCGTTCAATTCCTTGGCTGGGTTGTAACCGGAACGTTTGAGCTTGGTTTGGAATGCGGCCACCTCGATCAAGCGCGCCAGATCGCGGCCCGGCCGCACGGGAATAGTGATGTGGGGAACGTCCGCGCCGAGGATTTTGACAAATTGCTCCTCCATCCCGAGCCGGTCCACGTCCTCCACTTCGTTCCACGTTTTCAGGGTCACGACGAGGTCCACCCGTTTCTCGGCGCGGATGCATTTGACGCCGAACATCGCCGCCACATTGATGATGCCGATGCCGCGCACTTCCATGTGATTGCGGGTCAACTCGGCGCTGGTGCCGATGACTTCGCGCCCGTCCACGAGCGTCACTTTGGTCACGTCATCCGAAACCAGACTGTAACCGCGTTCGATCAAGGCCAGCACGCATTCGCTTTTGCCGATGCCGCTTTCGCCGCGGATGATGACGCCGACGCCCAGGATGTCCACCATGCTCCCCATCTCGGTGCTGCGCGGCGCGAACATCATTTCCAGCGCCAGCGTGGCGAGGTTGATGAATTTCATCGTGATGAGCGGGCAGCGAAACACCGGCACGTCGGCCCGCTCCGCCGCTTTGAGAAAGAGTCGGTCCGGATGGATGCTGCGACTGAAAACGACGCAGGGGATTTTGTAGGAAAACAAATCCGCATAGCGCTGCTCCCGCTCCTCGTTGTTCAGGGACCTGAGGAAGGTCGATTCCGCGCTGCCGATCACCTGCACCCGTTTGCTGGCGAAATATTTGGTGAAACCGGCCAGCGCCAGACCCGGCCGATTGACCGTCGGTTCCCGGATGACCCGCTTCAGACCCGCGGCCCCGCCCACGAGTTTCATTTCCAGTTCGCCGGCGTGCTCGGTATAAAAACGTTCAACGGTGACAATGTCGCGTTGCATGGGAAGAGACGGAGTAATGGAGTGATGGAGAAGGGGAGTGGTGGGGCGATGGAATGATAGCGGTGCGGGGCAACGGAGTATGGGAGCGATGGCAAGGAACGGCGTCCGAACGCATCGGCGCGCCATTGCTCCGGCGCTCCGGCACTCCGGCACTCCACCTCTCCACCTCTCCACCACTCCGATTCATAGATTGAACTCCGGGCCGAGATAAATTTCGCGGGCCTTGGGGTCGTTCACCAATTGCTCGGCCGCGCCTTCGTAAACCACTTCGCCTTTGTGAATCAAGTACGCCCGGTCCACCAGTTTCAACGTTTCACGGACGTTGTGATCGGTGACGAGGATGCCCAGACCGCGCTCCTTCAATCGCCGGACAATCTTCTGCACTTCATAAACCGCGATCGGGTCGATGCCGCTGAACGGTTCGTCGAGCAACATCAATTTCGGGCTGGTCACCAGCGCGCGGGTGATCTCCAGGCGGCGTTTTTCACCGCCGCTGAGCGTGTAGGCCTTGCTGGTTGCCAGGGGCGCCAGATCAAGTTCATCGAGCAGATACTTCAGCCGCACCCGCCGTTCCTGCGCGTTCATCCGGCAGGTCTCCAGAATGGCGAGGATGTTCTGTGCGACGGTCAGTTTGCGGAACACGGAAGGTTCCTGTGTCAAATAGCCGATGCCCAGCCGCGCGCGTTGGTGCATTGGCAGGCGGGTGATCTCTTTTTCCTTGAATCGAACATGGCCCTCCTCCGGCTTGACCAGACCCACGACGATATTGAACGTCGTGGTTTTGCCCGCGCCATTGGGACCCAACAAGCCGACGATTTCGCCCGCGTCCACGTAAATGGACACGCCGTTGACGACGCGACGCTGGCGATATTCCTTGACCAGCTTTTCGGTGGACAACAGATGCCCGTCCTGGTCAACGGCCACGGCCGATGACGCCGGACTTTTCTGCAGCACCGGCTGCGTCTGGGTTTGCGGAGTGTTCACACAGGATTTCGTCACGCTAAAATCAGATTCAGGAATCCGCCGGCGGGCGTCCGGTGTTGACCGAAGACGGCTTGGGGGTCGGCTTTACCGCCTTTTCCAGGAATGCCGCGCTCAATTTCAATTTCCACATGCCCGTTGCTGTGATGGTCGTATTCGCATGGTCCAGGACGATCACATCTCCGGAGGCGGTGCCTGCCGGCGTGGTAACCGTGGGAATCGGGTTGCCCGTCAATTCCAACACATCCTTCGCGCCGAAATAAACCGCCTTCTCCCCGGTCGCGCGGCTTGCCCCCTTTGCGTCCGCGACCTCGAACTCGACCCCGTGGGCGCCGGTCATTTCAACTTGCTCATTGCCGGCTGTGTAAACCGCTTTGTCTCCCCGGACCCGCCGTTCGACCCCGGGTTCATGGACCGAAAGATCCACGTTGCGTTCGGCAACCACCCGATCCACCTCGTTCGTGCCGGGCACGGATTTACTGGTCACGGTCAGCAGTTCGCACGACAGTTGCATCCGATCCTGATCGCTTGCCTGCACGTGGCCGCGATAAGTCGCCACGTTCAAGTTGGTGTTCGCGGCGTCCGGCCTCAATTCCGCATCGTCCGAGGAAATCTCAACGGGCCGCGCCGGACGATTGGTGCCGGCCACACTCGCCGCATCGAGAGCGTTGTTTGGCGCGCCCGGGTTCTTCGCCGGGCCGGCGGCGGCGGCATGGGTCTTTTGCCCGGAAGCCGGCAGAAGCCAGCGGGAACGGCCCAGCGCCTCGGGAGGCAGGCGCATCACCGCGTTGCCCGTCGTCCGGTACGACTTGTCTCTGAGGTTGAATACCAGAACGTCCGCCGTCCCTTCCCGCGGACCGATCTTCCACGCCGGACGGCCGCTCACTTCGACCGTCTCGCTTGCCGCGGTGTAAACCGCTTTGTCGCCCGTCACGCGTCTGTCGGCCTGCTCCATCACAACGCCGCGCTCGGCCACGACGTTTTCCGTCCGGTTGCTTTGGACCGTGGATCGGATCGTCATCAACTCGCAGTTCAGAGTTCCCTTTCCGCTGACACGCACTCTGTCGCGAAAGACAATGAGGTTCAAGTTGGTGTTCTCGAGGTCGGGCGCGAACTCGAAATCCTCGGACTGCACCAGCATCGGCTGGCCGCCGGCCGGAGACGCGTTGGTTGCCGGGGGACTTTCGGGCAGCAAAAAGCCGCTCTGCCCGATCGATCCGGGCGGCAGTGTCATCTCCGTGTTGCGCAGGGCCCGAAAGGAGCGCGTGTTGCGGTTCACGATCAGTTCCTCCGCGCGGCCCTCGTATTGGCGGAGTCGCCACGCCGGATTGCCCGTCAACCTCACCACATCGGCCGCCTGTTGGTACAACGCCTGGTCGCCGGTGGCATGGACTTCATCCGAATCAATTTCGACGCGCTGTTCCGCCAGAATGTTTTCAACCTGCCGTTTTTCGTCCGGTTTCGCGGGCGTGGAAAAGGTCACCGTCAACCTGTTGCAAGTCAGTTTGCCCTGCGGATCCTCCACGCGAACATTGTCCTCGAATACGGCAAGATTCGTCGAATAACGCAGGTGATCCGAGAAAACGCGCACAAATTGATTGGTCGCCCGCGTCGCATTGGTCGGTTGTCCCGGCTGGAGCGCAGCGGGCGCCGCGGGTGCGGATGCCGGCGATGCGAGCAGATCCTCGCGAAGGATGGCGTGGACATTATTGGAAATCGCCAGCGAACCGTTCGTCCGGGTGTACTCAAAGCCGTCGCCTTCGAGTGAAAACTGGCCGCTGCCGCTGCCTGCCTCCAGATGGTTCGTCGAAGTGACCCGCTCCGTTTTGAGATTGTAAAGGCACGCGGATGAGGCGACCTCGAGATTGGTTTTCCCGGCGTCGTCGAAAAACTGGAGCTGCACGCCGTCGCGGAGCAGCAATTCCTCGTTGGAAATATTGGTGGCGTTGCCGCCGCTCAGCAGCATCGTGCGCAACCCGGTCTTTGGGTCAACGAACGCATGTTTGAAGCGGGTGGCCTCAACGTGGGACAGTTGGGCCCGTGCCGCCAGCGCCCCCAACAGCGGCAAGAGCGCGGCGATCACCCACCATCCGCAGCGCTGGAGCAATGGTTTCACGCCGCGCCCATTCATAAGGCCCGGCCGGGCGTTTAGGAAGAATAATCCTCGACCAGCCGCTGCCATTTGTTCTGCGCTTTCAAAATCAAATCGACCACCTCGCGGACCGCGCCCTGGCCTCCGGGCAACCGGGTCACGTAATCAGCGGCCGCTTTCGTCTCGCGGAGTCCGTCGGCCACCGTGACGGCCACGCCGACCCGCTTCAACACGCCCAGGTCAACAATGTCGTCGCCGACGTAGCAGACATCCGCCCAGGTCAAACCGGTCTGAGCAAGGATGCTTTCAACGGCGGTGACTTTATTGGCGTTACTTTGGTGCAAAAAATCAATCTTCAAATCCTCGGCGCGTTGCGCCGTGGCGCTCGACGGCCGGCGGGAAATCCAGCCGACCTTGATTCCCTGCCGTTGAAGCAACCGCATGCCGAGACCGTCCCGGACATGGAATCGTTTGGTTTCCACGCCATTGCCCATCAACACCGCGCCGTCGGTCAACACGCCGTCCACGTCGCAGAGGAAGAGCTTGACCCGGCGCAGGCGCGCGCGGAGCGAGGATCGGGAGGTTGAGATTTGGCGGTCAGACATGAGACGAGGAAAGCTCCAAACACCAAGCTCCAAACACCAAAGAAGCTCCAAATCCCAAATCCCAAGTCTTCGCCGTGATTCGCCTACGATAAACGAATGTCTGGACAGGGACGCTTTTGGAGCTTTGTGCTTGGGATTTCATTGGAGCTTGGTGTTTGGTGTTTGGTGTTTGGTGTTTGCTATTCAGTGTTCGATGTTTATTCAACGCACCGCGTTTCTCACCTTCAGCAGGGTCGTCAGCAACTTCGGCATGGCCGCCAACGGAACCATATTCGGCCCGTCGCTCATGGCGCGGTCCGGTTCCGGATGCGTCTCGATGAACACGCCGTTGGCGCCCGCGGCGACCGCGCTGCGGGCCAACACCGGCGCCAATTCGCGTTGACCGCTTGATTTGTCGCCGCCGGCGCCCGGCAACTGCACCGAATGTGTGGCGTCGAAAATCACCGGGAACCCGAATCGCTGCATGATTGGAATCGAACGCAGGTCGGCGACCAGGTTGTGGTAACCAAAGGTCGTGCCGCGCTCGGTCACGAGAATCCTGGTTGCGCCGGCAGCCACCGCCTTCTTCACCACCTGCCCCATTTCCGAGGGCGACAGGAACTGACCCTTCTTCAAATTCACGATCTTGCCGGTCAAAACGGCTGCTGCGATTAAATCGGTCTGGCGACAGAGAAAAGCCGGGATTTGCAGCACGTCCACGATCTCGCCGGCAATGGCGGCCTGGGCTTCGGTGTGAACGTCGGTCAACACCGGCACGCCAAATTCGTCGCGCACGTTCGCCAGAATCTTCAACCCTTCATCCAGGCCCGGTCCGCGAAACGATCTGCCCGAAGTGCGGTTGGCCTTGTCGTAGCTGGCTTTAAAGACGTAAGTGACGCCGAGTTTGGCGCAGGTCTTTTGCAGCGCAACGGCGACTTTGAAACAAAGCTTCTCGCTCTCGATGACGCATGGCCCGGCGATCAGGATGAACCGGCGCCCCGAACTGAGTTCCTTCCAGAGGTTCGAAGTTGCATTGGACACCGCGGTTTTCTACCAAGAGGAGGAGGCAATGTAAATCACGAGCCACAGTGAAACCCCTCTCCCTATCCCTCTCCCCACTCCTCCGTCGTGGGGCGAGGGGATTCACCACCGGCGTGGTGGTAGTATCAAGCGCCCGATTACGATCAGGGGAAAGATTACGAACCTGCGAAGAAGCCCTCAAATCACCGTGCCGTGCGGCACGATGCCGTTTTTGGGGATGATGACGATGCCGTCGCGGATATAGTAGAATTCATGGTCCACATTTTCCGATTTGCCGGCCGGTGAAATCACGCAATTGCTCCCGATGCGCGCGTTCTTGTCGATGATGGCGTTTTCGATGCGGGTGTTGTGCCCGATGCCGATGCGCGGTTTGCCCAGCGCTTCCTGTCGTTGGATCGAGTCGAGGGACTCGTAGTAATCGCAGCCGAGCATGATCGTCCGGTTCAAGTCGCAGCCGTCGTTCAGGATGCTCCGGACGCCGACCATGCTGTGAGTAATCCGGGCGCGGTTGATGATGCAGCCGTCCGAGACGACCGCGTGGTCAATTTGCGCGCCATTGATTTTAGACGCCGGCAGGAAGCGTGGCCGGGTGAAAATCGGCGCGCTCATGTCGAAGAAATTGAAGCGCGGCAACTCCGAGGAGATATCGAGGTTGGCTTCGAAAAAGGAGCGGATGGTCCCGATGTCCTCCCAGTACCCCTGGAAGATGTAGGAGAAGAGGCGATTCGTTTGAATGGCGCCGGGAATGATGTGCTTGCCGAAATCGGTGTGAACGTTGTCCAGCAGTTTGATCAGGATATCCCGGTTGAAAACGTAGATACCCATCGAGGCCAGAAAGAACTCGTCCTGCCCGGTGATCCCCAGCCGGGGATACCAGTCCTTTTCCAGTTTCAACGAATCGAGCAGGGCGGTCTCCTTCGGTTTTTCGACAAAACGCGTGATGCGACGTTCGGCGTTGATTTGCATGATGCCGAGCGATTGCGCCTCTTGACGCGTCACGGGAATGGTGGCGATGGTCAGGTCCGCCGCCGTCACCGCGTGTTGTGATAGGATGTGACGGAAGTCCATGCGATAAAGCTGGTCGCCGCTCAGGATCAGCGCGTAATCGAAGTCGTGGTTCAAAAAATGGAGCAGGTTCTTGCGCACGGCATCGGCCGTGCCCTGGTACCAGGAGGTGTCGGCAAAGGTCTGTTCCGCGGCCAGGATTTCGACGAAGCCGCCGGAAAAATGGTCGAATTTGTACGATTGCGAAATGTGGCGGTGCAACGAAGCCGAATTGAATTGCGTGAGCAGATAGACGCGGCGCAGGCCGGAGTTGATGCAGTTGGAGATGGGGATGTCCACCAGACGGTATTTGCCCGCCAGCGGCACCGCCGGCTTGGCCCGTTCGCGCGTGAGCGGAAACAGGCGCGTTCCCTGCCCGCCGCCCATGATGATGGAGAGGACGTTGCTGGTGTTGGCGGACATGCGCGTGCCGTTTGTCATAGCGAAATACTTTCTTGCGAATGGCTGCAGTTGTTTTATACCTTGCCGCGGCGGTTTTGCGCAAGCGGCAAGCAGGCGGGAGAGATGACCCGGGTGCCTCCCGGCCTGGCCAATAACCGGGCGCCGACGCGTCCGGACAGGGCCGTGGAACGATAAGGTAGTGGTTGGTTTCTCAGCACTCCATACCCATCAACTTAAAGGCTGGACTTATGTGTGGCATCGTAGGCTACGTCGGCCGGCAACAGGCGGCGCCCATCCTCCTGGAGGGGTTGCGCCGGCTCGAATACCGCGGCTACGACAGCGCCGGCCTGAGCGTGCTGAACCACGCCGAACTCCAGACCCGCAAGAAAAAAGGAAAGATCGATGAGGGCCTCGGCCAATTGATCCAGATCCAAGCGGCGCCCGGTCCCCTCGGCATCGGCCACACTCGTTGGGCCACCCACGGCCCGCCATCGGACGAAAACTCCCACCCGCACCTTGACCAGAGCGGCCGCATCGCCGTCGTGCACAACGGGGTGATCGAAAACTTCGACCGGCTCAAGGAACGCCTCGTTCAGGCGGGACACCAGTTTCATTCGGAAACCGACACCGAAGTCCTGGCCCACTTGATTGGGGATCATTACGCCCGAATCAGGTCCTCCGCGCCGGAGCCGGGTCCCGACGGCGTTCCCCCTTTGACCCGGGCCGTCATCGAAGCGCTTAAAGAAGTCATCGGCACCTACGGCATCGCGGTCATCTGCGCGGACTGCCCCGACCTCATGGTTGGCGCGCGTCGCGGTTCCCCTTTGTTGGTCGGGATCGGTCAGGGCGAAAACTTTCTGGCCAGCGACGCCAGCGCCGTTGTCGCCCACACGCGCCAGGTGATTTATCTGAACGATTACGACGTCGTCACACTGAGCCCGGAACAATTCAAGGTCGAAAATCTCGGCTCGAACACCGCGGCGGTCCAGATCAGCCGGATCGAATTCAGCCCGGAAGCGGCCGAGCGCGGCACATTTGCGCATTACATGCTGAAGGAGATTTTCGAGCAGGCGCGCACGGTCGAAAACGCCCTGCGGGGTCGTGTGGATCATGAGGAGGCGACGGCGAAATTCGGCGGGCTGAACATGACCCTGGCGGAGCTGCGGGCGGTGGACCGGATCGTCATCGCGGCTTGCGGCACCAGTTGGCACGCGGCGCTGATCGGCGAGCATTTGTTGGAGGAATTCGCGCACATTCCGGTGGAAGTCGAATATGCCAGCGAATTCCGCTATCGCAATGCGCCGATCGAAAAACACACCCTCGTCCTGGTCATCACGCAATCCGGCGAGACGGCCGACACGCTGGCCAGCCTGCGCGAAGCCCGGCGGCGCGGCCACAAGGTGCTTTCCCTCTGCAACGTCGTCGGCAGCACGATTGCGCGCGAGGCCGATGGCGGCATCTATCTTCACGCCGGCCCGGAAATCGGCGTGGCCTCAACCAAGGCGTTCAGTTCGCAGGTCACGGTGTTGGCGTTGCTGGCGCTGCTGATGGGCCGCATCCGCATGCTGGCCGCCAGCCGCGGCGCCCAGATCATTCGCGCGCTCGAAACCGTTCCCGAACAGATCGAGAAGATCCTTTCCCAAAATGAGCTCATTAAAAAGATTGCGTTGAAATACGCCGCCGCGGAGGACTTCTTTTTCCTGGGCCGGCTCTATAATTTCCCCGTCGCCCTCGAAGGCGCGCTCAAGTTGAAGGAGATTTCGTACATCCACGCCGAAGGCTATCCGGCCGCGGAAATGAAACACGGCCCCATCGCGATGATTGATGAGAAGACCCCGACGGTCATCGTGATTCCCTCCGGCGCGCTCTACGAAAAAACGTTCAGCAACCTGGAGGAGATCAAGGCGCGCAAAGGTCCGATCATCGCCCTGGCCACAGAAGACAACCCGAAGATCG
The DNA here is from genome assembly GCA_035637175.1 of Haliangiales bacterium. Lineage (GTDB taxonomy): Bacteria > Verrucomicrobiota > Verrucomicrobiia > Limisphaerales > AV2 > AV2. Next base: position 103 of record DASPXS010000112.1, on the reverse strand, counting down.
CTTCCAAAGTGGGGGACGTGATTTATTTGCCGCAAACCTTGGAGCCCTTGTTCCCGCTGCTGGCCGTCGTCCCGCTGCAATTGCTCGCTTACCACATCGCCGT
>DASPXS010000111.1:0-3907 GCA_035637175.1 Haliangiales bacterium | reverse complement strand
TCCGGTGGTGCCAAACAGGTTGGCAACCACCGCGCCAATGAAAAGAAAAACCACGTTGGCCAGCGGAGTCGCCTCGCCTTTCACATTGATGTGAATGCCCCCGGAGACAACGAACAGCGAGCCGATCAACACGATGAAGCTCGTGTATTCCAACCCGGTGTGCCAGACTCGACCGTACTCCTTCAGACCAACCAGATAGTAACCGAGAGTCACCGCGCCCAGGACATAGGCCACCTTCGGATAATGTTTTTGCCACCAGTCGGCAAAAAACAACGGGGCCAGGGCGATGGTCGCCAGCAGGATTCCAAACGGCAAAATCATCCAGGGAGTCGGATGAACGGCAGGTTCCATGTCCAAAAGCTACCGACGGGCGCAAAACAGGGTCAACGAGAAACCGTCCCTCGAGTCCCTCGAGGGAAACACCAAATCCCAAACACCAAGCTCCAGAGAAATTCCAAGCTCCAAATCCAAAAGGACGCCGCGATACCGCCATGTTGGAGCTTGGAATTTGGAGCTTCTTTGGTGTTTGGAGCTTGGTGTTTGCTTTTAGTCTTCCGCCAGCAGGTTGCGGCTGCGCCGGCGAATGCGCGCCTGCCGCAGAGTTTGATGCCGCGCGGCCTGCGCCTTTTCCTCCAGCAGCGTCGGGAACACCAGCAAGGCGTAAGGGGTCAGCCACGCCAGCGCTGCGGCTTCATTCGCCGCGCGCCGCAACAGCGCAGTGAGATCCGGACTCGTATTTTCCCCCAGCAACTGCCGGAGCAGCCGTTGTTTGAGTTGTTCGAGTTCGGCTTCCTGCGCGACCCGAAATGAAACATCGGGCGCCTTGAACCGCGTTCCGGGCGCGAATCGCCCCGGTTTGGTTTTAATTGTCTTCATGTTTTTCTTTCAGGCCGCCTTCGGACGGCATCCGGCGAATAAAAAAAACCCGCGATTGACCGGCAATCGCGGGTTTTTTGAAATTCTTTTAACGACGCTTTAGAATTTTCCTCCCACGTTGCCCTGGGTCCAAGAGACACGATGCCAAACGGACATGAGTCCAATGGCGCGCCGACCGCACAGGCTGTCTCGAATTGTGCACGTGGTGTTCATGCTCTTTGCCCGCGCAGGAGACACCATTTGATTCAGAATGTCAATGACTTTCGGCGAGCAACGGGGCAATGGGGCAATGGGGAGGGTGAGTTCAAGAATGGTAGCCACCGACGTAAGGAGGCGGATTTTGGAACGAAAACACTTCCGCCTCGTAACCTCGGCGGCTACGGCTCTTGCGACGATTCTTGAACTCACCCTGGGGCAATGGGTGATGAGCGATCGCACCCCGATACCCCGCTGCCCCATCTCCCCGTTGCGCATTCCCGTTCCTGGTTGCTTCCGGGGCCTGAATGCGATTGGGTTGGCTCCATGAAGATGAGCTTCCGGCAATTTGACTTGAAACTGGCCCATCGCTGGGCGATCGCCCGCAGCCTCCAGCCCGGGGGCAGCGGCGGCGCCGACGTTCACAAGGTGGTCTTCGTGGAACTGACGGACGCGGAAGGCACCCGGGGAATTGGCGAGGCCGCGCCTTCATCGCGCTACGAGGAAAACGCCGATTCCACACTCGCGTTTCTGGAGCACGTCGATCCGGTCAAGCTCTCTTTCACGGACGTGCCCGGCAGCATGCGATATCTCGAGACGATCGCCCCGAAGAATTTTGCGCCCAAAGGGGCGGTCAACATCGCGTTGCTCGACGGCGCGGCGCGCAAGGCGGGCCAGCCCATTTACGATTTCCTGGGACTGGGCTTTGCCGAAAAGAAGCACGTTACTTCCTTCAGCATCGGCATCGACAATTCCGACGTCATCCGCCAGAAAGTCATCGAGGCGGCGCAATATCCGGTGCTCAAACTCAAGGTCGGCGGCCCGGACGACAAACAGAATCTCCGGGCATTGCGCGACGCCGCGCCGCGAAAATCCGTGCGCGTGGACGCCAACGAAGGGTGGAAAACGAAGGAGGAAGCGTTGCGGCAGATCGAGTGGCTTGCCGCCGACGGTCACATTCAATTCGTCGAACAGCCGATGCCCGCCACGACCGCCCCAAAGGATTTGATCTGGTTGAAAAACCGATCGCCGCTGCCGATCATGGCCGACGAATCCTGTCTGTCGGCGCGGGACATCGACGGCTGCGCCGAGTGTTTTCACGGGGTGAACGTGAAACTGGTGAAGACCGGCGGCATCAGCGGGGCGAAGGAAACGCTGCAGGCCGCGCGGAAGGCGGGACTGAAGACGATGATCGGTTGCATGATTGAATCGAGCGTCCTCATCACCGGCGCCGCGCACCTGGCCGAACTGACCGACCACCTCGACATCGACGGGAATCTGCTCATCACAGACGATCCCTACACCGGCGCCACCGCGGAAAAGGGGATCATCTCCTTTGCCACGGCGCCGGAGACAGTGGGGTTAAGAGTGAAGGCGCGGACGCAGTGTGAGAAGTAGCGGAGTAATCAGTTATCAGTCATCAGTCACATCAGTTATCAGTCATCAGTCACATCAGGAGCCAGTCATCAGGTGATCACGGGTCTGGCCACTGATTACTGGCTTCTGATTACGGATCACTGATCACTGCCCTCGGCCCTCCCGGGTGTGCGCCGAAACGCACAGTTGACTTGATTTTGCCGCAGGATTAACGTGGCGCCAAAGCCTGAACAACCGCGACGTTAGCAGCCGCCAACGACGTTTTTATGAGAACAGTCAAATATTTCAACCCGCTCGTTTGGCTGCGGAAAAAGGGGTTCCGCAGCGCATTCACCTTGATCGAATTACTGGTCGTTATTGCCATCATCGCGATTCTGGCGGGACTCCTTTTGCCGGCGCTGGCCAAGGCAAAGGACAAGGCCCAGACCACGGCGGACCTGAATAATGTCAAACAGATCATGCTGGCGACTCACATTTACTCTTCCGACCAGAATGACGTTCTGCCCTATCCGGGGTGGGGCAGCCTCAGCGCCGGCGATCCCGGTTTCGGCCCGGATTGCTGGGTCTACGCAACCAAATTGCCAACCGGCGCCGGGATTCCCAACGCAGCGGGTGTTGACACGCCGCCGTTGTCGTACACCAATCAGAACGCATGGTTCTACGCCAGCCAGTTGGGCCCGACCCTCAAAGCGCCGGCGGTACTGTTTTGCCCCAGAGACGTGACTGAGTCGTCGGGAGTGAAGAAGAGTTATTGGAGGGACCGGCAGATGAAACTGACCAGTTACACCTGGAACGGCTGTATCATCGCCGGCCAACAAGCCAACAAACCTTTCAAGCTCAGCTTTTTCAAGGCCACGGACATATTGATGTGGGAAGCCAACGAATTGTTGGCCTTCTGGTTCAACGATGCCGGCAACCAGCCCAGCGAAGGCGTCTCCCAACGTCACGCAGGCGGCAACCCCAAAGACGTTGCCCAAAACGTCGGCGGTGGGGCGATCATAGGAGAAATGGGCGGAGCGTCCCGCATGATCAAATACGAAAGGTTTCGTCAGATGGCGGGCATTGCTCCCACGGGCAATTGGGACCAGACCCAGCCAAACGAACTCTGGTGCACGCCGGGGAGGGCCAACGGCCACTACTAACCGTTTTTTGCGTTCGCCATGAGGACATCCGTTACTCAATTTACTTTATCCGTTACTCTCGGGCTGGCGCTTCTTTTGCCCGCCTGTTCGAAGAAGGAAGCGACCGTGGGCAATTCGGCTGTGGAGCAACCGATCACGAACGCGCCGGCAGCCGCTGCGCCTGAACAAGCGGCCGCGGCTGCGCCGCCGCAGGCTTCGGACGCGCCGGTGATCCTCAACGACGTCAGCAAGGCCGTCCAGAGCCGGAACTACGATGACGCGGTCGAGACGCTCGCGAAACTGAAACCGTTGAGCGCCCAGATGACGGACCAACAGCG
>DASPXS010000110.1:0-5019 GCA_035637175.1 Haliangiales bacterium | reverse complement strand
GGACCTTCGAGCGCAGCGTTTTGAATTCGCCGCGGACGTTGGACGGCGCTTCCGGTTTCGGGTCCCAGATGTCGAGGTGGCTCGGGCCGCCCTGGAGGAAAATGAGAATGACCGATTTGGCCTTGCCCCAACCCGCTTTGCCTTTGGCGGTCTCGGACGCCGATTCAGCGGCGAGCGCCTGCAATTTCAAAATATCGCCGAGGGCGAGGCCGAACAAGCCGGCGCCACCGACGCGCATGAACTCGCGACGGCTCCAACCATCGCACGTGCTGCCGGGATTTCCTGGGATTGAGAGCATGGTGACCTCCTGAGGTTAAATTGTTTTCAAGTCGCTGTGAATTGTTCTTTGGGCAGAGAATGGTCACCCTCTCCCCAAGGGTTGATTATTACCCACATCTTCGATGGGACCGAACGTGAATCCCAAAGGGATTCTGGCCCAAAGCCCAGGGTTGCGCGGCACGCGCTACCCTGGAAAAACACGGTCGGACGGGCGGCAACCCCAACGGGGTTGTGGCTTCGGTCGTGGCTGGCAGACGCAACCCCGTTGGGGTTGTGTCGAATTGCCGCCGTGGTCCCAGGGTAGCTCGTGCCTCGCAACCCTGGGCTTGAGGGCGCAATCCCTTCGGGATTGGGCGAAATTCGTTGCAAAGATGTGAGTAATGGCAAGCCCCAAGGGAAAGGATCGGGGTGGGAAACAAACCGCCGCGCCGCGCGGCGCGAAAGTCTTCGCCTCGGCGCGCGGCGTTTGGCCGAAAGGCCATATTGCTTTGAGCCACTCATGATTCCAAGGTTCATCGGTTAAACAAAAACGCCGGACTGTTCATCAATGCCCAGGTGAGGTCTTGCGCGATTTCCAGACGCGAGCCACCCGCCGAAAAATCGACCGCCTCACGTTCCTTCTCCGTCGGCGGACGGCTCAGCACCGAGATGTAAATGTCCTCGACCACTTTCTGGTCGTCCTTCTCGTTCTCGACGATTTTGGCGATGCGATTGTCCGGCGCGCTGAGGCTTTCACTGATGGTCGTGCCATTGACGAGATTCAGCGCATGGGCCAGGGTCACGTTGCTGGTCCGTTCGCATTCGCAGGCGGACTGCCGTTTTGGCCGGCCAAAAAGGGTCAGGAAATCGTTTCCCGCCACGATGCCGTCCGGCAAATCAACCGGTCTCATGCCAGCGGGCAATCCTTTGAACTTCGGCCGGTCGCCGGTGGCAATCGCGATGGCATCGAGCATCTGTTCGGCGCTCAACCGACGCGGTATCGCGTGCGAAAAATTGACGTTGTCGTCCTCGTTCCACTTGTTTTTGTTGATCGAGAGTTGGTAGGTCCGCGACAGGCAGATGTTGCGCATCAAACGCCGCACGTCGAAGCCGCTCTGGACGAAGTCGTCCGTGAGCGCTTCCAACAACTCCGGATTGCTGGGCGGATTGCTGCCGCGGATGTCGTCCACCGGATCAATGATGCCGCGCCCGAAGAAATAGCTCCAGGTGCGATTGGCCATGGCCTCGGCGAAGTAGGGGTTGTCCTTCGAGGCAAGCCAATTCACAAAAGCCACGCGGCGGTCGCTTTCTTTGGAAGGTTCGGGAGCGTCGCCCACAGGAACCTTCGGATGCACATCCATGCCGGTCCTGGGATTCTGCACCTCGCCGTCGTCTTTCAAATAGACAATCTCCTCGCCGGGAACCTGCATCAGGTCCCCGGTGAAGCTGCGAATGGAATCCTTGCCAAGCGACCCGCGTTTGATCGCCACCCGCGCGAAGTAAGCGCCGAACTCGTAGTATTGCCGCTGCGTCCATTTCTCGAACGGGTGATCGTGGCATTTGTTGCAGTTGAAACGCACCCCGAGAAACGTCTGGCTCACGTCCTCGGTGATCTTCCCCGAATCGCGCAACGCCCGGTAATAATTCACCTCCGGGTTCCGATACGAACTGCCCTCCGCCAGAAGCAGCTCGCGGACAAATTTGTCATACGGCTTCTTATGCGCAATGGCACGCTGGATCCATTCGCGGAATACCCAGACACCCTTTTCGCCCAGATGTTCGCTGTTGCACTGGAGCAGGTCCGCCCATTTGTTGGCCCAGTATTGGTTGTAATCTTCACTGGCCAGCAGCGCGTCGGCGAGTTTCTCCCGTTTCTCCCGGGACGGCGTCTTGTCATTGAGAAACGCGCGCACGCGCTCGGGGCTCGGCGGCAGCCCGGTCAAATCCAGCGAAACGCGGCGCATAAAATCGGCGTCGGTGCAGAGTTCCGACGGCAGAATCTTCATCTTCTTCAGCTTCGCATCGACGAATTTGTCGATGTAATTGTATTCGGCCACGTCCGGCCATTTGTAACCGGTCCGGTCGCCCATGACCGTGACCAGCCTGGTTGCGTAGCAGCCCTCGTAACGCACGAGCACGGCGGCTTCGCCGCGTCGCAGACCGGTCACAATCCCGTTTTTAACTTCCGCCACATCGCCGTTGTTGCTGCCAAGAATCGCCTCGCGGGTGACCTCGCGGACGTTGCCGTCCGGGTAGTGCGCCAGCACGAGCACGTGCTGCGAGCGACCGGGCAGATCGAGCGCGACTTCGGAAGGAAGGACCTCGATGGACTGCACACGGTTTTTCACCGGGTCTTCGAATTTCGTCCCTTCGGCAATCCATTGGCGAATGATGTGGTACTCGCGCGAACCGGGCTTGAGCGGCTGGCGGCCTTCGTGCGGAACCTCGGCGGTCGGTTTGAGCAGCATCAGGCTGTCGTCCACGTTTACGCGATCGAAACGCCGGCCCGAAAGGTCATTGATCAGCGCCTGATAATCGTATTCGGGGTCGTAACCGCGCAGGGACAGTTTGAAACCGTTTTTGCCTTTGGCCGAGCCGTGACAGGTCCCCGCGTTGCACCCGAGCTTGCTGAGGACCGGTTGAACGTCGCGGACGAAATGGATTTCGGGAACTGCGGCGTCCTTGATGGTGACGGGGAATTTGGCCTTCAGCGGGCCCAGCGAAACCGTCACCTCCGCCTTGCCCTGACTTTTGGGCTGAAGATATCCGGTCTTGCCAATTTCAACGTCGGGCGATTCACTCTTCAGCACCGCGTCGTCCGTCACGTCAAATCGCTGTCCGGAGGCCGTCTCGCCCCAGACCAAAACGCGGCGTTCGTCCCGGCCGTCCTCGAGCGTTAATGCGGCCGGTTCGATCTTCAGCGAGCGGATTGGCGGCAGCGCGGGTCCGGGTAGCGGGGTGTTTTTGCCGGTCCCATCCGCGGCGGCGCCCTGCGAATGATCGGCCGCCAGGGCCAGCATGAGACAAAATAAAATTCGACCGTTCATCCGCTCAATCCTGCTTGCAGCCGCGCCTTTTTCACGAAGCGTCGCCGCTGGAAAAATCCCGTCAACCATGCCTGTCCTCGTGATCGCACCTAACATAGGGCTACCGGCCTCACTGCACAATAGACAAAGCTCCTGAACTCCTGAACCGCCGGGTCCGCTGCCTCGACGAACCGCTACACCTCGAAATCAAGCACGACCGTGTCTTCGACCAGCGGCAGGACAAAAGCCTTCACCCGCTCGTGTTCGGGATGCGGAATGTAAGCGTCGCGCGCCCCGGCGTCGGTGAACGTCATCACAAACCCGTGAGTGTAGCCTTTGTTCAATCCTTCCGGATTATTGTTCACGCCGGCGACATAATCCTCAATGCCCGGCACATTTTCACTCAACTCCATCAGTTCATCGAAGGTTTTTTGAATCTGCTCTTCCGAGGTTCCCTCCTTGAACCGGAAGAGGGCGATGTGCTTGATTTTGGCCATATTCGGTTATGGTAAACTGGATACGCGCCTTAGTGTGCGGGAAAACCGGCGCAACGTAAAGCCCGCATCGCGAAAATTTGGCGGCTCACTTTGCGGCCAGCGCCGCTTCAATGGCTTCAATCACCTCCGGCGCGTCCGGTTTGGTCGGTGGCTCGAAGCGTTTCAGAATTTTTCCGTCCTTGCCGACCAGAAATTTTCCGAAATTCCACTTGATGTCTCCCGGAAAGGGCGACTCCTGGCCGGTCAAGGCGGCGTAGAGCGGGTGTTGTTCGGAACCCTTGACGTGCAGCTTGGCAAACAGCGGGAAGGTCACGTCGTATTTCTCCGAACAAAACTTCTTTATCTCCCCGGCTGTGCCCGGTTCCTGCGCGCCAAAATCGTTGCACGGAAAACCCAGCACCGTGAAACCTTTGGCTTTGTATTTGCGATGAATGGCTTCCAACGCCTGGTATTGCGGCGTCAAACCGCAATGCGACGCCACATTAACGACCAGCAACACCTTTCCCTGGTAATCCTTCAACGACGCGTCCTTGTCGTTGATGTCTTTCAACGCAATCTCGTAGAGCGAAGTCTTGCTTTGCGCAAAAACGATTTGGGACAGCATGAGCGAGCAAAGAATCACGATGATCTTCATTTGGCGAGTATGCGCAACGCTCTCGGGAAGTCCAAGCCCGATTTTACCCTCTAAAAACCTGCGGCTTTGATCGCCGCCGACAGTCTGCCCACCAGCAGACCCGGCGCGCAGCCCAGCGCGAAAACGCCGGCAGCCACAAGGACGATGGCCGCCTGGAACGGGGCACTGGCGCTGATCGCAGGCGCATCCGCCGGAGACTCGATGACGTAAACCTGTTTGAGCACCTGCAAGTAGTAATACAGCGACACCGCGCTCATCGCGATGGCGAAAATCACCAGCCAGAGCAACCCAAGACTCTTCGGGTCCGCTCCAACGGCGGCGGTGAACAGGTAAAATTTGCCGAAGAATCCCGCCAGCGGCGGAATGCCCGCCAGCGACAGCATGAAAATCATGAGGCAAAACGACAACAGCGGCGCCCGCCGGCACAGACCTGCAAAGTCCGAAAACCTCGCCTCCCCTGCCTTCTCTTCCACCGCCGAAACGACACCGAACGCCCCGAGCACCGTCAGCGCATACGTCACCACGTAGTAAACCAGCGCGGCGACGCCCTGCAGGTTGTCGGTCAAAACTCCCAGCAACGCATAGCCGCCGTGCGCAATGGCCG
>DASPXS010000109.1:0-8361 GCA_035637175.1 Haliangiales bacterium | reverse complement strand
TTGTATCGGGCAGCCAAACCCACCCGCAAGCCGGGCTACGATACCACCTGCCATAGTGAAATGGCGCCCAACCCCATGAATAATCGGATTGCCAATACCAGCCGCAGTCCGTCCAAAGCCAGCGGCCCCGATTGGAATACGGACGCCAGCCCACATCAACAACGGCCACCGTCGGCTGCCAGCACCAACCGTAATCGGGGATTTCCATCCAGGTTCCGTATGGGGCCAGGTTCTGATAGAAATAGTTCACCTGCTGCGGCGGAGTGATTGCGTAAGCGTTGGCCGGAGCCTGGTCGTTCACCGCCGGGGGAACCGGACTGGTGTCGGCATTCGGGCCGGATGCCGCCACGGCAGGCTGCGCTTCCGATGGTCCAACCGGCGGCGCAACGGCATTCGTCGAAGACGGCACGTTCCCGCTGGACTGGGCCGCTGACTGATCTTGCATCGATTGGCCGTGGCGCACGATCGCTCCTATCGTTTCGGGCGAAAGCCCCAGATCGTGCAGGTAAAGGATTTCATCCACACCCAATTTGTAGGCGACCGAAGAATTCTCGATGTAAGCCTGCAATACTTCTTCACCTACTCCGGCCTGAGCCAACTGCACGATTTCATCCACACCGGGCGAAAGCCGGGGCGGCGCCGGAACAATTCCCGGCACGGGTTGAAGGGGAGTAGCGGCCGGATTCGTCGCCGCAGGCGCGCCGGCGACCGTAGCGGTGGAAACGGCGGTCCCATTTTCGCCCCGACCTGTCTTTTGTGGTTCGGCCCCGCATCCAAGAAAGAGGATCATCCCGCCGATAACCGTCACGGGCACGGTAGTCATTACGAAGTGGGTTTTCATAGGGTCACTCCATTGTTGAAAAGGTTGCCCGGCAGCTCAATCAGGAAATTGTCGGGCGCGAAGTCAGGCCCGCATCCCGGCGCTCCTTTGCCGGCAATTCGAAACCAGCGTCGCTGCGTCCTGGATGACGGGTCTGGGTTCATGTTCGGTGTCTTGTCGCCCGACGGATTTCTGACGGCGCTTCGTTCACTGATTCAATCTGCCTAATTGACTGGATAAGCAGTTGCCTTATTCACGCTCGGGGAACGAGGCGCGCCGGCAGGCCTGTGCAACATATTAAGGCGAAAGTCCTGAAAGTCAAAATCGCCTTGCCGGCCAGCCAAAAAGCGTTGCACGACCGGTCGAACTTCTTCAGATTACGGCTACTCGGTGGAGAGATGGCTGAGTGGTTTAAGGCGCACGCCTGGAAAGCGTGAGTACCTAAACAGTACCGGGGGTTCGAATCCCCCTCTCTCCGCCAGTTTCATTTTGGTGACCGACAGTGACAGCGGGTGACGCTTCGTGATTTGCGTCAATGTTTCCAACGGTTTTGCCTACCTTTATGGGCTTCAAACCGATGACCGATGGTGACACGAAATGACCGTCCGCGACTAAAGTTTGTGTGTCGCTTTGTGTGTCATCGAACTTCGCGTCAAACGCGGGCAGTCACCCGACGGTTGCCATCAACGGCAGCGCCGCCGCGTCCGTGTAAGTTCTCATCGTCAGACGCATATCGCTGTGGCGGGCCAGTTCCATCGTTTCACGCGGCGAAACACCCGCCCGTTGCAGGCGAGTGATGTAGGTCATGCGCAACGCATGGAAATCCACCCGATAACCGCGTTCGTCCACCAACGGAATTCCCGCCGCCTTGAAGTCCGCGCGGATTGCCTTCATCGGCGGCACCCCTTCGGGAAACACCAAGGCTTCCGGCGTCAATTTTCCGGTGGCTTTCAGCCTTTGTATGCAAAGCCTCGTTCACAGAGGAGTGGTGGATGATCGCGTGGGAGACTACGGCTATCTGATCGTCGATGAATGTCACCATCTTTCGGCGCGCAGTTTTGAACTGGTCGCCCGCCGCGCGAAAGCAAAGTTCGTCACGGGTTTATCTGCGACGGTAGCTCGCAAGGACGGTCACCATCCGATCATCTTCATGCAATGCGGTCCGATGCGCCATTGCGTTGACGCGAAGGACCAGGTAGCGGCCCGACCTTTCACACATCACGTGTTCGTCCGTCCAACCGGTTTTCGTTCGATCCATGCGCCCGATTCAGATCCGCGCGAGCTGAAAGGGCCAGTTGGCGTTACCTGGCGCATTCCCGATCGTCCGGAGATGGTCTTTGAGCTTTTCGTTTGACCCTCAGCCTGATGATTTGAAAACTGCAGGTCTCATGCGCGCCATCATCGCTGCCATTCTCCTCAACAGTTTCTTATCTCTCGCCGCAATCGGGGCAGGAAAAGCGGAACACATCGTCGTGGTGGTGTGGGACGGCCTGCGACCCGACTTCGTCACCGAGCAGTACACGCCGACGCTGCATAAACTCGCTCAAACGGGAGTTTTCTTCAGGAATCATCATCCTGTTTATCTGAGCGCCACGGAAGTCAATGGCACTGCCCTTGCCACAGGCGCATATCCGGGTCGCAGCGGTATCATCGCCAACAAGGAATATCGCCCTGGTATTGAGCTTCTGAAACCCATCGGAACTGAATCGCGCGAGGCGGTGCGCGCCGGCGATCGGCTGACCCAGGATCGTTATTTGAGCATGCCCACTGTCGCCGAAATCCTGCAAAACGCTGGTCAAACAACGGCGGTCGCCGGCACCAAGCCGGTCGCCCTGCTCCATGATCGCAAGGCCAGGAAGGAAAATGACAGCCGGGGAAGAGTCCTCTACGCCGACAACACGCTTCCCACGAATGATTGGCCCCGATTGGTACAGGACCTTGGTGCCTACCCCAAATACGGCCAACCGAACGCCGGACGGGACGAATGGACCACCCGTGCGTTGATTGGCCCGCTGTGGAAGGACCGCCTGCCCGGATTTTCGTTGCTCTGGATGAGCGAACCCGATTATTCGCAGCACGACACCGGGTTGGGCTCCAAAACCGCCCTCGCTGCCCTGAAAAGTTCGGACAACAATCTCGCCCGGGTCCTGGCCGAATTGGACCGGCGAGGCCTCCGCGAGACCACCGATATACTGGTCGTCTCCGACCATGGCTTCTCGACGATCGTGCGAACCGTCGATGTCGCCACGACACTGCAAAAGGCAGGCTTCAAAGCCACGCGGGGATTCGCGGAATCCCCGGCCCAGGATGACATCCTCGTGGTTACCAATGGTGGATCAACCCTGTTGTATTTCATTGGCCACGACGACGCTTTGATTCGCCGCGTCGTTGAAGTTCTTCAACGGCAGGATTTCACCGGTGTTCTGTTCACCCGCAAACCGGTCGAAGGCACGTTCACGCTCGACCAGGCGGGCATCAACACTCCGGAGGCGCCTGACATCGTTATCGCGCTCCGTTGGTCGCCGGACAAAAGCTCCAACGGCACCCCCGGACTGGTGTACTGCGATGAATCCGGCCGCAAGCCGGGCGACGGAATGCATGTCACGCTCAGCCGTTTCGATATGCACAACACGTTGATTGCCGCCGGGCCTGACTTTCACCGCGGGACCGTGGATGAACTGCCCACGGGAAACGTGGACGTCGCGCCGACCATTCTGTGGATCCTTGGCGTCAGACCGCCCGCGCCGATGGATGGCCGCGTGTTGACCGAAGCGCTGACCGTCGGCGGCCCGAAAGTCGGAACACCCACGACGAGCCAGATCAAAGCAACGCACCAGCAGGAAAAATCAGTCTGGCGCCAATACCTGAAACGGACCGAACTCAACGGAGTGCTTTACCTGGACGAGGGCAACGGTGCGGCGGTCCCCAGATAACCGGGAGCCAGTTTCCTTGACCCGCTGGACAGGCTTGTACGATGCTGACGCATGGCCTTGACCGGACAGATTCTCCCGGACTTGAAGCGAATCGTCGGCACGGAAAACGTCCTCACTACACCGGAGGATTTGATCCCTTACTCTTTCGATGGCACCGCCGGGTTGCGGCAAATGCCCGGTTGTGTCGTGCTGGCCAAAACGACGGAGCAGGTCGCGACCATTCTCAAGCTGGCCAACGATACGGGAATCGCCGTGGTCACCCGCGGTTCCGGCACCGGTCTCAGCGGCGGCAGCCTGCCCAGTCCCGATTGCATTGTCCTTTGCACGGTAAAGATGGACCGGATCCTTGAACTCGATCGGGCGAATTTGACGATGCTGGTTGAGCCGGGCGCGACCACGTTGCAGGTGGCGGAGGCCGCTTCGGACGCCGGACTGTTCTATCCGCCCGACCCCGGGTCGATGAAAATTTCCACCATCGGAGGCAACGTCGCCGAAAATTCCGGCGGCTTGCGCGGGCTGAAGTACGGCGTGACACGCAATTACGTCATGGGAATGGAGGTCGTGTTGCCCAACGGTGAAGTCATGTGGACCGGCAACAAATGCGTGAAAGACGTCGCCGGTTACTCGCTCAAAGACATTTTCATCGGCTCGGAAGGGACGCTCGGCGTCATCACCAGGGTTCTGCTCCGGCTCGTTCCGAAGCCGCCGGCAAAGAAAACCATGGTGGCCACTTTTGGACGGATGGACCACGCCGCCGAGGCGGTTTCCGCCATCATCGCCGCTCAAATCATTCCCTGCACCCTGGAATTTCTCGACCGCATGACAATTCATTGCGTCGAAGACTACGCGAAGATCGGACTTCCGCTGGATTGCGAAGCGCTGTTGCTGATCGAAACCGACGGTCATCCCGTCGTCGTTGCCGAAGAAGCGGCGCAGATGGAAAAAATCTGTCGCGACAAAGGTTGCCTCGAAGTTCGCGTGGCCAAAGACGAAGCCGATGCGGCGAAGCTCGCAAGCGCCCGGCGGACCGCGTTCGCCGCGCTGGCACGCGTGGCGCCAACGACCATCCTCGAAGATGCGACCGTACCCCGCAGCGAATTGGCGAAGATGATTCGCTTCGTGGAAGCCATCGCCCAAAAATACAAACTGAAAGTCGGCACCTTCGGTCACATGGGTGACGGCAATCTCCACCCGACCTTCCTGACCGACGAACGCAACCATGAGGAAATGCACCGAGTCGAAGAAGCGTTCAAAGAAATCTTCACCGAAGCCATCCGTCTCGGCGGCACCATCACCGGCGAACACGGCGTTGGCCTGGCCAAAAAGTCCTTCCTCCCCAAATTCGCCGGCGACGCCCAGATGCGCGTGATGCGCGAATTGCGCCGCGCGCTCGATCCGCGCGGCGTTTTGAATCCGGGAAAGATGTTTGATTGAGGCGGCCTTGACCGGTTCGACGCGGCCCGAACGTTCCGCTTCGCCGCCCAGGAAATCAGAAAAGAAGCCCCGCGCGTGGGGCGACGCTCTTGGGTCATCGCGCCGGCTGCGTGTCCTCCACAGAAACGATGTGAAGGGGGTTGATGGACACGGCCAGTTCGTCCGCGTCAATCACCACGACAACTTTGGGAGAAACGGCGATAAAGTCTCGATGCGGTATTACAAAGCGCCGCCCGTCGGACAGCCGCAGCGCGAAGGGGTTGAATCCATCTTCCAGGCGCTTTTTGATCTGCTCTACCATTGAACACAAAGCATAGCTTTCGTCCCGAGCATTGACAAGAACGTTGCGCAGCCGCGCGCATAGCGGTGCCGCTCATGTCGGAAAGGTAACGACCTCCAACGTTACGCTCCGCTCCGGCAACCCCGCCTGGGAACCCCGCAGGGAAGTTGCAAAAGCGATTTTTCGCCGACCTTCGCGGGTGGCGCTTCGATGCGCGTGATGCGCGAATTGCGTCGCGCGCTCGATCCCAACGGCATCCTGAATCCGGGAAAGATGTTTGATTGAAGTCATTCAAATGGGTCCTCGAAATCTGTTTCTTCCATCGGCCAGGTGGCTTGGGCGGACAACAGTGGGTTTGACAGGCACGCGGGCGGTTGGAAGGTTGGCCTTGTGAAAAAAGATGGGAGCCGCGGGAACGATGACCGGACCCTGATGCGCGTCATCAAATTCTCCAGCGCGTTCAGCCTGGGAATAATGGCGGCGCTTCTCTATTCCATAAAGCAGGTCAACCCCACTTTGCAGTATGAAATCTCATGGGGCACCGCGGTTTCATTTGCGATGGCGGTCGCGTTCTCATGGGCTTATTGGCGACTCCTCTTCGGGAAGCAAAACGATCTTAACGGCGGTTTGCCGAAAACCAAGCGGCGATGGTTGTTGGCCCTTTCTGTGTTCCTCGCGGTGGGGACGGTGGTGCCCTTTGTTTACGCGCTCAAAGACGTGGCGGCCGATGAAGCCAGCGACGTTGCGCAGGGAACGGCGATCGCGCTCGTGGTCCTCGGCGCGGTCGGATTTCTTTTCTGGCGCGTGACCCGCTACCTGGACGCCGACACCCGCCGGGACGGTGAGGCGGGCGAAACGCCGCACAGGCCTGAATGAGCCAGTGCCCGTTCCGGCGGATGTTAAAATTCTCGCATTTGCTTCCGCCCATGTTTAGCTGTGGCCGCGTGATCTGATGAACGCGGCCGCCTCGCACCTCAAAAACCTGGACTACTCCGTGGTGCAACAATGCATGCACTGCGGTCTGTGTCTGCCGACCTGCCCGACTTACGACGCCACCAGGCTGGAACGGAACAGTCCGCGGGGCCGCATCTCCCTGATGCGGGCCATCGCGGACGGACGCCTCGAACCCACCAAAGCGTTCGCCGAGGAAATGTATTTTTGCCTCGGTTGCCTCGCGTGCATGACGGCCTGTCCGGCGGGGGTGAATTACGCGGAACTGTTCGAGCACGCCCGCGCCGAGGCGGAACAAGGCGGAGCGCTCGCCTCGCCCCGGCGCAGTTTCATTCGGAACTTCGCTCTGCGGTGGCTGTTCATGGACCTGAGCCGGCTGGAATTGGCCGGACGCGCCCTGAGATTACACCAACAACTCGGCCTGCAAACATTGGTTCGCCGAAGCGGTCTCTTGAAATTGCTGCCCCGGCGGCTTCGCGAACTGGAGGCGATGACGCCCACCGTTCAGGACCATTATTCGTCCGAATTGATTTCGCCGGTCACTCCGCCGGTCGGGCCAAAAAAATACCGTGTTGCCATGCTCACCGGCTGCGCGCAGGACTTGCTGTTCAGCGACGTGAACCGCGACACCGCCGAAACGCTGGCGCGCAACGGCTGTGAAGTGTGGACGCCGCCGGAGCAACATTGCTGCGGTTCGCTCCACGCGCACAATGGGGCGTGGGAACTGGCGCAGCAACTCGCGCGCAAAAACATCGATCGGTTTCCACCGGACCAATTGGATGCCATCATCACCAATGCGGGCGGTTGCGGCTCGCATCTCAAACACTACGCCAAATTGCTGGCGGACGATCCCGCTTTCGAAGAGCGCGCGCAGAAATGGGACCGCAAGGTGAAAGACATCCACGAATGGCTGGTACACATCGGCATCGAGCCGCCACCGCAAGACCAACCGCGGCAGACTGTCACCTACCACGAGTCCTGCCACCTTTGTCACGGACAGAAGATCACTTCGCAGCCCCGGCAGTTGCTCAAAACGATTCCCAACCTGGAACTGGTCGAGCTTCCGGAGAGCAACTGGTGCTGCGGCAGCGCGGGCATTTACAACCTCGTTCAGCCGGAAATGGCGAGTCAGCTTCTCGATCGGAAAATGAAGCACATCCGCTCAACCGGCGCGGAAGTCGTCGCCACCGGGAATCCGGGCTGCCTGCTGCAAATCATCCAGGCCGTGAATCGCGAGCGCTTGCGGCTGCGAGTCGTTCACCCGGTCACCCTGCTGGCGGAGGCCTACCGGCGCGCCGACGCGGCATAACCTGAGGACTCGCATCGCGGTGTTTTTTTTATTGGCCGCGAACGCCGGATTGTTGAACCATCCCGTCAAATCGATGAAACAATTGGCCAAACACGCTCTCGCATGCCGATGTGTCGTCGCCGCCGCCGCGGCAGTGGTCGGCCAGGTTCTGTGCGCCGCGCGAGCCGCGGATGTTAATGACGCGGCGGCGAGCATCACCGCGAACGATTTGATGCGTCATATTCGCGCGCTGGCCTCGGACGAATTCGAGGGGCGCGCGCCCGGAACGCGAGGCGAGCAACTGACGGTGGCTTACTTGACGGATCAGTTCACACGACTCGGCCTGAAACCCGGCAATCCCGACGGAACCTACATCCAGGGAGTGCCGATGGTCGGCAGCACCGCCGGCGACGTCCAGGTCTCCTACCGCGTCGGAGAAAAACGGACCGATCTCGTGTTCCCCGGCGAAGCGGTGGTGTGGACGAAGCGGTTTGTCCCCGAAGTCAACGTCGCCGATTCGGACCTCGTGTTCGTCGGTTATGGCGTCGTCGCGCCGGAGTACGGCTGGGATGATTTCAAAAGCGTCGATGTGCGCGGCAAGACGATCGTCATGTTGGTCAATGATCCGCCGGTGCCGGACCCGAGTGACCCGTCG
>DASPXS010000108.1:0-12204 GCA_035637175.1 Haliangiales bacterium | reverse complement strand
GGTGCCGCAGATTTGCGGCAGTCTGCCCGAGGCGCTCGATCACCTGGAGAAAGACCACGCCTTCCTCCTCAAGGGCGACGTCTTCACGAGCGATTTCCTCGACATGTGGATCAGCCACAAACGCAAGGAAGCCGACGCCCTGCGCCTGCGCCCTCATCCCTACGAGTTCTTCCTCTATTACGATGTGTAAAGAAAGGGACTCTATTACATGTGTAAAGAAAGGGGCGGGGACGGCCTCATCCCCGCTTTATCTTCACCTGCGACCGACTGGACAGTCCGGGAGATTCCTGAAAAACTTGCGCGGTGAAGCAGTCGATTGTGGCCCTGGACATGGAAGGCGTGCTCACGCCGGAAATCTGGATTGCGGTTTCAGAAATGACCGGCATCCCCGAACTGCGCCGCACCACGCGCGACGAGCCGGACTATGACAAACTCATGAAATACCGGCTCAACATTCTCGATCAGCACGGCTTGAAATTGTCGGACCTCCAGCGCGTCATCGGCGCGCTGCGTCCGCTCGACGGCGCGTTGGATTTTCTGCGCGAACTGCGCGCGACAAGCCAGGTCGTCATCCTTTCCGACACCTTCGAAGAATTTGCCCGGCCGCTGCTCCGACAGTTGGAATGGCCGACGCTGCTCTGCCACAGGCTCGAAGTCGTCAACGACCGCATCGTCAATTACCGGTTGCGCATCGCCGACCAGAAGAAGAAGGCCGTCGCCGCGCTGAGAAATATGAACTACTACGTCATCGCCGCCGGCGACTCTTACAACGACACCGCGATGCTCAAGGAGGCCGACGTCGGCATCCTGTTCCGCGCGCCGGGCCATGTCCGGAAGGAGTTTCCGCAATTCAAAGCGGTCGAGGCCTATCCGGATTTGCTCAAGCTCATCAAGGAAGCGTTTTAAATCCGAAGCCCAAAATCCGAAGCCCAAAATCCGAAAGCAGCCCGAAACTCAAAGTTCGAACCACCGGGAAACGCTGCCGCCCTTTCGATCTTCGGATTTTGTCATTCCTTCGGGTTTCGGCATTCGGCATTCGGATTTTTCAATCCTCCGCCTTGGAGTCGCGGCCGGTCAAATCGCGCAGCGCCTGCGCCACGTTCTTCCCCTGGTACAACATCGCGTAAACCTCGTCGATGACGGGCGTGCTCACCTCGAGCTTGCGCGCCAGTTGCCAGGCCGAGCGCGCCGTCGGATAGCCCTCCGCCACGTTGATCATCCTGGCCAGAATGTCCGCGACCTTTTCGCCGCGCCCGAGCCGTTCCCCAAAACCGCGATTGCGACTGAGCCGCGAGAAACAGGTCACCGTCAAATCACCCAGACCACTCAGGCCCGAAAACGTGTCCGCTTGCGCGCCGCAGGCCACACCGAGCCGGCGAATCTCCACGATCGCGCGAGTAATCAGCGCCGCCTTGGAATTATCGCCAAAGCCCAACCCATCCGAAACGCCGGCCGCAATCGCAATCACGTTTTTCAACCCGCCGCCCAGCTCGACGCCGAGCAAATCCGTGCTGGTGTAAACGCGGAAGGCCGGGCGATGAAACAGTTCCTGCACTTTGGGCGCGGTCTGGATGTCGGCGCTCGCAGCCACAATGGCCGTCGGAATTCCCCGCGCAACTTCCAGCGCCAGCGACGGACCCGACAGCGCGGCGATGCGCGCCCGGGGCGCGGTCTCGCGCAAAATGCCGCACATCGTCAATCCGGTGTCGTGTTCGATGCCCTTCGTCACACTGACGATGATGCCGGTGCAGTTGGACAAACATCGGGTCACGGCGCGAAACGCCTTCGAGGGCACGGCCACGACGATGAATTCGCCGTCATGCACGGCTTTGGTCGGGTCGGTCTCCAGCCGCCAATCCCCCGGCAGTTCGATTCCCGGCAGATAACGCTCATTGCGGCCGGTCCGCCGCAACTCGTCGAGATGGCACGGGTCGTGCCCCCATAGCACGACGCTCTGATGGCTCTCCTGCAGCAGCTTTGCCAACGCCGTCCCCCAGGCGCCCGCGCCGAGCACCGTGACCTTCATCGGCACATCTCCTGCCTGGATTTCATGATTGTTTCCTGGCCGAGCCGATGCGGTTTTCCGTGCCCTTCAACAATCGCCGAATGTTGCCCTTGTGTTTGTAAATCGCGAGCAAACCAAGCGCGGTCGTGGCGATGGACAACAGCAAGCTGTTGGCGGACAGCCAGACCGCCGCCGGCAGCGTGGTCGCCGCCGCGATGGAAGCCAGCGAAACGTAACGCGTCAGGGCAAATACAACAATCCACACGCCCAGCGCGATCCCGGCGGCCAGGGGCGCGAGCGCGAAATAGGCCCCCGCGCTGGTCGCGATGCCTTTGCCGCCTTTGAATCCGAGCCAGCAGGTATAGTTGTGGCCCAGCACCACGGCCAATCCAGCCACCAGCCGCAGGTACACCTCCTCCTCCGCACGCACTGCGAAAATTGCGATGGCCAGATCGGCAAACCAGGCGCACGCGGTGAATCCTTTCAGACCATCGAACACGAGCACAAAAATCCCAGCCGGTTTGCCGAGAATGCGGAAGACATTTGTCGCCCCAATATTTCCGCTGCCGACCGTGCGGATGTCCACGCCCATGGCCCGCGCGACCAGGTAACCAGTAGGAATCGAGCCCAGCAAATAGGCGCCAATCACTACCGCGATGTAAGGGACGATTTGCACGGGGGGAAATGTAGGTGCTCCGACTTCCGGGTTCCAAGCGGAAAGTTGAATCAGTTGTCAGTTGTCAGTGGTCAGTGGCCAGTGGCAAACTTGCGCTGTGGTATCCACCGGCAACCAACAACCGACAACCAACAGCCCGCCCGTCAAAGTCGCGGTCCTCGGCGTGGGTTCCCTGGGCAAGGAACACGCCCGGATCTACGCGGATCTGGCCGCAGCCGGCCTGGCCCGGTTTGTCGGAGTTTACGATCTGGCCGGCGAAACGGCGCGCAAGATCGCCGAGCGCTATCGGGTGCGGGCTTTCTCCTCGGTCGCCGAAGCCGCTGCGGCAAGCGAGGCGTTGAGCATCGTGACGCCGACGACGACCCATTACGAACTGGCCAAATCGCTGTTCTCGCAAGGCAAACACCTGCTGCTGGAAAAACCGATGACCGACCATACCGCCCAGGCGGCCGAACTGGTCGAGCTTTCCCGGCAACATCGTTGCGTGTTGCAGGTCGGCCACGTCGAACGGTTCAATCCGGTTTTCAAATATCTCCAATCCGTGGCCACGGAACCGCGTTTCATCGAAACCCATCGGCTCTCCCCCTACCCCGCCCGCAGCACGGACATCGGCGTGGTGCTCGACTTGATGATTCACGACCTCGACGTAGTGCTGGCGTTCGTGAAGTCGCCCCTCGCCAGCGTGGATGCCGTCGGCATTCCGGTGCTCAGCAAATCGGAGGACATCGCCAACGCGCGGCTGCGCTTCGCCAATGGTTGCGTCGCGAACCTCACCGCCAGCCGTGTCAGTCCGGAAAAGATGCGCAAAATCCGCGTTTTCAGCGCCGGCCCCATCACCAGCTACATCTCGCTCGATTACCGGGCGCAGGAAGGATTCATCTATCGCATCGCCCGCGATGACGAGGAGGAATCGTCGCTGCTCAAAAAGCTTTTGAAGGCCAAAGACTCGGCCATCGTGAGTGAGTTCGGCGGCAAACGAATCGTGCGAAAACCGGTCCCGATCCAGAAAGAAGAGCCGTTGAAGCTGGAGCTGCGACATTTCATCGAGTCGGTGCGCGCCCACCAGACCCCGCTGGTCAGCGGCGAATCGGCCAAGCGCGCGCTCGATGTGGCGTTTGAGATTACACGACAGATTCAAGCAGCGAGATAACGGCCGTTCTTCCTTGCATGAGCGACCAGAAACTGACCCGACGGCCCATCAAAGCGCGCGAGTCCAGGTGGGCCGCTTCCATTGCGCGCTGGCTGGTTCGGGTCGGACTGCGCCCGAATCAAATCTCCGTTCTCAGTGTTGTTTTTGCCGGCCTGGCGGGAGGATGTCTGGCGCTGACCGGCGCCAGCCCGGCCCTTTGGAAAATCATTTTGTTCGTCGCCGCTGCCGCCTGCATCCAACTCCGTCTGTTGTGCAACCTCTTTGATGGCATGGTGGCGGTGGAAGGTGGCCTGAAGTCGAAGTCCGGCGAGATTTACAACGAATTGCCGGACCGGATATCGGACGCGCTGGTGTTGGTCGGGGCCGGATACGCCTTTCCCGCGCAGGAATGGACCCCCCAGTTAGGTTGGGCGGCGGCGGTCCTGGCACTCATCACGGCTTACGTGCGAACCTTGGGTGCCTCCGCGGGGGCCTCGCAACATTTTATCGGGCCGATGGCGAAACAACAACGCATGTTCATCACGACCCTGGCGAGCCTGGCCACAGCCGTTGGTTTGCTCTGCGGAAAGCCGATCGCTTTCTTTTCCGCTGCGCTCGGGATTGTGGTCGCCGGTTGTCTGGTGACGATAGCCCGGCGGACCCGCCGGATTATCCGGGAACTGGAATCAGCGACATCCGGCGGAGCCGGAGGTTCCCCGAGGTGACCATGATGACGGAGGTCATCGTCGTTCTGGCGAAACTCATCAGCGGCGCCAACGTCCGCTGGGTCGGATGTCTGCCGGACGCGCGACAGCGGATTTATTTCGCGAACCACACCAGCAACCTCGACACCGTGGTCTTATGGGCCGCCCTGCCGCCGGACGCTCGCGCGCAAACGCGCCCGGTCGCAGCGCGGGACTACTGGACCGCCGGCAAGCTGCGGCCTTATCTCGCCAAAAAGATTTTCCGCGCCGTTCTGATCGAGCGGAAAAAGGTCACCGCCCGCGACAATCCCGTCGAACAGATGCTGGCAGCGCTGGAGGAAAAAAGTTCGCTCATCATTTTCCCCGAGGGCGGCCGCCAGTCCGGACCGGAGATGGCGCCGTTCAAAAGCGGGCTCTATCATCTGGCAAAGAAGCGGGCGGATGTGGAATTCATTCCCGTGCTGATCGACAACTTGAACCGGATTTTGCCAAAGGGCGAAGTGTTGCCGGTGCCGGTATTGAGCTGCATCAGTTTTGGCGCGCCGATCCGAGTGGAAGAGAAGGAAACCAAAGCGGCCTTTCTGGAACGGGCGCGGGAAGCCGTCAATCGATTGCGACAAACGTGAAATTCAAACTCGACCAACAGACGGTCTGGCTGGTGGGCGGCGTGATCGGGTTTCTGGCCCTTGCCACCGGGATCGGCGGGTGGCTGGCTGCCCGCGCGCCGAGCGAAGCCGCTCAAACCACGATCAAAAACCTGAACGCCCGCATCCGCGCCTGGTGGGTGATGCTGTTTGTTTTCGGATTGGCCTTGCTGACCGGCGGCATTGGGTCGGTCATCCTGTTCGGACTCACTTCGTTTCTGGCGTTGCGCGAGTTTGTCACGCTCACGCCGACCAAATTGAGCGATCATCGTTCCCTGTTCTGGGCATTTTTCATCATCACGCCGTTGCAATATTACCTGGTGGCCATCCGGTGGTATGGTTTGTTCGTCGTTCTTATCCCGGTTTACGCCTTTCTGTTCATTCCGATTCGCAGCGTGGTCGGCGGTGATTGCGACCGTTTTCTGGAACGAACCGCCAAAATCCAATGGGCGTTGATGGTCTGTGTCTATTGCGTGAGTCACGCTCCTGCAATCCTCAGCCTGGAAATTCCCGGTTACGAAGGGCAAGGCGCGAAACTGCTCTTCTACTTTGTTCTGGTGGTGCAAATGAGCGACGTGCTGCAATACGTCTGGGGAAAGCTGCTGGGCAAACACAAAATCGCCCCGCACGTCAGCCCGAACAAGACCTGGGAAGGATTCATCGGGGGCATCCTTTCCGCCACACTGTTGGGCACTGGCCTCTGGTGGGCGACGCCCTTCTCTCCCTGGCAGGCGTCCGGAATGTCACTGGCCATTACACTGATGGGTTTCGGCGGCGGGTTGGTCATGTCGGCGATCAAACGCGACCGCGGCGTAAAAGATTACGGTAACCTGATCGAAGGACACGGCGGGGTGATGGACCGGATTGATTCAATCTGTTTTGCCGCGCCGGTTTTTTTCCATCTAACGCGCTTTTACTTCACTTGAACCATTACCGGGGAAATGAGACGCCTCTCTTTTATGTTCATCGCCGGTGAAGCCAGCGGGGATCTGCTGGCCGCCGAACTGGTCATGGCGTTGAAACAATCGCCGGAGGTCCGCGCGATGCCTTTTCCGCCCGAGTTTTTCGGCGCCGGCGGGCCCAGAATGGCCGCCGCGGGCGCGCAATTGGCGGTTGACCTGACGCAGTATTCCGTCATCGGATTGTCCGACGCCCTCAAAGAGTATTCCCGGTTCAGGCGCATCTTCGACCGGCTCTTTCAACTCGCGCTCGAACGCGAGCCGGACGTCATCGTCTGCGTTGACTTTTCCGGGTTCAATCGCCGCTTCGCTCGGGCGATCAAAAAGCATGTCCGGTCGCGACGCGGCGCGTTTCTCAATTGGAAGCCGAAAACTGTCCAATACGTTTCGCCCCAGGTCTGGGCGTCCCGACCGCTACGCGCCGCGCAACTTGAGCGGGACGTGGATTTGTTGTTGAGCATCTTTCCGTTCGAGAAGGAATGGTACGCCAGGCACGCGCCCGGATTGCGAGTGGAGTTTGTCGGGCACCCCATCATCGATCGATACGCGAGCCGTCGCGATGAGCTTCGGGCCAAATGGGCCAGCGTCACGCCGGTGCTGTTGCTGTTGCCCGGCAGCCGCGATTCCGAATTAAGGCGCCATCTGCCGGTGATGCTGGCTGTCGCCCAAACGATGCAAAACCAGTGGTCGGTCTTCCTGCGAATGGTTTTGCCCACCGAACGGTTGGCAGAATTGGCCAAACCGAAAACAACGTCCCTCCCCCGCCTGCACGTTCAGATTGGGAATCTGGCTGAATCATTGGCGGCAGCCACCGTGGCCATCGCCTCCACCGGCACCGTGACGATGGAATGCGCTTACTTCGGGGTGCCGACGGTGGCCATCTACAAGGCCGCATGGAGCGATTATTTGATCGCGCGCCAGATTGTCCGGGTAAAACACCTCGCCATGCCCAACTTGCTCGCAGGCGAGGAAATTTATCCGGAGTTCATCCAGCACAAGGCCACACCGGACAACATCGCCCGCGCGACCCAGGAATTGTTGAGCCATCCGCAACGTTGCGATGCCGTGAAAGCCAGGCTCGCGCAGGTAATCCAATCGCTGGGTGAACCCGGTTCCAGCCGGCGCGCAGCGAGAGCGATTCTGCAGTTGCTCCCCCTCTGACCGCGCGCATCCGCCAGTTTCCGCCGAAGCATTTCGCATGGTGCCGAATTACCGGCGGCGCGCACCGAGGCTCAGAACCGCTGACCCGGTTGAAGACAGTCGAATCCGCATCCGGACCTCGCGACAAAAAAATGGTCCGGTCGGATCATTTTATTGTCGCGGCCTTTCGGCGGACCTGCGGCGCAGATTCAAACGGCGCTGGCTGAGAGGGACGTGCGCGGCGCACGGGACCGAATGAGGCCGCGAATCGTGAACAAGGCGGCTGGAAATGTGAACAAAAGTTCACCGGGCCGCCATCCGGCCGTAACGCAGGCGAAATATTTTTGCCAATCGGGAATGAAAAAGATTCTCATCCTGACGGCGGGCTTTGGCGACGGCCACAATACGGCCGCGCGGAACATTCGCGATGCGCTCGAGGAGATATCCGACGATGTCAAAGTGGAAGTGCTCGATCTCTTCGCGGCGAGCTATGGCGCGTTCAACGCGCTGGCCAGAAAGGCCTACCTCGGCATGGTGCAATACGCCCCGCGGTTATGGGGCGGCGTTTATTCCCTGATGGAAAATCCGCTGGTGGAACGAAACCTCGGCAGTTTCGCGCGGCTGGCGAACGCGCTCGAGGACATCGTGCATGAAACACAGCCCGATTGCCTGGTGTCCACCTACCCGGTTTACGGCCACGTCATCCGCGAACTGTATCGCGACCACGCGGAGCGACCGTTCCGGCTGGTCACGGCCGTCACCGATTCCATCAGCGTGAATTCCGCGTGGTATCGCGCGCCCAGCGATTACTTTTGCGTGCCGAACGAAGCAACGGCCGAGGTGCTGCGCCGGAACGGCGTGCCCGAACCACGAATCAAAGCACTGGGTTTTCCCACGAACCTTGTGTTCGCCCAGCTGACGCCGGCCTCCCTGACTCCCCCCGTGCGCGGTGTCCAGCGGAGAATTCTCTACATCATCAACACCGGAAAAAAACACGCGGGCAGGGCCATCGATCGTCTGCTGGAACTGCCCGACACGCACCTCACCATCACGGTGGGCCGCGACCCCGAGTTGAAGGCCAAACTCATCGAGCGGACCGAAAAAATGGCCGGTCGCGTGAATATCCTCGGCTGGACGAACCAGATGCCGCAGTTGATGTTGTCGAACCATCTCGTCATCGGCAAAGCCGGCGGCGCGACCGTGCAGGAGGCCATCGCCGCCCGTTGCCCGATGATCGTCAACCAGGTCATTCCCGGCCAGGAAGAGGGAAACGCGCAACTGATCAGGAAACTGGGCCTGGGCGCGATCGCGAAAAAGGACCGGCACGTTGCCGATTTGATCGAGGAGGCCTTTGCCCGGCGGGCCGCCTTGTGGATGGAATGGCGGTGCAACCTCGAACGCATCAGCAAACCGGACGCTTCGGTGCGCATCGCGGAGTTGATCCTGTCCGAATGCGACCGGACGGACCCGAAAAAAATCGCGCTGTTCCAGCCGGGCGCCCGGCCCGTCCCGCAGCGCGCGCCGGCCGCCCACCGCGCCGAGCCGAGGATGTTGCTCTGCGATTTTCACATTCACACCAACTATTCGGACGGAAAATTGACCGTGCCCGAGTTGATTGATTTTTACGGACATCATGGTTTCGATTGCATCTGCATTACCGACCACCTGGCCGATCCCCGGCGGTTGATCGGCAAACTGTCGGAGCTTGCCAACTTCACGCTGGGACAGAATCAGGTCGAAGAATATTTCGAGGTGATCGAACGGGAACGCCGCCGCGCGTGGCGCAAATACGGCATGCTGGTCATGACCGGCCTCGAGTTCAACAAGGACGGCTATACCAGAAAGTCGTCGGCGCACCTGCTGGGCATCGACCTGAAAGGGCCGATCGATCCGTCCCTGGACCTGGCGAAGATCATCACCCACATCCACTCGCAGGACGGCCTCGCCGTGGCGTCACATCCGCACATCATGAAAAGCGAATGGGGCAAGAACACGCTTTATCTTTGGGAGAATCAGGACAAATTCGCGCCGCTGATCGACGCATGGGAAATCGCCAATCGCAACAATATCTTCACGCCGATCGGACTGAAGAACCTGTCGTTCATCGCCAACAGCGATTTTCACAAGCCGAAACACATCTATTCCTGGAAAACCCTCCTGCACTGCCCCAAGGAACCGGAAGCGATCAAGGACTGCATTCGCCGCAATCACGACGTGGCCATCACGCTCTACCGCGACCTGGCCGGCGTTCCCGCGGCCCGGCGCGGCTTCGTCGCCGCATCGCAGACCGGCCCGCCGGCACAGTCTTCAGCGGCACTTCCCCGGATCGTCAATTCATAGCCGACAGCAATTGCCTTTGGAAAACCATTTATTTCGCAAAGAGGGCGTCCAGGTCCAGCGCTATCCCGGGTACAGCGGCGCTAGTGAGTCGGCCACCAGGACCGTGGACGGCACGTTCGGCATACTGGTTCCCGGCGGGTGTGTGGTGGACTTCGATCTGCTTGTCCGGCGCCAGCACTAACCAGCACTCCTTCACGCCCGCGTTGGCGTAGGCGCGGAGCTTGGAGCGGTCGTAGTCCTGGCTGGTCACGCAAATCTCGATAACGAGTTCGGCCGTGCGGGGGTGCTCCTGCCAATAGTCTTCCTCGCGTCCCCGGACCACGGCGAGGTCGGGTTCCGGTTCCGAGTCCTGACAGGTGATCGGTTGTACTGGCCGGCAAAGATATCCGGCAGGAACCAGGGTCTGGAGCAACCGGAGGAGCCGCATCGCGAGGAAGCTGTGCAGAGGGGATTTGGACATTTTGTGGAAGATTTGACCGTAGAGCAGTTCGGTCTGCTTCGGAATCAAGCCCATTTCGCCCAGCGCATGATAAGCCTTTATCGAGAGCGGCCAGACTTGCGGGTTGCGGACGATTGCTTTCGATGCTCCGACTTCCGTCATGGCACAAACCTAGTCCATCGTAGGAGGCTCACTCAAGGATGATTTTGTTTCGGCTTGATTTCTCCCCCGCGGCAGACGCGGATTCGCCGCAAAAAAGACTTTGGCATTTTGAATTTTTACGATCAATTTTAGTCAATCCTGCGCATGGAAAAGAAGCGCCCAGCCGGGTTGAGATGTTTGCTTGCCGCCGCCATTTTCGGGGGCACCGTGAGTGCGGTCGCTGTGGAACCGGACCGCGGCGGCGGCGAGTTTTTCGAGAAAAAAATACGGCCTCTATTTGCCGAGCACTGTTACAAGTGCCACAGCAAGGATGCCGAGAAAATCAAGGGCGGGCTGCTGCTCGACACGCGCGAAGGATTGCTCAAGGGCGGCGACACCGGCCCGGCGATCATCGCCGGCGATCCGGAAAAAAGCCTCTTGATCAAGGCGGTCCGGTACACGGACGACGACCTGCAGATGCCGCCCCGCAAAAGCGGCGGCCGGCTTTCGGACGAGCAGATCGGCGATCTTGAAGCGTGGGTGAAATTGGGCGCGCCGGATCAGCGAACCGGCGTCGCGGCCGCGCCTCAGGGACCACCGCTTTCCGATCCGATCAGAGTGCGCAATCACTGGGCGTTCAAACCCATCCGGCATCCCGCTCCGCCCGCGGTCAAAAACCGGCGCTGGGTGAAAAACCCCATTGATGCGTTCGTGGAGGCGAAACTGGAAGCGAAGGGAATGATCCCCTCGCGGCCGGCGGACAAACGGACGTTGATCCGCCGCGCGACGTACGATTTGACCGGCCTGCCGCCCACGCCGCAGGAAGTCGAGGATTTCCTCGCGGACACCACGCCCGAAGCGTTCGCGAAAGTGGTGGATCGCCTGCTGGGATCGCCGCGTTACGGCGAGCGTTGGGGCCGCCACTGGCTGGACGTCGCCCGCTACGCCGACACCAAGGGCTATGTCTTCGAGGAGGAACGGCGCTATGCCTACGCCTACACCTACCGCGACTATGTGATCCGCGCGTTCAACGAGGATTTGCCCTCCGACCGGTTCATCCTCGAGCAACTCGCCGCCGACCAGCTCGACCTCGGCGACGACAAGCGGCCGCTGGCCGCAATGGGTTTTCTGACGCTGGGCCGCCGTTTCCTGAACAATCAACCGGACATCATCGACGACCGCATCGACGTGGTGACGCGCGGCCTGCTGGGTCTGACCGTCACCTGCGCCCGTTGCCACGACCACAAATACGACCCCATACCGACTACGGACTACTATTCGCTTTACGGCGTGTTCGCCAGTTGCAACGAGCCGGCGGACAAACCGCTGCTCGGCACCGCACCGTTGCCGGGGCAATACAACGAATACCGGGCCGAGCGAAAGAAACGCGAAGACGAGCTGAACCATTTCCGCCAGACCAAGGAAGACGATGCGTTGTCGCAACTGCGCCGGCAAACCGGCGATTATCTGCTGACCGCATTTGAAGCGCAGCAATTGGAAGACTCCTCGAAAGCGGAAGCGCTCGCGCGAGAACGGAAACTCGACCCCGGCGTGGTGCGTCGCTGGGTTGCCAAGCTCGGCGAGTGGAGCAAACAGCCGCATCCGCTCTTCGCGCCGTGGTTTGCCTTCGCGGCATTGCCGGAAAAGGAATTCGCCGCGCAGGCCGGGGAATTGGCGTCGAAGTTCGCCGCGCCCCGGGAGGCGGAAGTCAATCCGCTCGTCAGCGAAGCCTTCGCCGGCCCGCCGCCCGCCTCGATGAAGGACGTGGCGGAACGCTACGGCAAGCTCTTCGCCGACGCGGAAAAACGCTGGCAGGAGATTCGCACGGAGCGAAAAGAGAAATCGGAAGGCGACCCGCCGGCGGCGTTGCCCGACGCGAACCAGGAGGCATTGCGCCAGGTCCTCTATGCCACGGACTCTCCCGCCCATTTGCCGTCAGACGAAGTCAAGCGGTTGTTCGACGTCCCGACCGCCCAGAAGTTGCGCGCCCTGCAGCGGCAGTTGGAAGAACTCGACGCGACGCATCC
>DASPXS010000107.1:0-2136 GCA_035637175.1 Haliangiales bacterium | reverse complement strand
TCGAAACGATTGGCTTTGCCGCGTTCCCAATGCGCTTCTTGCACCGCCGTTCGGCCGTCCGGAAGTTCCGCCGTCAGCCGGTGCATGCCGTAAAATGCTTTGGTCTTGAATTTGCCTTCCGCGTCGGTGCGCCCTTCCGTTTTCGTCCACCATTCACCCTTGATGAGCGAGCGGAGCCGTTCGTAAACCGGTTTGGGCGACATGTCCTTGCGCAACCAGCCCGCGGGCGCGCCCTGCCACGCGCCCAGATCGGAAAAATCCCACCAGGTCACGGCCTCCACCGCCGGGTGCGCGAACAGCGCCGTGTAAAACTTCGGCACGTAATCGGCCTGCCTGGCTTCGTCTTCGGGCGTCGTTGCGCCCCAGTTTTCGCCGGGGCCGGTTCGGGGACCGCTGACGATCGTAGTTTCGGTGAAGTGGATCGGCAGGCCGAGCCGATGGTAGGTGTCGCACGCGTCCCAGACCTTCCGCAACGGCCAACCGCCGCCATGCATGTGACTTTGAATCCCGATCGCGTCAAAGAGCAGTTTTCCATTCTCGCGCAGGCCGTCGAGGATGTTGTAATAGGGCGGATCGGTGCGGTAATCGTTGACAAGCAGCGTCGCCTGCGGGTTTGCCGTCCGGGCGACTTTCAAATGAAGCCTGGTGAACGCGGCGGCGCCCAGTTTCCGGGCCCAGTTATTCATCGGATTCTTGAAACGGGTCAAATCCGTCGGCTCGTTGACGACGTCCCAGATGTTAATTCGCCCTTGGAAGCGGGCAATGATCTCCCGGACGCGAGTCGTAGAAAGGCGCTCGACCTCGTCGGGATCGTCCGGCAGCCATCGGGGCGAACTGGCCGGATGGTCCCAGGCCAGGGGATGTCCCTTGCAGGTGATGCCGTGGGCGCGGCACCAATCCGTCACCTGGTCCGTGTATTGATAATTCGGCTTGCCCGCTTCCGGTTCGTAGGCGCCCCAGTAAAAGCCGAGCGTGGCGTAGTTGAGCAGCGAGGCGAAGCGCCGGCGGCATTCCTCTTCCGTGTCTTTGATTCGGCCGAACATGAAGAAATTGCAGCCGAACAAAAAATCGTGCCGCAGTTGTTCGACCGTCACTTTCGCGCCCGCGACGGGCTTGCCGTCCGGGCCGCGCACGGTCACCACGCCTTCGCCCTTGCGGTGTTCTTCGATGCGTTGTTTCGACTGCGCCAGAATCTCCTCGTCGGAAAGACCGGGTTGTTCCTTCTCCGCGCACCGGGCCGGACGGGTGAACAACAGCGCGGCTGTGGCGCCGGTGTTTTTCAGAAATGCGCGTCGGTTCATCAATCATCCTTCCGTGCGGCACCCGGGACAGTTGATGCGCGCACTGAGAGCGTTTATCGCAGCCCACGCGAGTGTGTCGCAGTCGGCTCCGTTTCTCCAGTCCAAAGGAGATGCGTTCTAATAAACCCTATTGTTGTAATAATTGGTCCCGAGGTTGCAATTTGAGTCTTCCCTGACAGGCGATGCCTGATGATTTGTGCCGCTTGCGAACGACCACTGGAAATGACCGTCCATCGATCACTCAAAACGCCCCTGACAACCTTTGGTTGCATATGCAACGTCAGGGTATTGTCTTTCGCCACTCGGCGGCTGGCTTCACGGTTCATTCTCAAAAACTGACTTCCGCCCCCCCGTCGGAGTTCGGCCGTTAAATCTCCTTGAGCCAATAAACCTGCCGGCGTAATGCTCGATTATGACCAAACTTTGCAACCTTCCTCCCGGCGTTTCGCGCTTGAGTCGTCGCCACTTCCTCAAATCCAGCGCCGTCGCGGCCGGGCCGTTGCTGCTCGGCGCTCCAGCCCTGTTGCGCGGCAAAGGACTGAATGAAAAACTGAACATCGCCATCATCGGCGCCGGAGGCCGCGGCGCAGCCAACACGCAAAGCGTGAGCAGCGAAAATATCGTGGCCCTGTGCGACGTGGACGAAGGACGACTGAACAAGGCGGGAGAAAAGTACCCCAAAGCGCGTAAATATGTTGATTTCCGGAAGCTCTACGATCAGGCGAACGATCTCGATGCCGTGGTGGTGAGCACGGCCGAACACACCCACGCCTTCGCCACTCTGCCCGCGCTGCAACTGGGCAAACATGTTTACTGCGAGAAACCGCTCACGCAC
>DASPXS010000106.1:0-10509 GCA_035637175.1 Haliangiales bacterium | reverse complement strand
CATATAGGCAGCGCTGCGGTCCACTTTGGAAGGATCCTTGCCGCTAAACGCGCCGCCGCCGTGACGGCCCATCCCGCCGTAGGTGTCAACGATGATCTTGCGGCCGGTCAAACCGGTGTCGCCCTGCGGACCGCCGACGACAAAACGCCCGGTGGGGTTGATGAGGTACCGGGTGTTTTTGTCCAGCATCGGCTTCGGCAGGACCTTCTTGATGATCTCTTCGATGATGAATTCCTTGATGGTTTTGTGTTTTGCCTCCGCCGAATGCTGTGTCGAGACGACGATATTGGTGATGCGCACCGGCTGGTCATCGACATATTGGACGGAGACCTGGCTTTTGGCGTCGGGCCGCAGCCACTTGACCCGGCCGCTCTTGCGGACGCGGGTGAGTTCGCGGCCCAGTTGATGCGCGTACATGATCGGCGCGGGCATCATTTCCGGCGTTTCATTGGTGGCGTAGCCAAACATCAGGCCCTGGTCGCCCGCCCCCTGTTCCCCGTGCCCCTTCCCTTCGGCTTGGCGGGCATCGACCCCCTGCGCGATGTCCGGGCTTTGCTGGGTGATCGCGTTGAGAATCAAAACGCGGTCCGCGTGAAAAACGTCGTCGTCATGCGCGTAACCGATATCGCGAATGGCCTGACGCGCGACGGCGTTGTAGTCCAATTTCGCTTTGGTGGTGATTTCGCCGCCCACCACGACCAGATTGCTCTTGGCGTAGGTTTCGCAGGCGACCCGGCTGTATTTGTCCTGGCTCAGGCACGCGTCCAGGACCGCGTCGGAAATGGTGTCACACACTTTGTCGGGGTGGCCTTCACCGACGGACTCCGAAGAGAAGATATAGTTTTTGCTCATTGCTGACCGGACTGCACTTTGTTTTCTATTGTCATATTGACGTATCAAGATAGGATGATATAAACATTGGAAGAGACGTCAACAGGTATTTTGGAAAATTTTATATGTCAGCCACTCTGAGATCGCTGCGTGCCCTGGCCGACGCTACGCGCCTGCGCATCATGGCGTTGCTGGAGAAGGGCGAACTTTCGGTGAACGAACTGCAGGAAATCACGAGGATGGGGCAGTCGCGCATTTCGACGCACCTGGGTTTGTTGCAGGACGCGGCACTGCTGCAGTCGCGGCGCGAGGGCAAACGAACGTTTTACAAGCTGAACGAGAATGCCGATGAGGTCGCGCGCGAATTCATTCAACTGGCGGTGCGCGGCGCGAAAGAAACGAATGAACGGGCGGCCGATCAGCTCAATCTCAAGCGGGTTCTCGCCCGGCGGAGCGAACAGGCGCAGGTCTATTTCAATCAGATCGCGGGCCGTTTTGACCGCGTGTATGGGCCGGGCCGGTCGTGGCAGGCGTTCGGTCATCTGCTGCTGCGAATCCTGCCGCCGCTGGTTGTGGCCGACCTCGGCTCGGGCGAAGGTCTGTTGAGCGAATTGCTCGCCCGCCGCTGCAAAAAGGTCATCGCGGTCGATAATTCCGAAAAAATCGTCGCTTTCGCCGCGGCCAAAGCGAAGAAAAACGGGCTGAAGAACCTGGAGTTTCGTTTGGGTGATCTGGAGAATCCGCCCATCGAACCGCAGAGCGTTGATCTGGCGATTCTGAGCCAGGCGCTCCACCACGCCGCGGTCCCGGCCGAGGCGATCAGTTCGGCGCACAAGATTCTTCGTGCGGGCGGGCAAATCATGATTCTGGACCTGCTTCAGCACGGCTTCGACAAAGCGCGCGAGTTGTACGGCGATCGCTGGCTCGGTTTCGCGGAGAGCGATCTGCACCGCTGGCTGGAAGAAGCCGGTTTCAAAAAAATCGAGATCAGCGTCGTGGCGCGCGAAGAACAGCCGCCGCACTTCCAGACGATTCTGGCGAGCGGAGTCAGATAGATAGCGCCAACGACTTAAAACGACTTAATTTTTTTGACAGGGCGGTCGGCAGACTTCCGGCAAGTGCCAACGCGGTTCGCACAGCGAGCGTCATCTTCCCCCCTCACCCCGCCCTCTCCCTCGGGGAGAGGGAGAATCTTCCGATGGCTTTCAGCGCACCCAGCGCGGTGTCTGCCCGACGAACCTCCCGAACAACCGAATCTGACGCCGGCTGTTCCCTCTCCCCGGTACCTGTTTAGCGTTGTCACTGCGGGGGAACGGAGCGCGGCGTTTACGCCGCTTCCGTTTGATTTATTCGCTGCGACGTTGCGGAATTCCCGAGCGCTGCTGCCGTGCGGACATTGAAGCGGCCTGAAGGCCGCGCTCCTGCTCCGATCTTGATAAGGGCGCTAAACACGTACTCTCCCCGTGGGAGAGGGTCAGGGTGAGGGAACCGGGTTGCCATTTGGGACGGCGACTCGGACCATTCCCGAAATTGTCGAACTTCGCAAATCCTCCGGCGTAGCCGGAGGTTTCCAATGACAATGAAGAGCGCGCGCGGGATGAAAACGTTCAAACCCGCGCGCGCTTTCGATCTGCCGGTCCGCGGTTTTACGGACAGTGCGCGATGAGATATTGCGCGTCGGCAATCATGATGGCCCCGGCAACGGGATCGATCCCCTTGCCGATCTGCGCAGTCACCTGGTTGATGAACGCCTGGTAGTTGTTGTTGGCGGTGTTGCAATCTCCCTTCGCCCGCGCCGCCGCGGCGGCCTCCAGGGTTGACAGCAGCGAGTTCGCCAGGCCGCTGTTCTTGATCTGGCCGCTGGCCAGGAAATGCGTCACGTCCGCCTTGATGCTGTCGGGCGTGACGATGATTTCGAACGTCACAATATTCGAGGACGTGTTCGCCGCTTTATCCACGGCGTCGATCCTGAACGTGTGGGTGCCCAACGCCAGTTCGGTCAGCAGGTCAATCGCCTGGCCGCTCGCCAGTCCGTGCCCCGCCAGCGTGGTGGCGCCGTCCAATCGCGCCGTGAACGAATCCAGCCCCGAACCGCCCGTATCGACGACCGTGTAGTCCAGTGTGAGAACGGCGGAATGCGGGTATTGCGTCGCCGCCGGCTGGTTGATGGTAATGGTCGGAGCGATTTCATCGATCCGCACGATGACTGTCTTTCCCGATTCAACGTTGCCGGCGTTGTCGGTGGCAAAGAATGTCACCGTGGTGATGCCAGGAGCGGTAATCATGAACGCTGCGAGCGCGGCATTGACCGTGGTTGGCGGAATGTTCTGCGCGCCGCTGGCGCTGTAAGTGATTTTAGCCACGCCGGTGCCGCCCGGGTCGGTGGCACTCAACGTCACCGTCACATCGCTGTTGTTCCAGCCAAACGGCGTGGGCGAAGGCGCGAGCGACGCCGTGGTCGTCGGCGGAGTCACGTCGGTGCTGAAGGTAAAGCCAACCGAACCGAGCACGGGCGTGGTGCTCGTGTTGAGCGCTTGAATTTCCGGGTTCGTCAACGGAATCGGAACGTTGCCGGCGGCGATCGCAGCGGCAAAACCGGGGTCGAAACCGACCGCCGCGCTGACCGCGTCGCCGACCTGCGTGTCGAGGCCGACATCCGAATAGATCGGCCCCAGACTTCCGGAGAACAGGGAGATCGGGGAGGGATCACTGAAGCCGACGTCATGAAAAACGCTGCCCAGTTCGATCACCAGCCTCAGGTCGGCGGAGGTGGCTAACCAGTGAAAAACCGGCGTCAGCCTCAGGGTCACGTCCGCCGCGCTGGGAAGCGGATTGTTTAATCCGAGATTGGCAGCGACCGTCTGGCCCGCGGTGTCCCATTCCAGCACCGGAATCAGCGGCGCGGTGGCCGGGCCAGTGACACCGAAGGCCGCGCCCGCACCGGCGAGGCCGGGAAAACCGCCCGTGTTCGGAACGGGAGACAGAGTGATGCTCCCTTCGATGTGCGCGCTGCCCACGTCAACCACTCCGGCGACATTCAAACTGACGGTGCAACTCACCACCGGAACGGTGACCGGCCCGTCGCCGGTCAGCGGCGCCGTGAAGAAGGTCGGTCCGGCCTCAAACGTGCAAGGTATCGTGATGGTGTCGCACAGGTCTGGCAGGAAGCAGTCCTTAATGCATCCCTGGACCGAGATGTTCACCGGCACTTTGACATGAACGTTTGGGCCGCCGCCTGGCGTGGGAGTGTAGGTAACATTCACCGGCAAGGTGGCTCCGGCCAGGACGTTCGCCTTGTCGTAGGAAAAGGTAACGTCCGCGCCCATGTCCATCCTGACATTCGCGGTCCCCGAAACACTGATGTCGTAGCTCAGACCCGCGGGCAGCCCCGGCGGCACGAGAGGACACAGACTTATGCTGTCACCGGCGTGCTCCGACACCGGGGCCGTGGCATCGAATCCCAGCCGGATAGGTTGCGTTTGCGTGACGATCGGAGCAGCGGAAACGGCGCTGAATCTGTCCTGCCACGATAAACACAGGAGACTTGCCAGCGCGACGAGCGCCGGCAGGTTGAAACGGCCTGTAACCGGCCGAGTGACTTGTTCTTTCGGTTTCAGTTTCTTTTTCGGTTTCAGTTTCATTTTCATGTTCGTTTCATTGCCAAAAAGCGCCTCGGTCCTTTCACCCATCGACGGGAGAAAGCGTGAACGCTATTTGGATTGGTTTTCGGTTATCAGACGCCCGGTCTCCTGACCCGGCGTGTTCTGCCCTTGTCCCGAGGACAGCACTATCCCTCATTTGACAGAAAACCGGTCGCACACGTCGAATGACGGGTCAATCGGTTTTTCTGAAAAAAATTCTCGGGAAATTTCAGGAATTGTTTTCGACCGCAGGAATTGGCCGACCGCCTGCTGTTGCCGGCAGACTTCATTCGCGCCATTCGGTCCTGGGCGGCTCGGGCAGTCCCCGCGCGCGAAATGCGTTTCGAAAATGCATCTTGGCGACCTCGGCCAGTCGCTCCGCCCCGTGCTTCGCGACGAACTCTTTGGCGGCGTCATCCACTCCAGCGGACGCGCCTTTGGGGAATTTCGCGCCGAACTGTTTTTCGAGTGCGGCCAGCCGCGAAACAAATTCGTGCCGCGCCAGGATTGAGGCCGCCGCCACCGCGAGGTCCGCCTCCGCTTTGTGACGCTGGACCAGTTCAATCTCCCGGCCCAGGCCCATCAGCGCATTGGCCACGGTCGCTTTGTTGGCGGCGAACTGGTCGCTGATGGCGCGGACCGGCGGCGGATTCATTCGATGCTTCTGTCCCATCAGATTTTCAATTGCCCGCGCATGCCCCCATGCCAGCATGGCGTTCACGCTCTTCATCCGGCTGTAAAGGCGGTTGTAAGCTTCATTTCCAATCGGCACGACGCTGGCGACGCAGCCGGGCGTTTCCCGAATCAACCTGGCCAGTTCACCGATCCTTTTGTCGCTGGAAATATTTTTGGAATCGCGAATGCCCTCATTTTGCCAGGCATTCACCACCGCTTCATTCACGTAAACACCCGCAATGCACAGCGGCCCGAAAAAATCCCCCTTTCCGCTTTCATCCACGCCGAGCCGCGGCAGCAACAACTCCGGATGCAAAATGGTTTCATAGCCCAGCCGCGCCTCTTTCAAAATGCCCGGTTCCAGCACGAACTCCACGAACTCTTGCGTCCCCTTCCCCTGCACGACCAGCTTGCCGCTTTGGTAAAGCACCACGTTGACATTCTCCTTTTCGGCGGCGAACCTCGCATGGGGCACGTCGCGAAACTCATAGCCGCGTTCGCGCAAATATTTTTCCAGAGCCCGTGCCTCGGGCTCGGCCAGCGCGCAAGTATATGAGGTCAATGGCTTCACAGATGTTGAGTCATCGTAGGGCGTTATCGTAATCTCCGCAACTGTGCAACGCAAACGAAGCGCGAGGAAACGGACCGCGGCTGTGTCCGAAGGACCAGCCGAAGCACGCCCGAATGCCCAGGCGTTGTGGAAGGATCCCAATTTGTCGCTCCCGCGGAGCCGCTGCGGCTGGCGCTCCGCACACAGCCGCGGTCCGGTGGCCGGCAATCTGGTCCGGCCGTTGCTCGCCTGGTTCCGGGACAATGCGCGCGACCTGCCCTGGCGCTGCACGCGCGACCCCTACGCCATCTGGATCTCCGAGATCATGCTCCAGCAGACGCAGGTCAAGACGGTCATTCCCTATTGGCAACGCTGGATGCGCGCGCTGCCAGGCGTGCCGTCGTTGGCCCGCGCCCGACCCGACAAAGTGCTCAAACTCTGGGAAGGCCTCGGTTACTACACGCGCGCGGCAAACCTGCGAAAGGCCGCGCAAAGGATCGTTGAAAAGCACCGCGGCCGGTTCCCCGAAAGATTCGCCGACGTTCTGGCGCTGCCTGGAGTCGGGCGTTACACCGCCGGCGCGATATGCAGCATCGCGTTCGATCAGCCGACTCCGATCCTCGACGGCAACGTTATCCGCGTGTTCACCCGCGTTTTCGGCATCGCCGGAAATCCGCGCCAGAACAAAACCGCCGCAGAACTCTGGAACCTCGCCGAGCGCCTGGTGCAAGAGGCGGCTAAGCAAAAGGGAAGGTTCATGAGCAGAGCGGTCGAATTCTCCCACGACACCGGCACGGCCGAACGGAATTGTTCGGACTTCAACCAGGCGTTGATGGAACTGGGCGCGGTGATTTGCACCGCGCGCCGACCGAAATGTCCGCTTTGCCCGCTCCGAAAACAGTGCGTCGCGTTTCGCGAGAATCGGACGGAGCAGTTGCCCAATCCGGGACAACGAATCCCCTCAACCAGGCGCCGATTTGTCGCGTTTGTGATTGAAAGGAACGGTCGTTTTCTCGTGCGCCAACGTCCTTCCGGCGTGGTGAACGCGCGTCTCTGGGAATTTCCCTGTGCCGAAGTGGACGAGCGACCCGATGGCCGCCGAATCGCGGAAGGTTTGTTCGGCTCGTCTCCCTCCGCCCTTCAACCGCTGCATCAAGTCAGGCATACGATCACGCGCTACCGGATCACGATGGACGTGTTTCGCGCCGCATTCACTGACGGAATGCCCGCGGTGATTCAAAACGCACGCTGGTGTTCGCCAGCCGCGTTGCACAAGCTGGCCTTCCCCAGCGCGCACCGGAAAATTCTAGAAGCCATCTCATAAATACCGGGGCGCGGGCTTCAGCCCGCTTCAACAGAGGCGAGCCGGGTGATTTCTGGCCGTATTCGGCAAGCGAAAGCTGAGGCGGCGTGAACGCCGCGCTCCTTTCGCAAGTTATGAGATAAGTTCCAGACATGCTCGAGAGACCATGAACCTGCGAGCGGCGAAATAGTGGCGCGGGCGTCTCGCCCGCGAGCTCGGCAACGCGGGCGAGACGCCCGCGCCACTACCTGCCGGTTCATGGAGAGCCTCTCCTCGACTCTGATGCCGTGCATTGGGACCCTGAACCGGCGGATCGCGCGGTAGCGTCTTGGACTGCGCCAGTCCTCTGGCGCTTTCGGTCGGCTCGCCTCATTGCCAAAGCGCCAGAAGACTGGCGCACTCCAAAACCTGGCGGGGCCTCCGACGGTTCACGGAAGTGCGTCCAAAGAGCGCCGTTGATCGCGCCCTCACCGCGACGCCGCCTGCAACGTCTCCCGTCGCTCCGGTCGCTGCGGCCGGAAAAGGATATCCACGACGTTGCGGACGTATTGCTCGTCGGTGATGCCTTCGGCGGCTTCCGGCGGAAATTCGACCAGGGCGCGGAAATGGCCGGCGATTTCATTGAAAAGCTCGACCCGCGCCGAGGCGTCCAGTTCGTCGCGGCGCAGCAGCGCCTGCAAAGCGACGCGCGCCTCCGTCGCCGAGACCCGTTGAGGCAATCGCGCCGCCAGATGCGGATGCTCGCGCAGCGAATTGAATTTGCCCGCCAGCAACTGGTCGAGGTCCGGTTCCTTGATCTTCGGATGGCGAACCACGATCGTGTTGGCCGCGAAATCGCCCAACCGTTGCGCGCGCCGGCTGGTCAAACAGGCGATGCCGCCGACCAGATAAAACGCCGGCAACATGTCAACGAACCGCAGTAGATTCCGAATCACGATCTGACTGAATTGCAACCGCAGTCCCTGCGCGTCCATCACCCGCAAGCGCAGCAGCCGTTTGCCGAGCGTTTGTCCGCGCCAGAACCATTCCGTAACGATGCCGTAACCGATCTGGATGACGAAGCAAGCGAGCACAATAATCGCCCGCGCAAAATCAACGCTGATCAGTCCCAACAGGCCGAACAGCGCCCCGACCAGGCTGGACAACGCGCCGATGCAGGCGACGTCCACGCTCCACGCCAGGAAACGGGTCACCGGCCCGGCCAGCAACAACGAGAAGACGATGCCCTCCGGCGTTTTGATGAGCAGCGTGTTGGTTTTGCTTTGGCGCATCCGTTACAGAAGGATTACCTGGTAAGTTCTGAGTTCCGGATGCCGGGTTCCGGGCTCTTCATTTGCCGTTGGCCGGAACGGGCGAGGAACAGCGCGAGCAGGCACAGTTCGACTGTGCCGAAGGTGATCTTGGCCCAATAGGGAATGATCGGCTCGTGGTATTGCGAGAGGAATGCTTCCACCAACCCCGCCCACACGAGCAAAACGCCTACCCCGAGGATCAACGTCACCAGATCGCGCGAAATCTGCCGCAGGCGCGTCCCGAGCGAAGTCCGTCTGCCCCAGCCGATCAACGCGCCGCCCAGTATCAGGCCCGCCTGTCCGGCGATGAGAATCGCCGGAATTTCAAACGAGCCGTGCGGCAGCAACCAGCCAACAAGGAATTTGGTCTGCCCCGCCAGCAGGTAATCCATCACCACCGCGCCGAGAATCACACCGTTGTAAAACAACATGATGATCGTGCCGACGCCCCACGTCATGCCCAGCGCGAGCGTGAAAATGGAGACCCGGGTGTTGTGCGTCATCAGAGAAGTCGAGAAGGTTCCTTTCACGCCGCTCAGCCGGTCGTTGGTCGCCTTTTCTTCGCGCGCCACGCGTTCGCGCGGATCGCCCTGCAAATGCGAAAATGGCATGATGACCGATTTCGCGTCGGGATCGAAGGCGATAGCCACCCCGCCGAAAAGCGAGCCCGCGATGGTGATCGCCACCGACAACCAGAACGCGCGGAGATGGCGCCGGAACGTTTGGGGAAAGGAGTTGAAGAACCAGTGCAGGGGCGCGAGCCGGTGCGGTTTCTCGCGCGTTTCATGAATTTCGCCGTAGGCCCGCGCGACGAGCGATTCCAGATAACGCCGCGTCTCCGGCTCGGAGGCGAACGTCGCGATCCTGGCGAGGTCCGCCGAAGTGCGTTCGTAGAGATAGTGAAAGTGTTTCAACTGCTCCAGGTTCAACGTGAAGCCGGGGTTGGTCTCCAGCCGGTTCAAAAGCGACTCGAGGTCGGCCCAATGCCGCCGCTCGCCGGCCAAAAACTTCCGGAGGTCGATGATCATGGGTGGAAGATGCTGAGTGATGGTAGTGGCACGGGCGTCCCGCCGGTGTGGTAGTTGCCCACGTTCGCACGGGCGAGACGCCCGTGCCACTACCAACACTCCAACACTCCAACACTCCAGTACTCCGTTCGCTTCATATCAACTGTCTTTGTTTCACGTTAAGATATTGCGTGACCAGTTGCGCGCTCAGTTTTTCGTTGTCGAGCAGCGAAAAGCGCACGCCGCGGCGCTGCAAAACTTTTTCCAGCTCGCACAATTTGTGCCACAGAATG
Organism: Haliangiales bacterium; assembly: GCA_035637175.1. Taxonomy (GTDB): domain Bacteria; phylum Verrucomicrobiota; class Verrucomicrobiia; order Limisphaerales; family AV2; genus AV2. The sequence continues at coordinate 917 of DASPXS010000106.1, read as the reverse complement.
TGACCGCCCAGGTGTTGATAAACCTGGTCGAGCGACGTCACGTTCGGGTTCGAGAAGACCGGGCGGACCCCGGGGGGCTGAAGCATGTTCACCAGAATCAAATGCTGCCGGCAGATCAAATCCATGTTGCGCACGAAACTTTCCGCCAGCATGGGGTCGTCGAGCGAGGTCAGGAAAATCAACAGCGCGCGCCGGCGCAGCCGCAAGCGCAGGAAAGCGCAAAGCTCATCAAAATCCGGCGTGACGATTTGCGGTTGCAACGCATAGATGGCGTCGCGACAGGCGGCGTAATGGGCCTTGCCGTTTTTCGCGCGGACAAATTTCTGCACTTTGTCGCTGAACGTCAACAGGCCGAACAAATCGCCCGCCCGCTCGGCGGCCAGGCCGAGGACCAGAGCGGCGGTGATGAAACGTTCCAACACGGTTGCTGAGGGCGGGTTGTAGGTTGGGGGTTGCAGGTTGCTTGGAGCGTGTCCGTCTGGCGAATTCGCAACCCGCGACCCACCACCTGCAACCAGCGTCGATCGCGCACTGAGCCGCGAGGCATCAATAATGACATACACCTCCTGCGTCCGCTCGATTTGAAACACCTTCGTCACCGGCCGACCGCGTTTGGCCGTCGCTTTCCAGTGGATCTCATCGTAGCCGTCGCCGTGGACGTATTCGCGCAGTTTCTCGAAATCGCGTCCCTTGCCGACCTGCCGCTGTGCGTGCGCCCCGAAACTGCCGCGATTGAGAAACAGCGCCGCCACGCTGTTCCGCTCGGTCAACAAGTTTGGATAGACGCGAATCTCCGCGCGCGCCGGCTGTTTCGCCCGCACCGCCCACAAACCCAGCGGCGACGCCGCTTCGAGGTAACAGCTTTCCAGCGGATAATTGCCGCGCTTCAAGGGCGTGCACGACCACGCCAGCCGCGA
>DASPXS010000105.1:0-5501 GCA_035637175.1 Haliangiales bacterium | reverse complement strand
AGCCTGACGAACCTGACGATGGCGTTGTTGGGCCACTTGCGCACTTGCAGGTACCAGGAGGTGGTCGTCTCGAAGAAATCGCGGAGCGCCCGCAATCGTTCCTCCGTGTATTTGTCGCTTTGTTTGTCCTTTTCGGCCTCGACAATGCACTCGCGCAACAGGTTCAGGGTCGGGTCTATTTCGCGACGCTTGCGCTCGTCCAGCACCACCCGGAACATTTCCCACACGTCCTTCATCGACTCAAAATGGTCCCGTTTGTCGTTCATCACATGGACCAGTTTGACAATCCCCCATCCCTGCAATTCCTTCAGGCTGGTGCTGACGTTCGAGCGGGCCACACCCAATGCCTCCGCGATCTGCTCCGCGTTCCGCGGTTGCTCGGAGATGTAAAGCAAGGCATGGATCTGGGCGACGGTGCGATTGATGCCCCAGCGTGTGCCCATCTCGCCCCAGTGGAGGACGAACTTTTGTTGAACTGGCGACATTTGTTTCATCTATTTCTGTCTGTTCAGAAATTACCGCAATATGCAACGATGTCAAGTGACTTCTCTGTCCTATCAGTTGGGGTCGGGCCGCGGTTACGGTTCGAACTCGAGATAACCAAACCTTGCCGGCGTGTGGGCGGTGGAGGTCGCCGTCGGGCTCCAGGCCAGGAACACGTCATGTGCCCGGTCGTGCCGATAAAGGTTCAACCGCCAACGGGTGCCCCGGACCGGAGGCGTCGCGCTCAGGGCTTTCAGTGGAATGCGCATTTCAACCCTCCAAATCTTCGCCGTGTTGTCCACGTTCACCGCCGATTCAAATCCGCTGTTCCAATCGAGCCCTTTGGTTTGGCCGCCCAGTTCCAGGTCCAATTGCTCGCCGTTCGGAGAGACTTCAAACTCGAAGTAATGCTTTTCCTTATCGCCGCCGATGAATGCCTCCACCACGTCCCGGTTCCAAAGACCGGAACGTTCCCTGGTCAAGTCCGGAGGATTAAAGGCCGTCAGCTCCGTAAACGGGCACTCAAACCCCAGGCACAAATATTCGTCCGACCACAGGGCGCGCACCTTCGTCGAAAGGTCCGGCCGCGCCGAACCGTCTTTGAGCAGGCATTCCAGGCGGACGCCTTCATTGGATTCCCAGGACAGATCGTCCAGCTTTCCGTCAATCCGCAACACTCCCTCAAGCCGCGTCGCTTTCAATAACGGCAGCGGCAATGAACGCACCAGCAAGCGGCGCGCGTTGTCGAAATAGATCTTTCGCAGCGCGGACGCGGGCAACCCGATGGCGTCAATCTTCCAATCGCCTTGAATGGGCGTCATGTGCTCGAACTGCCGGTCGCGGGTTTCCAGCCAGCGCCAATGTTTTTCGTAGAACCATACCGCATCGTCATCGGTCGGCGGCGGACCGCTGCCGCCGGAGCCGAGAGTCAATCGGTCATAGACCTGAAAGTCGGTTGCGAAGAGAATCCGATCCTGGTGCTTCAGGAAGAGCCGCCGGACTTTTTCCGGATCGTGCCGGCCAATCTCCGGTATGCGCGCCGCCAGGTCGGCCATCATGTTCGGATGCCGGTCGAGCGATTGTTCCACCCAATCGAGGTCTTCGGCGTTGTTGGCGAAATGGACGCAGACGAACATCGTCTCCGGGTGCCGCGCGATCACGCGATCAAGCGCCGCGCGCAGTTCTTCGTGTGACGGATAGATGTTTGTGTCGCCGAACCACCAGCTCCGGTGGTCTTTCAATTCCTTCCAGCGCTCGTTCTTCTCGTCGTAAGGGAGCCAAAACGCCTTCGGGTCGGCGATGTGAATCGAGATGGGCATGCCGAGTTCGCCGCAACGTTTCCAAACCGGGTCGAGTTTCGGGTCGTCGATCCGAAGCAGTTTGCCCGCGCCGTCGCGCAAGTAGAGACCCAGCCGTTTGTATTCTTTGAAACCGGCGGCGCCCAGGCGATGTCCCTCCTCGATTTGTTTGACGGCGCGTTCGGAGAAATCCGGTTGGTCCCAGCCGGTGTAGTCCAGATTCATGTAGTGGATGAATCGGCCCGGAAAGAGTTGGTCTGCCAGTTTCTTGTTCCGTTCGAACTCCGACGGTTTTCCGGGCTGGTGCGTGGTCGTTCCACCGCTGAGATTGACTTCGAGGCCAATCCCCACGCGGTCCATGATGCGAACCGCGCGCGCCAAGTGGTCCGGCGTGTAATCAATGTGCTGGTGCAGATCGACGACCCGCCGTTCCACCCGCCAACTGTCCGCCAGGCGCCGAGCTGCGGCCAAATCATCCGCAGGCCCATCGGCGGCGAGCGCGAGGCTTCCAAAGGCGAGGGTGGCAAGAGCTGAGAATCCTGTATTCATGGTGAGCGTTTCCAGTTAACGCGAAGCCGGGTTCACCTGCAACTCTGACCTGGGCGTCGCCACCGCCCACGCGCAGTCCGGGCATTCCAACCGGTGCGCTTGCCAGCAAACGCCAAGAGAGCGTGCGACATTATTTGGTCCGATCGGATCAAATAATGTCGCGCCAGTTCGTGAAGGTTCGAAATTCCCCGGCTGCTTGGTGCCTCTCTTTTCAGCGTCGTGCTCGCCTTTCTAAGGTGGGGGCATCAGGTCCAACTCGTACGGCGGCAGGGCGCGCCGGATTTCGGTGACGCGATAGCCAAAGCCGGGGCCGCTCACCGTGGACAGGTCGATCCTTCCATCCCGGCGCCGGTAAATCCCGGAATGCACTCGGGCCTCCGGAGCTGACGCCTCGGGATAGAACTGCATCGCGTTGGTCTCGACACCCATGATCGTGCCGACGTGCGCCGCGAGCAGCAGGTGCGGGATTTGGGCGAGCATCGGATTGGTGAGATCCTGCACCATCAGTTGCATGCCGTGCGCCCTGGCCCAGCAGGCGCTCAGCAGCGCGCCGGTCTGTGTCTTGCACGTTTTCAGCGCCACGCCCGTCCAGCCGAGTTCGCGGCCGAGTCGCACCGACCGCCAGTCGTGCGCGCTTTCGTCCAGGAACAGAGGCTTGCGGGCGGACACGGTGCGAACGTCGATCCGGTTCTGTTCGAGTTCGTACGGAAATGGCTGCTCGACATACAGGATGCGCTCGAAAATGCGCGGGTGCTCGGCAAGAAAGCGATCCAGTATATCGTTTACGTAAGCCGATTCTGTCACCGTGCAATTGAAGTCCACGGAAAGGTATTCGACGCCGTTTTCCATTCCGATCCGGCCGACCTTGACAACCCGTTGGAAGTCCCATTCGGCGTCGTTGCCGCGCAGCTTCACTTTCAGGCATTTCAAACCATCGCGCTGAATCCAATCGGTCAATAACTGGGGGTAGCCGTCGTTCGGTTCGTTGCCTGTCAGTTCGGATTTGTCGAGCGGGTCGAGTCCGCCCACGAGATGCCAGGCGCGCAGTTTGTCCATGCGCTTTGGCAGGAGAAAGTCGTGAGGGTATTTTCCTTCGAAGGAAACGGCCGTGTCAGCAGCGGGATTCAAAAAAGCGGCGAGATCGCGGCTGATGAACTCCCGTCCGTAGGTTTCGTAGATCGGCCGATCCAGCAGAATCCCATAGGCGTCATGGAGTGCCTGGTCGAAGACCGAGCAACAAACCAGGGCTGCCAACCAGGGCATCGCTTGTCCCGCCCCGCCCACTTCATTCGAATTGCGCAGCAGGCCCGGCAGCACCTGCTCCTGAAAATCGTGCCCGAGCTCAATCGGATGACCGGTCGCCTCGAATCCGGTCCAGGCCCGGGCCAGCAGGACACAAAATCTCCTCAACGCTTCGTGGCGCGATTCGTAGGGAGTCGCACTCGGCCAAACCCATTGAACGCTCAGGGGCGTTTCACCCCAACCTTCGGCTAGCCGACCCTGGCGATTTGCCACCCGGACGCATGCCCGCGCACAGGTGACCGAGGTCACCGTCTCCGTCCCGAATTTCAACGGGACACGGGTCCGCAACGGCAGGAAGTACAGCCGGGCGCCGATGACGCGGATGTCTGTTTCCTTGCTCATGAATCAACCACGGACAAGCGTCGATTTACACAGCCCGTCGGACCCGCAGTCAAATGGAATCGCGCTCGCAGAGGCGCCCGCAATTCGTGTTCATTCGTGTGCATTCGTGGTTAAGTCTTTTGCCCTTCGGACAAGGTCGAACGATCGCCGCTCCGGTCTTGACGCCACGCTACGGGGTATCCACCGTTGACGTGTGACCCGCTCGTTCCTGGTTTCCATCGGTCTGGCGGCCTGGTCGGCCGCGGGCGCCGGGTCACCGGCCGCACCGCCGGAAAAGCTCCAGAGCGACACCGCCTTTCTCGAATTGGTTCAACAGAAGGCCTTCGATTACTTCTGGCTCGAAGCGAATCCGTCCAACGGCCTCGTGCGCGACCGTTCCCGAACCAACTCCCATTGCAGCATTGCCGCGGTCGGTTTTGGCTTGACCGCCATCGGCATCGGCGTTGATCACGGCTGGATCACGCGTGAGCAGGGCCGCCAGCGCGTGCTCAATGCGTTGAAGACTTTTTGGGAGAAGCCGCAGGGTCCCGACGCCCAGGCCACGATCGGGCACCAGGGCTGGTTCTACCATTTCCTCGCTATGAACACCGGCTTGCGGGCGTGGAAATGCGAACTTTCATCCATCGACACGGCGTTGTTCCTGGCCGGGACACTCTACGCCCGCGAATACTTCGACGGTGCGAACGCCGACGAGACGGCCATTCGTGAACTTGCGAACCGCATCTACAATCGCGTTGATTGGCGTTGGATGATGGCCGAGTCCAATACCCGCACAACCCGCCCACCCACCTCTGACCCCTCCCCGGAGGCGGACAAACGCGATGCCCCCGCCCTTCAACTCCCGTCCGGAGAGGCCGGGAGCGGGACACTTTCGATGGGCTGGCGTCCCGAAAGCGGTTTCATCGAGAGCCGATGGATCGGCTACAACGAGGCAATGATCCTCTATCTGCTCGGGTTGGGGACCGAGCGCAATACGCTGCCGGCGAAGTCCTGGAAGGAATGGACCAGCGGTTATCAATGGAAGACCAGCTACGGCCAGAGCTTCGTCCACTTCGCCCCGCTCTTCGGCCATCAATATTCCCATTGTTGGATCGATTTTCGCGGGATCGCCGATGATTACATGCGCGCCAATGGCATCGACTATTTCGAAAACTCGCGTCGCGCGACGTTGGCCCAACGCGCCTATGTCATCGCGAATCCAGGAAAGTTCAAAGGCTACGGAGAGCGGGTCTGGGGACTGACCGCCTGCGACGGTCCCGGCTTTGGCCGGTTTCGTAGCTACTCTGCTCGCGGAGCGCCGCCCCCTGAAAATGACGATGGCACCATCGCACCCACCGCGGTCGGCGGCTCGATTCCCTTCGCTCCGGAAATCTGCATCCCGACGCTGCGTTATCTCTACGATGCTTATCGCACGAACCTCTGGACGGCCTACGGTTTTTGCGACGCCTTCAATCTGACTGCCCACTGGTGGGACCGCGAAGTGCTCGGCATCGATCAAGGCCCGATCCTGATCATGATCGAGAATCA
>DASPXS010000104.1:0-3121 GCA_035637175.1 Haliangiales bacterium | reverse complement strand
CCACCAGGTCTGGAGCGCCCTCCGCGCCTTGTTCGGTGAGGATCGATTTCCGCGCGTTGGAAACAAAATAGAAGTCAGGCTGGTAAACGTTGAGATCCGTCAGGCACACATCGGAAGGAGCAATCGCAACCTTGCCCAAGGGGTTTGTTTCGAGATAATTTCCGATTATCCGCGCCAGGCTCAGTAAGATGTCCTGGTGAAACAGATCAGGCGATGGGGACATGACCAAGTCTCCTTCAATCAACTGCGAATAGGGCGGACCTTCGGGCAGCTCCCGATAATCATGAACCGTCAAGGGTCGCGAAGCTGTTTTCAGCACGTCCTCAGGCTATCGGCAGTCGCCGTGAGTGTCAAACCTGGCTTTAGTTGCGATAAACAAACTCATTCGCATTGATCAGCATGTGGCAGAAATCCACGAGCGACGCAGCCTCGACGGTGTCCGTGTTTTCCGGCAGGTCCGGCGGCAGCGCCAGTTCCCCGCCCGCAGTCGCGCGCTCGGCGATGAGCCCGCGCTGCCGGTCAAAAAATTTCTTCACGGTTTCCTTTTCGGCATTGTCCGGGTGTCGCGAGAACGCGAGGCGATAAGCGGAGTCGATCTGCTTGTCGAGGTCGCCGCCGGCGGACTTGATGACGCGCGCGGCGAAGCCCTGCGCCCAGTTCAAAGTCAGTTCGCTGTTCAACAGATTGAGCGCCTGCAACGGCGTGGTGGTGACGTTGCGGCGCGGGCAGCTCTCGTGCGTGTCCGGCATGTCGAAGCTTTCAAACAACGGATAGCGCGTGTTCCGCTTGACGAACACGTAAATGCTCCGGCGATTGCGCTCCGCCGCGTCCTTCGTCAGTTTCCAGCCGCTGTAGGTCGGCGACATGCCCGGCGGCAATTCGGGAAAAACGCTGGGACCGCCCATTTTCAGATTCAACAGGCCGGACACTTCCAGCGCCGCGTCACGAATTTCCTCGCCTGCGAGACGTTGTCGGGAGAAGCGCCACAGTAATTTGTCCTCCGGATCGGTCTTCCCGGCGAGTTCATCGTAACGCGACGATTGCCGGTAGGTATTCGAAGTCATGATGAGCCGGTGCATTTTTTTGATGCTCCAGCCGTTGCGGACAAATTCAGAGGCGAGCCAGTCCAGCAGGGCGGGGTGAGTGGGACGATCGCCTTTGGCGCCAAAATCGCTCGGTGTGCCGACGATGCCGCGCCCGAAATGGTATTGCCAGATGCGATTCACCATGACGCGGGCGGTGAGCGGATTGTTCGGGTCGGCAAGAATACGGGCCAAGGCAATCCGGCGACCGCTCGAACGGCTTGCCGCGGGCGGAACGATTCCGGCGGGTTTGGGATCCAGGATCTGGAGAAAGCCGGGCTGGACTTCTTCTTTGGGCGCGTCGTAAACGCCGCGACGCAGCACGTGGGTCTGCGGCGCCACCGGCGCGATATCCGTGATACCGGTGCCGATGGGCGGGTCCGCCGGCTTGAGCGAAGCATACTTCTTCAGTTCATCCTTCAACTCCATCCAGCGTTCTCTTTGATCGCCTTTGAGTCGTCCCTCCACGGCGCTTTCGGTGGCGATGTATTGATAGGAACCCGGATCGAGATATTGGTTGGCCTTATGAACCATCTGCCACTCGATCGGCGTCCGCTCCTCGGGTGTCTTGTTCAGGGCGTCCTGAATTTCAGGCGGATACTTGTCCAGGTAATCTTTGATGATCGCGCGGCGGTGCGGTTCCGCGATGGCGTTCATTTCCTGCCGGACGACGCGGGTCTTCTCCTCCCAGTTGGCCCGTTGCTCGCGGTAACGTTTCAGTTCCTTTTCCGAAACCAACGGGATATCGTCGTCGGCGCCGGAGTTGGCGTAGAACGCCTGCAACCGGTAGTAATCCGACTGCCGAATCGGGTCATACTTGTGGTCGTGACATCGGGCGCAGGCGACGGTCAAACCCAGGAACACGGCGGTGGTGGTGTCGGTGATGTCATTCAAAATCTCCTGCCGGCGCTGCATCAGATTGCGCGCGTTGCTTTCATCGGGATAGTGACGGTTGAAGGCGGTGGCCGCGCGCAGGGCCGGTTCGTTCGGCCACAGTTCATCGCCGGCGATCTGCTCCTCGATGAACCGGTCGTACGGTTTGTCGTCGTTGAACGATTTGATGACGTAATCGCGATACCGCCACGCGTTCGGCCGGATCTCGTCGGCCTTGAACCCTTCGCTCTCGGCATAACGGGCCAGGTCGAGCCAGTGCCGCGCCCAGCGTTCGCCGTAACGCGGGGAGGCCAGCAGGCGCTCGACGACCTTGTCGAAGGCCTTCGGTGAATTGTCGGCCAGGAACGCGTCCACTTCTTCCAGCGTCGGCGGCAGGCCGGTTAAATCGAAGGTTGCCCGGCGTATCAAAGTGACTTTGTCCGCGGGCGGAGCGGGTTTCAGTGCTTTCGCCGCCAATTGGGCGAGGACGAACGCATCAATCGGATTCCGAACCCGGTCGGCAACCTCCACATTGGGCGGTTTGGAGTGCGCCATTTTTTGAAACGCCCAATGGCCGCGTTCGGCGGGTGTGAAAAGGTCATTGACATCCCTCGCCGGTGAAGGGCCGGCGTTCAGCGGCACAGATAGAACAGCGACCGCCGCCCAAGCCGCCAGCCAACAACTGGTTCGCTTGATTTCGCGCTTACCGCGCACCGCATCGTCCATGGCCGGCATTCTCTATTCGTGGCTCCCTGAAATCCTATTCAGAAATTGCAGACTGTAAAATCCAAAGTTTCGGATTTTTGCGCCCGCCAATTGAGGCGCCTTCAGCCAATCGGCTCTTGTCTCAATTCATCGGCGCGGGCTGATCAAGGAAGACCGGGGGTATTGCGGGGTCCGCTTCGAGTTCCCGTTCGAAGCGGCAGCCCCCGGTCTCACAAGTTTAGAACTATTGTTTGATCCGATAGAACTTGTTGCCCACACCCACGGTAACGGAATAGGTATTGCCGTTGACCGTGGTCAGATCGGACCAATCGCCGGCGCTGCCGGTGAGCGTCGCGGCCTGCTGCACGATAAACGTGCCCGTGCCGCTCCAGTTCAGCGTCAGTTGCCCTCCACTCACCGTGGCGCTGGTGAACATAGGCCCAGCGACGCCGGCAAGTTGA
>DASPXS010000103.1:0-16945 GCA_035637175.1 Haliangiales bacterium | reverse complement strand
CTGAAGATCGGGCCGGACGGGTGTCTTTACATCCTCGATTGGTACGATCGTTATCATTGCTCGCAGGACGCCGCGCGTGATCCCGAGGGTGTGGACCGGCTCAAGGGGCGGCTCTATCGGCTGCGCTACCAGAACACGCCGCGCGCGCCGGCGATGGATCTCGCGAGGGAAAGCGACGAACAACTGATCGCGCGGCTTGCGAGCGGGAACATTTATTTCCGCGAAACGGCGCAGCGGATTTTGACGGAGCGCCTTTCCGAGGCAGGGCGCGCTGTCCCCGGCAGACCGCGAGGTGGTGTGAGGACACACCGCTCTGCCGAACTGCGAGCGAAACTGGAAGAGATCGTGCTTGGCGCGAGCCCCCTCACCCGGCCTTCCGCCTTCGCCAAGGCTACGGCGGACAGGTCGGCCACCTTCTCCCCCTCGGAGGGGGAGAGGGATGGGGTGAGGGGGCCGGCTGCTACGACCATCGAACGCAAAGCACGGCTGCACGCGTTGTGGGCACTGATCGGCAGCGGCACGCTTGAGCCGGCGTTTCATCTGAAGCTGCTCGCGCATTCCGATCCGGCTTACCGCGCCTGGGGCGTTCGTGCCGCCGGAAATTTCGGCCAGGTATCGCCGGCGATTCGCGGGAAGCTCACGGAACTGGCGCGCGATCCGTCGGCGGACGTGCAACTCCAGGTCGCCATTGCTTCGCGCAAAATCAAAGGCTTCGACGCGCTGGCGGCCCTGAACGATGTGCTCGCGCGCTGCGGACAGGACAAACTCATCCCGTCGATCGTGTGGAACAATCTCCATCCGCTGCTGGAAACAGACACCGCGCGGTTCGTTTCTCTGATGGAGTCGGAGGGACGCACAGCGCGGGCCGCGAGAATCCCTAAGGACCTCTCGCCGGCGCTTGCCGCCCTCTCGCCGCGGATCGTCGAACGCATCCTGAGCGCGCAAAAGCCCGATGGGACAGCGGTTGCCGCTTTTGTCGGGTTTATTGCAGGCCGGAATACGGAGCGCGCCAGGGAATGCCTCTCGACCGTCTCGGCGAAGCTTGATGGATTGAGCGCATCGGCCACGACTCAACTCAAAGCGGAACTGAAACCGGTCCTGCGCGAACTGCTTGAGCGGGAAAAGGACACGCCGCTCTTTTTGAGCGCCCAACTGCTGGCGGCGCGGCTGGGACTGGCCCGGGTTGATCCTGCTGCGGTCCGGGGGCGTTTCACGTCCGCCAACGAACCCGAAGCGTCGCGATTGCAGGCGCTGGATGCGCTCATTGCGTTCCGTGACCCGATGTTGCTCACGGTGTTGCCGGAAGTATTGGCGTCCGGCCCGCCGCCCTTCATTCGGCGTGTCTTGGCGGCCCTGGGACGCGTTGAAGACGCGAAGCTCGCCGACGTTCTTCTCGGTGAATACCCGAAACTCGCCCCCGAGCTGCAGCCGCTGGCGATTGAGCTGATCATGCAACGCGAGCCGTGGGCGCGGAAACTTCTCGATGCCGTGCTTGCGAACAAACTGCCCAAGGCCGTGCTCAACGCGAATCATCTGCGAAAGATTTTGGAAGGCAACGATCGCGATGCGCTCTGGGCCGTGGAGAAAGCGTACGGCAGGATTCGCGAGGAACGAAATCCCGAGCGCGAGAAGGTCGTGGCCGATATGGCGGCATATTTCCGAGAGCGCATCGGCAATCCGCACCGCGGCCAGACCGTCTTCCGCAACCTGTGCGCGCAATGCCACACGATTTACGGTGAGGGCGGAAAGGTGGGGCCGGACCTGACAGCGAACGGCCGCGCTTCTTTCGAGCAACTGTTGTCGAACGTGTTTGACCCGAGCCTCGTCATCGGACCGGCCTACCAGGTCACCACCGTTGTCACGAAGGACGGCCGCAATCTCACCGGCTTGATCGCCGAGGACAACGCGCAGCGCGTCGTGGTCAGAATGCCCGGCGAAGGCGAGGAGACGGTGCCGCGCAACCAGGTGAAATACACGCGCGTGAGCAAGCTCTCGATGATGCCGGAGGGAATCGAGTCGTTGCTCGACAAAAATGATTTGGCGGACCTGTTTGCCTTTCTGGCGCTCGACAAGCCGCCGACGGACGCGTCGGCCCGGCTCATTCCCGGCGCGCCGGATATTCCGAGAGCGAACGCGGCGCCGAAGCCCGCCAGCCGGCTCAAAATTGCGTCCAGCGAAGGAAGACTTGCCGTCCGTGTGCAGTGGCCGGGCCAGGGCGACTGGATTGAACTCGCGACTTACGTAATGGAGCCGAACGGCCGTCCGTATCTTCATCCGGTGCGCGACGCTTCGGGGCGAGTGGCGCTCACGGAGGATCGTCCTGCGGATCATCCGTGGCAGCACGGCATCTTCACCGGATTTCATCGCGTGAACGGATTCAATTACTGGAAAGAAGACGAGGGCAAGCAGCGGTTCGCGCGCCTGCTCGATTTGCAGGAAGCGTCCGACCGCGTGTCCTGGCGGGCGCTGGTGGAACTGGTCGCGCCCAACGGAGACGTCGTGCTCGAAGAAGAAGACGCGATCACGATCCATGCGCCCGAATCACCCGACGTTTACGCGATCGACTTTGATTTATTGCTGCGGGCCAAAGAACAGGACGTGAACTTCGGCAAATTCTTTGTTGGCGGACTGTCGGTGCGCATGCCGTGGGACAAAGCCAATCCTCGCCAGACGCACCTCAACTCGAGCGGACTGCGTGGCCGGGAATGCGAACAACAGCGCGCCGCGTGGTGCAATGTCGAGCGCCCGTTTGAAAGCGAAACGTTCGGCATCGCGGTGTTCGATCATCCCGGCAATCCAAATCATCCCTCCGGCTGGCGCGCCGACGAGCAGGGACTGATCAATCCGAACGTTTCAGCCCTGGGTGACTGGAAACTCGCGGCGAAACAAACGCGGGGTTTCCGCTACCGGCTTTTGGTTTACCGCGGTTCGGCCGCGCGCGAGCAATTGGCGGCAAGGTTCGAAAGCTTTGCCAGCGAGTCACGCGTCTTCAAATTTTAGAGGCTTAAGCGAAATGAGTTTTGAAGCAGGCATATGAAAAGCATTGATTTTACAAGCTGGGAAATGGCGGGTCCTGTCGAGATAATCTTTGTCTGCACATTTTACGGGTCATGTTTGCAAAAATGGAAAAATCTATTTCGATGAATTTTGTCCTGACTCTTTCAACGTAAATTTGCCGAAGAGTAAAATAAAACAGTTCCTTTGCGGAGTTACAATCAGTCGAAAGTGGATCAGTCGCGCCTTCAAAACGACGAAATAAGTCTGTGAGCGTCTCTAAGTCGGATTCGGAAACAATCCCTTCGGAATCGGAGTCTGGCATTGTGAATCCTCTAAATTTGCACGGTAACGCTCTTCTGCCTGCTGCCTATAGTCCAATGCCAGATCGTATAACTCTGGAGTACCACATCCAGAGTAAAGATTCTTGAGCTTCCACAACACTTTCAACGCCTCTTCACAAAAACCAATCATTTCTTTCCATAAATTGGCGGCTGACTCCGGAGAGCTCTGTTGGATCGAAAGATGAGCGATAACTGCGTATGTATGAACAAGTGCTGACTGAACTTCCCTTACATGCAGCCGAAATTTCTCGCATGAATCCTCTCGCGAAGGGTCTAGCTCTTTGCCCGCTGTTTCCATCGCGTGGACTTCGCAACGGTTAACCGTATTTATGATTTTCAGGCAATCGTTCAACACTCAACAAATTTGACTTCTTTATTTCAATTACGCAACTCAATTACCAATTTCTTTATGGACTAGACCTTACAAATTGCTCAAGCCAAAGAGTCTATTACGATGTCTATTTCTTTCCCATGCGATCCGTTTTGTTCGGTGTTTTACAAGTCAATCCTGAATCGGAAACTTGCGCGGCATCCGCATTGTCTGCCGATATGTCAGCCGTTTCCCACCCGTCTTGCCCACTGCTTTAGCCGTCCGCTCCCAGTCCGTGTCGGCCCGCGTGTTCCACCGGAAAGAGAATTCGTCCGCGGACTTGGAAAGATGCTCCCGATTGTCACTCGTCGCCGGGCTTTGCGTCCCTGCGGCCGAGATCGCGCATGGCCAAGCGGCAACCGCTGCCCTGCTGGAAGATGTGAATAACTTTTTGCAGATGGAGATAGACAATCTCCCGGCGAAGTTTTTGAATGGGTTTGCGCTTCGTGGGTTTTGCGAAGCAACAGTTCCTCGCCCCAGGCTGACATCGCTCGAGTGAGCGACGTCCAGCAACAACACCGTGGCGTGTTCCCTGACTCCGTCGTTCCGGTTTTCGGTCGCGCCCCGGTGAAACCAACAAATGTTGTGTCGCTGAAATACCCGTTATTTCGGAGACACAACACAAGCACGTCCGCGAACGTCCGAAGCATGAGCACGGCCTTGAGCAACCATTTCTCCTCGGGGAAATTGCGTCGGTTTGTGGCCGCGCCGCTCAGACAACGCGGGCCGTTCGGAATCATCCGCCATGAAATCCATCCTGCTCAAACTGTCCGGTCGCGCGAGCGACCTGGTCGATGTCGAACCGCTCATCGCGCTGTTTCTGGGAGCGGCACTGCTGGCCGTGTTTCTCTCGGCCTTCCGGCAATCCCCATCCCACACTGAGGCCCCGGGAAAAACCAGCCTGCTCTGGACGCTCTACGGCCAACTCCTGCATCTGGCGAGAGCCCTGATGCTCGTCGCGCTGCTGGTGGCCGCGATCGCGGTGCTGCGCATTTATCTGCGCCAAACGGTGTCGAATTTTCAACGCACCCATGGCCGTGTGACGCAGGCAAACTACGACGCCGTGCGAACGATCTGGGGGGCGGAGCAGGAGCAAGGCGAACTGAAGGTCGAGATCTACACCGACGAGGAGGTCACGGAACGCATCGAGTCGGAAGATTTGACCAAGCCCGCCGTTTTGCGAAAGAAAATCGTCCGGCATCCGGTCACCGGCAATCCCTTCGTTACGACCCGACACGACGTCGTGTTGAAGCAAAACCCGCGACAGAAAGGCTCGGCGTATTACAGCGGTTACGAAACGGTTTGTCGCTTTTCCTGGAAACTGATCAACCCCGCTGAGACTCCGCAGCAGTGCAACCTGGTGTTTCCCCTGCCGGCCGCGCGCGCGATGTATGACGACCTGTCGGCCACGCTGAATGGCAAGGATGTGCTCCCGCAGATGCAACTCAAAGAGGCGACATTGACGCTCGCGCGCGAGCTGCAACCGAACGAGGCGCTGGATCTCAAGATCGCCTTCCAAAGCCGGGGCGTGTCCTTCTGGTACTTCCAGGTGAGGGAAGCGCGGGAGATTCGCGACTTCCTGCTCACTCTCACGCTGCCGGACTTGCCGAAAGCCCGGCTCAACTATCCCGGCGGCTGCATGACACCGACGGAGATCCAACCCGCCAGCCAGGGCCAGGGCAGCGTGCTGACTTTCCATCTCGACCACGCCATCTCGAACCAGGGCATGGGCGTCGCGCTGCCGTCCCGGCCGCAGCCCGGGGAAATGACCAACGCCGTGCTCGGGGAAACCGAGCGCGCCTGGTTGTTAATCTTTGCGATGCTCGCCTTGACGCTGACCCTCGCGCAAGCCAGGCACGCCGTGTTGATCAGCATTTTCTTCGGCGCGGCGACGGCATTCGCTTACGGATTGCTGGGCGACTTCAGTGACCTCCTGTTTGGATTTTTCGGAACGGCCGGCATGATCCTGATTCCGTTGCTCCTGGTGCTGGCCAGGTTGCTGACCTGTATAACTGGCGGTGCCGCCATCAAAGCACTGGCCCTCCAGTTCCTGATCATGGGGATTCTGTATCCGTGCGCGGCGGGACTGGACTCCGGCCGGCAAACGCTTTACTTGAATCTTTGCGCCGTCGGTTTTCTCGGATTCACCGCCTGGGTGCTCGCCTCACGTCTGCGCGACCGGTCCGGGGAGCAAACGAGCGCAGCGACGGCGGCGCAGCCTGTTTAAGTCGAAAAGTGCGCGGCCAAACGTCTCGGCGGTTCAGCAGACCATTTCATGGTCAGGCGCCGATGGCCTCGTAAGCCACCCGCGTCACCGGTTGTTCGTCGCAAGCCCTGGTTCCGGCTCCGTTTTCGCGAGGAGCGGCGGCTCAATTCTCATGAGTGGCATCGTAATTACTCCCCAAGATTCCGCCGCAGGAGCGCGCTCAACCTGGCAGGTGAAAGCACGGTGAGGGTCTTGCCCTTGACGGTGAGCAGCTTTTGTTCGCGAAATTTTGCGAGCGTGCGGGAAAAGGTTTCACTCACGGTGCCGAGTTCCGCTGCCAGCACGCGTTTGGTCGCGGTCAACTCGATGCGGACAGGCTGATCGCTGTCCGGTTTGGGACAGCGCTTGACCAGCCAGTTGGCCAGGCGGGTTTCCACATCTTTAAGCGTCATGTCTTCAAGCTGTCCCACCAGCACGCGCAGATGGCTGCTCATCGAACCGAGCATGCGCAGGGCGAGTTCCGGTTGCCGACGGAGCAACGCAAGAATGCCGGCCTTTTGCACCAGCAACACCTGGGTTGTTTCCAACGAGCGCGCATCCGCGGGATAACCTTTGTCGGTGGCGAGAGCCACCTCGGCGAATGATTCGCCGGCCCGAAAGACATGAATGATCTGTTCTTTGCCGGCCGCGCTGACGCGGTGGACGTTGATCGCGCCGCGTTGGACGATGTAAAAGCCGTGCGCCGGGTCGCCTTCGCGAAAGAGATACTCAGCCTTTTCCAACGACTTGAGCACCGTGACAGCGGCGATGTTTTCCAGGTCGGGCAGCGGCAATCCCGTGAACAACTGGCAACTGCGAAGCGTGTTGACGAGTCCGATTTTTTTGAGTTCGGCGAAATTCTCCGGCATCGCGGTCCAAGCTTAAGCGTGTTCGCGCCAAAAATAAACAATCCAATCGCTACCCTGTCCGCGCTCGACCCTCGACGCGAATCCCTCGCCGGCAAGTTTCTCGATGAGCGGCGATGGCAAAAAGGGCGCGACGATGATGAGTCCTTCATCCGGCTTGAGCGCGTCGATGCGCCGGCGGATTTCGGGGAATGGTTCGATGCCCCGCCGCAGCACGTCGCGCACATCGAATCGTTTGAATTGACTTAACGGCGGCATAGGTGATCCGGGTCAGGAAGCTGCCGGTTGCCCGGTAATATCCGCTGGACTGTTCCAGTTGGCAAAGCCTCCGACAGGTCGGGCTTCGCGGCGCAGTGTTCCAGGGGTCAACATCCGGCAACGCAGGCCGGCGCGGCCGCGAAGCCATTGTTCCGTACCCGGACCAAGCGCGGAGTTCATCCAGGAACGCGGGCTGCATTCCTCCACGCCGAAATAGCGCGCGCCCTGAACCTCAAACTCCTGTCCGATGAGTTCATTCAAGCTCGCACCACGCACCGGGACATTGCGGCGAGACGTGTCAACGCCCGCCGCAACACGTCGGCGCACCGGCGGCGACCTGAACGAGGGGCTTCAGCTTGGCGATCTTCACACGGAACTCGTCCGGGCCTTTGACCAGGTGTTCCCAGGTGAACGCGCCCGGCCATTGCGCCGAGAACTGGTAGTACAACGGCACCGGGTCATGGTCGTTCAACAGGATGAAATGGTCGCCGACCGGCAATTCCAGCCAGGTACGAATGATGAGCCCGTGTTTTACTGAACAGGGAATCGGGCGCACGTCCATGACCTTGTCCGGGCCGATCAGGTTTGCGCTTTGCAGAGTTGCGTTCATGGCTAATAGATCATGAGTTTAGTCAGGTTTCGACAGCGTCAAGAGCATGGAGAATTGCTTTGTGGCGCGGACCGCGTGCTTCAGATTGGCCGGCATGAACAGGAAGTCGCCGGTCTTCAGCAAATGAAGGTTGCCCGCCAGAGAGAACTCACACTCGCCGGAAAGAATCTGGATCAGTGCGTTTTGCGTGGACGTGTGCTCCGTCAGTTCCTGACCTTCGGCAAATCCGAACAGCACCACACGCGTGCCGGCGGCCCGCAGCAGCGTGCGGCTCACGATGCCATTGGCCGCGAACCGGGTTTCGGCGGGCAGAGACAGGATTTTTTCCGAACCAGCGTCAATCAGCGGCTGCTCAATCATGTCTGCAGACTAACCGCTGCCCCCGGTTCGCGCTTTGACGTGAGTCAAAGTCCTGCCAGATTACATTCCAGCAAACCGCCGACGCGTTCGAGCGTGGCCTCGAACCTGGGCGTCGTGTTTTGAAGGCGTGGGAAATCGCCGAAATTGCCGGGGTTCTTCTATTCGCCAGGCGTTCTCTCACGGTTTGATCAAACCGCTGAACGCCGGGCGGTATGCCCAAAGCAGGAACAGCGCGAGCGCGCCGACCACCACAGCCAGCGGCAGTCCGGAGGGTTCAAGAAAGATGTGGAACAACAAAATGTTCACGATCACCGGACCCAGCAACGTCAGGCCCAGTGGCACAAACCGCCCGAGCAGGCAGATCGCTCCGCCGGCAATTTGCAGGACCGCCACAACGTAAAAGTAGTGGCTCGCGAAGAGCGCCTTCATGAAGTCGCCGGCCATGCCTTGCGGCGGCGGCATGTGAATGAACTGCAGGAACGCGTTCAGGCCGTACACGACGAAGACGAGACCAAGCAGACTCCGGGCGATGAGGGTGAGGATTTTCATGGTTTTCTGTGTCTGGATTTTCGTTTTTGAACGGGAGACAACGGAGAGCATGGAGCAATCCCTCGGTCTTCTCCATTACTTTCTGTTCATCCGTCAGTTGAGATCGAACAATAGGACTTGCGATGGTTTGGTCGCGCTCAGTTCCAGCGTACGTTCTTCACTGATGGCGGCAGCATCGCCTCCGCTCAGTTTTTTCCCGTTTAGCGACACTTCGCCTTCCGCCACCTGGACCCAGGCATGGCGTCCGGGTGCCAGTTGGTGCGTGACGCGACTGCCCGCATCGAGTTTGGCAAGCCAGAGATCGGCATCCTGATGGATGGCAATCGAACCGTCGCGCCCGGTCTTGCTGGTGACCAGGTGCAACACTCCCGTGGGCGCGGTCGCGAGCGACTTCTCCGCGTAACGCGGGGTCACGCCCTTGCGATCGGGCAGAATCCAGATCTGGAGCAAATGCACCGCCTCATCCTTTGAGGGATTGAATTCGCTGTGCTGCACGCCGGTGCCGGCGGCCATGTATTGCACCTCGCCCGCGCGGATCACGCGGCCGTTGCCCATCGAATCCTTGTGTTCCAGCGCGCCGCTGAGGATGTAGGTGATGATTTCCATGTCGCGATGCGGATGCGTTCCGAAACCCATCCCGGGCATTACCAGATCGTCGTTGATGACGCGCAGACTGCGGAAGCCCATCCATTGCGGGTCGTAATAATCGGCGAAACTGAACGTGTGATAAGTGTCGAGCCATCCGTGTTCGGCGTGGCCCCTTTCGTTGGCTTTTCGAATTTTCATCATGGCAAGACAATGCCACACCACCCCTGAACCTGGAAAAGACCATGTTTCTTGCCTCAGCATAACCAAAGGGTATGCTCGACCGGACATGGAACTGCGCCATCTCCGCTATTTCATCGGCGTGGCCGAGGAGGAGAACGTCTCGCGCGCCGCGTTGAAGCTGCACGTTTCGCAGCCGGCGTTGAGCCGCCAAATCCGCGACCTGGAAGACGAACTCGGTTTTCTGCTTTTGGAGCGCAGCGCCAGGTCTGTGCGGCTCACCGAAGCGGGCCGCGCGTTTTTGACCGAAGCCCGCGCCGTGGTGCAGCGCGCGGAGGACGCGGTGAAAACCGCGCGCGCGATCGCCACCGGCGGGGGCGGTGAACTGCACGTCGGGTACGCGCCATCACTCACTCCGCGAATTTTGCCCCGCACCCTTCGCGCCTTTCAGGCCGAGCTTCCCAACGTGCGCGTGAGGCTGCACGATTTGTCCACCGAGGAAATGCTCGCCGGATTGCGCGAGGGCAAATTGCAGATCGCTTTCGTCGCGCGGCCGACGCCCGCCATGTTGCGCGGACTGCGTTTCGAGGAGCTGTTACGCGACTCCCTCTGCCTGGCGGTTGCGCCAAAACATCCGCTGGCAGGGCGACGCAGTGTGACGCTGGCGGAGGTCGCGCGGGAGCCGCTCATCACCTACAGCCGCAAGGATTATCCGGACGCTCACGAAAATCTGGCGGCCCTGTTTGCCGCCATCAAAATCAAACCGCGCATCGCGGAGGAACACGACAGCGTCAGCAGCCTGATCGCCGCCGTCGAGTCTGGAGCGGGCGTTGCGGTGGCGCCGCAATCCCTCGCCTGCACGGCGGGGCCGCGCTTGAAACTCATCCCATTTTCGCCCGCGCCGGCCCCCCTGGTCGTTGGCGCCGCGTGGTCCAAAGCCGGACTCAGCGCGGCGGCTGAGCGCTTTTTGAAATGTGCGAAAGAGACGAGGGAATAGCTCGAACGCCCCGAATCTCCGTCCACTCCTCCATTCCATGGAGAAGAGGGAGAGAATCGGCATGTTGTTCGCGTCAAAGAAGCCGAAGCCCAGGCCGAAAAAGATCATGCATACGATGGCGGTCGTGAGCGTTGCGACGTTGCCCAATCCAATCAATGCCGGCACGCACAGGGCCATTCCGAGAGCGCTGATGTAAATGCGTCCACGCGGCGTGGAACGCACCGCGCGATCCGCCAGGGTTCCGCCGAGCAGAGCGCCTGCAAACATCGCCAGAGTCACATAACCGGCCTCGGGCGATTTCAATCGCCTTTCCCCGCGGATGCGGTCGGGGCGGCCGGCGGGGTGGTTTTCAGCCCGTCATCAAAACTCGTTCCCGTGAAGTCGAGTTGGTAGATCATTCCTTCGTAGCCCACCACGTAGATCTCTCCGCGCTCGTCCGTGGCGAAAGAAGCGATGCCCTGCGGCGCGGTGCCGATCTGGCGGACGATTCGCAGCGTGCGGTCCTGCTGCTTCAATCCCCAGATGCGATGCGACGTGTAGTCGCCACAGATGTAAACGCCGTAGAACGACGAGCGCCTGTCGCCGCGATAGACGTACCCGCCGGTGATCGAGTTGCCGTATTTTCGGCGGTAAGCGAACACGGGCGGCACGTAGGTCTCGCCTTCCCGGCGGTAGCGATTCGAGAACGGCTCGAAGCCCTCATAGACGTTCCAGCCGTGATTCTCGCCGCGCCGCACGATGGAGACTTCCTCGACACGGTCCTGCCCGACGTCGCCGACCCAGAGGTCGCCCGTGACCGGATCAAAACTGAACCGCCACGGCTCGCGGAACCCGCAGGCCCAGATCTCCGGCCGCGCATCGGACCGGCCGCGAAACGGGTTGTCGGCGGGGATCGCGTAGGGCAGTCCGGCGTTCGCGTGGTCCACGTCGATGCGCAATATCTTGGCCAGGTGCGTGGTCAGGTCCTGTCCGTGGCCCTGCGGGTCCTGCTGCGGGCCGGTGTCGCCCATGGCGATGTAGAGGAAGCCGTCCGGGCCGAACCCGATGCAACCGCCGCTGTGATCCTGCGTCACGCTCACGATCCTGATCAGCCGCCGCGACGGCCGGCCGGAGTCGGCGCGCAAATCCGGCGAGGCCTGCCGCTCGACAACCGTGGTCGCGATCCGGCCGTCCTCGAATACCTGGTGTTTGAGGTAGTATTTGCGGTTCTCGCGAAAGCGCGGATGGAACGCCAGGCTGAGCAGGCCGTTCGGTCCGCGCTCATTGAAAATTTCCGGCGCCACGTCGGCGAACAACGTTTTCACCTCGTTGGTCGATTGCTTTTCAAGCAGCCAGATCTTCCCGGTCTGATGCACGACGAGGTAGGCATTGCTGACTCCCGGCAACTGCCCGAACCACACCAGTCCCGAGCGCACATCTCCGGGCTTCTGGACGAACGAATGGGGAAACCGCATCTGTTCGGAGAAAAACGGCCGGACCGCGATCGGTTGGGCCAGTTCGGGGATGTCCGCAGGCATGCCGCGATTGCTCGTGAGCGCCGACGCGGGCTGTTTGAGCGTGGCCAGGTATTCGATGAGATCGGTGAATTGCTGGAGCGACATCCCCGCCTGCAATCCCTCGGGCATGAGCGAAACGGTGCTGCCGCGCTGCTCCCGGATCTCGCCCGTGACGACGCGAACCCGCCTGCCGTCGGCGCCCATCAATTCGAGCGCGTCCGCGGTGGATTGCTTGAGGACGCCTTCAAACTCATCGCCGAATTCGGTTTCGACAATGGTTGTGCCGTAGCCGACGGCGATTTCGGCGGACGGTTCGAGCACGGCGCGGATCAATTCGCTTCGTGGAAACTTGTCGCCGACCGCAAACAAATCCGGGCCCGCCTTCCCGCTGCTGCCATCCACCGTGTGACACTTCACGCAGGCGGTCAGTTGCTCGGAAAGGAAAAGCTCACGTCCCCGCGCGGCATTTCCGTCGTGGCCCATCGCGAAGTCGCGATACTCGCGGAGCGCGCGGGCGGGGTCGGTCTGCGGACTTGGAGCGGGACGCTCGGCGGCGCGCGAAGAAACGATCAGGGCGAAAGCCAGGCAGGCCCGTGGAAACATTTTGAGGCGCATGACCAGCAGGTTCAATTCACTCGATTCGCGGAGAGCTTTGCCGGACGCCCCGGGATTGGCCAGCCGGATCTCGGAGTGTTTTCGGGGGCGAGCATGCCACAAAGGTTGCCAGTCAACCTGGCGCCTGCTGCGAGCGGAGGAGCTTAGCCACCTCCGCGTGTGCGAGAACCACTCCGGGGTCGCGTTGCAACGCATCGAAGTAATGTTTGGAAAAGCCTTCGCCGTCTTCGGACGCGACGAGCAGGAGACGGGTTTGATCCACCAGGACGTTCATCGACGCACTCGTCAGAGGCTCTTTCTCATCCAGCGCCTCATCCATCGCGACGATGAGTTGGGACAGCGGGTGCAGCCACGCGAACCACGGGTCACGGATAAGGAGTTGAAGAAAATGATTTGGCGATTCGATTGTGCCGGCAGTCTTCTCGTAACTCAGGCGCTCGGTATCGACCAGCGCTTTATGCAGATCGACCAGCGCATTACGAATCTGGAGCAGTTGTTGCTGGACGGTGGCGGTCACTTTTGGGCCTAAGGTGTCTCAATTCGCGTTCGGAAGCAAACGGGAGAACGTCAGTACCTGAGCAGAGACGAATGCTGTTTCAGCCACCGTTCCGCGGTCTCGTACTCCGGGCAGGCGCGCTTCACCTCGCGCCAAAACCGCGATGAATGGTTCATTTCCCTCAAGTGCATGATCTCGTGCGCCAGAATGTAGTCCCGGACGCGCGGTGGCGTTTGGATGAGCCGCCAATTCAGGGAAATGGTCCCGCGCGGCGAGCAGGAGCCCCAACGCGATCGTTGGTTCCGCACCGTAATCCGACGCACCGGCAATCGGTGCAATGCCGCGAATTCGAGAACTCTTGGCGGCAGCTCTTTCGCGGCCAATCTCCGCAGATGTCGCTCAATCGCCGGACGCAAATCAACCGCGGGGTTGGCCACTTTTACCGACTCGACGCCAAACCGGATCGTGCCGCTCTCCCCATTCACTCCCGCCTCAATCTTCACCGGGTCGCCGCGAAAAAGAATCTCGGTCCCGATGAACCACTCTTTTGGCCGCTCCGAACGCGCGGCCAGCCGCTGCAACTCCCGCTCAAGCCATTCCCTGTTGCGCTCCGCAAAACGTCTAGCCTCGACCGCCGAGCCGCCGCGAGGAATGGTCACACGCGCCGAACCGTCCGGGCGGAGCCGAAGCACGTAACGGCGCGCACGCGGATTGCGAATGAAAGCCACGGGAATCCGGCGCCCGCCAACGCTCAGAAATTCCTCTGCCGGGAGACGTCTCGCCGGGTTCCAGGTGAACTCGAGCTGCACGCGAGCAGTAAGCGAAGATTGGCCGGCGCTCCCGGCGCTTGCCCGGAGATTTTTCTTGTCAGGCGGCATGGTCATGGCCATCACCTGATATCCTCTTGAAAAACCCGAATATCAATCCCGTCAAACTCAGCCTCCCGCCATGGCGCCCACGATCAGGAACGGCTCCGCGCCCGTTACGACCTCATCGGGCAGCCTCGTCTCAGGCGGTTCAAGGGACAGGTCCTCCTTGCAGGCGAAGAATCTGACGAACGGCCGTCGCCGCAGCGTGACGTGGTCGCGGAGCGTCCCGCGCAGTACCGGATAGCGCGCTTCGAGCGCGTCGAGAACGGAGCGGACGCTGACCGGACTCGCGACCTCAAGCTGCACTTCGCCGTCCACGCGCGCCAGCGTGCGCAGGTGAAAGGGGAGAACCACTCGTATCATGGCAGCGTCTGGACCTCGACGGACAACACACCCGGAAGGTCCCGAACGATGGGATTCCACGAGTCGCCGCTGTCGGCAGACAGGTAAACCTGCCCGCCGGTGGTGCCGAAGTAAACGCCGCAGGGCTCGAGCGAGTCAACGGCCATCGCGTCGCGCAGCACGTTGACGTAACAATCTTTCTGCGGAAGGCCTTTCGTGAGCGCTTCCCATTCGTTTCCGCCCGTCCGGCTGCGATAGACGCGCAGCTTACCGTCCGGCGGAAAATGCTCGGAATCGCTCTTGATGGGGACGACGTAGATCGTTTCCGGTTCGTGGGCGTGAACGTCAATGGGGAAGCCGAAGTCGGTCGGCAGATTGCCACTGACCTCTTGCCATGAGTCGCCCGCGTTGTCACTGCGCAAGACGTCCCAGTGCTTTTGCATGAACAGGACGTCCGGTCGAGACGGATGCATGGCGATGCGATGGACGCAGTGTCCGACTTCCGCATCCGGGTCGGGCAACTCGTATTGCGATTTCAGGCCGCGATTGATGGGGCGCCATGTTTTGCCGCCGTCATCGGTGCGGAACGCGCCCGCCGCCGAAATGGCGATGTAAATCCGGTTCGCGTTTTTCGGATCGAGAAGGATCGTATGCACGGCCATGCCGCCGGCGCCGGGCTGCCAGAGGTGGCCCTTGGCTTTGCGCAAACCGGAAAGTTCCTTCCAGGTCTTGCCGCCGTCCACGGTCTTGAACAGCGCCGCGTCCTCCGCGCCCGCAAACGCGGTGTCCGGATCGGTGAGTGACGGCTCGATGTGCCAGATGCGTTTGAACTCCCACGGATGCTGTGATCCGTCGTAAAACTTGTGCGTTCCGACCTCACCTTCGTACAGAAACATGTTACTCTCGCCCTTGGGCATTCCTTCCGGGGTCATCAAATCTTCGGGTTTCGTTCCAGGCGGATTCCACGTTTTGCCGCCGTCATCCGAGCGCTGAATGATTTGCCCGAACCAACCACTGGTCTGCGACGCGTAGATGCGATTCGGATCAACGGGCGAGCCTTTGAGATGATACATCTCCCAACCCGCGAAATGCGGGCCGCTGACATCCCAGTTCTGGCGTTTGCCGTCGGCGGTCAGGACAAACGCGCCCTTCTTTGTGCCTACCGAGACTCGTATTCTGCTCATGGTCGTGTGGTTGTTTCCTGGTTGTTCTTACTCATGGGACCGCTACGTTGATCGGTTTACGCGTGGGCAAGTTGCGCCCCGGCCCGGGCTTCTTCGCCAATGGGGCATTCGGCCGCGACGGGCCGGACTTCGACCACCGCGCCATGCGCCAGACCCGGACACTCCCGGGCGATGGCCACCGCCTCATCCAGGCTCTTTACCTGCAACAGGAAGTAACCGCCAATTGCCTCCTTCGATTCGGCAAACGGGCCATCCGCGATCACCCGCCCGTTTTTCCCGGAAACAACTTTGCCCTCATTCTGCAACGGGCTCCCCGCGATGGCCTTGCCCTGGTCGGTCAACCGGTTGAACCAGGCCATCCACTGGCTGGCCACCTGTTGCATTTCTTCGGGTGAAAGTTTTTTGTGCCAATCCGTGCCGCGAAATATCAGCATGTATCCGTCTTGTGTTTGGTTGCTCATAATTTTCCCTCGTTTGACAGTTAGTGGTCCTGTGCGTTCGACGGTAAGACGAACGAACGGGCGTGCGCAGGACACCTGTTTTGCGTTTTTATTGTGTTCCCGGATTCCGAAGAACCCGATGCTGTTCGCATCTGTCGTTCGCCTGGCATTGCTCAGGCTCTGCCTTTCTCTTTTTTGTTTTGTCAGAGATAGGACGAACGATCAAGGACATTCAGGACAACTCTGCTCAACCGTCTCAGGTCCCTGCTGCGAGACCGAGTTCGCCTGCACATTTACGCAGCGCTTCAATTTCAGGCGAGCAACCCGATCACTGCGGGAATGATGGACGTTCTGTCGTCTCGATATACTTTGCAAAAGAGAGCGTCGCCGGCCATTATTGGGCGCGGTTCTCTTATGGGACTGAGGCGAATGCCACATCAAATTGTCTCGATACTCCTTCTCACGTTTGTGGGTTGGCTGGCCGGTCAAAAATCATCGGCCGCGGAGAAGGAGAAGTCGCCCCCACAGATTCTCTCCGTTGCGGCTGCGTCCGACCTGAAGTTCGCGCTGGATGAAATTGTCCTGGCGTTCCAGAAGACTCACCCCGACACCCAAGTACAGGTGAGCTACGGTTCCTCGGGCAGCTTCTACTCGCAGTTGTCGCAGCGCGCCCCGTTTGACATGTTCTTTTCGGCCGATGTCGCCTACCCCACGAAGCTTATCGAAGCCGGACTTGGCGTGGCGGACAGCAAATTCAGCTACGCCGTCGGAAGAATCGTCGTGTGGGTGCCGACCCACTCGCCCATTGACCCCGTCAAACTTGAAATCGAGTCGCTCAAGCAGCCGTCGGTCAGGAAGATTGCCATTGCCAACCCCGAGCACGCGCCCTACGGGAAGGCGGCAGTCGCAGCCATGCAGAAGCTCGGCGTGTATGACGCGGTGAAAACCAGGCTGGTTTACGGCGAAAACATCGCGCAAACGGCGCAGTTCGTGGACAGCGGCTCGGCGGACATCGGCATCATTGCGTTGAGCCTCGCCGTGGCCCCGGTGATGAAAGACAAAGGCCGCTATTGGGAAGTTCCGCTCGATGCGCATCCACGCCTGGAGCAGGGAGGCGTGATCTTGCCGTGGGCCCGAAACGGCGG
>DASPXS010000102.1:0-7569 GCA_035637175.1 Haliangiales bacterium | reverse complement strand
ATCTTGATGGTGATGTCCACGCCCGCCGGCAGGTTCAATTTCTTCAACTCGTCCACGGTCTTGGCGGTGGGATCGATGATGTCCAGCAACCGCTTGTGCGTGCGTTGCTCGAAAGTTTCGTGGGATTTTTTGTCCGCGTGCGGAGAGCGGCCGACGGTGAACCGCTCGATACGGGTGGGCAGCGGAATGGGACCGGCCACGCGCGCGCCGGTGCGCTTGACCGTCTCCACGATTTCATGGGCCGACTGATCGATGACCCGGTGGTCGTAAGCCTTCAGTCGAATGCGAATGCGTTGTCCGGCCATAACAAAGAACAGGTAAACAAGTTTTGTTTTAAGTGCGCGCCGCGGGTTTCGCTTTAGCGGAGTCCAGAATGGTATTCAAGATACTGTTGGGCACCTGCTCGAAGGTGAGCGGCTCCATGGAATAAGAAGCCCGGCCCTTCGACAACGAACGAATGGCGGTGGCGTACCCGAACATCTCCGCCAGCGGCACCTCGGCGTTCAGGATGGTCTGGCCGCCCTTCGCCTCGATGCCGGTGATGGTGCCACGGCGGCGGTTGATATCACCCAGCAAATCACCCTGATACTCGTCCGGCGTGGTGACTTCGACTTTCATGATCGGCTCCAGCAGGATCGGGTTGGCTTTCTTGAACGCGTCCTTGAGCGCAAAGATGCCCGCCATCTTGAACGCCAGCTCGTTCGAGTCCACTTCGTGGAATGTGCCGTCCACGATCTGCGCCTTGATATCGATCACCTGGTAGCCGGCATAGACACCGCCCCGAATCGCTTCTTCAATGCCGTCGATGACCGCGGGAATATACTCCCTGGGAATCGCGCCGCCGACGATCTTATTCTCGATCTCGACGCCCTTGCCCTTTTCGTTCGGCTGAATCTCGATGACGGCGTGCCCGTACTGGCCGCGCCCGCCGGATTGTCGGATGAACTTGCCCTCGCCTTCGGCGGGTTTGGTGATCGTTTCGCGGTAGGCAATCTGCGGCGCGCCCGCGCTGGCATCCACTTTGAACTCGCGGAACAGCCGGTCGCGGATGATTTCCAGGTGCAACTCGCCCATGCCGGCGATGATGAGCTGACCGGTCTCTTCGTTGGTGAAGCAACGGAAGGTCGGGTCTTCTTCCGCCAGACGCTGCAGGCCTTCGCCCATCTTGTCGCGGTCGGCCCGGGTCTTGGGCTCGACCGCCATGCTGATGACCGGCTCGGGGAAGGTGGGTGGTTCGAGCGCCACCTCAAAGTCTTCGTCGCACAGCGTGTCGCCGGTCCAGATGTTGCGCAGCCCGACCAGCGCCGCGATGTCGCCCGAGAACACTTGTTCGACATCCTTGCGCTCGCTGCCCTGAATGATCATCAAGCGGCTGACGCGCTCGCGCTTGCGGCTGCGCGGATTGTAAATCGTGTCGCCCTTTTTGAGCTGGCCGGAATAGACGCGGAAGAAAACCAGCTTGCCGGCATAGGTGTCAGTCCACAGCTTGAACGCGAGCGAACAAAACTTGTGGTTGTCGCTGGGCTCGACCGTGACGATGTTTTCGGTACCCGGTTCATGGCCTTCGGCGGGCGGCACGTCCAGCGGGCTGGGAAGATAGTCCACCACGGAATCAATCAAGGGTTGCACGCCCTTTTTCTTGAACGCCGAACCGCAGAGCACGGGGACCAGCTCGATCCTGCAGGTCAGCCGGCGGATGGCCGCCTTGAGCACCAGCGGCTCGATCGGCTTTTCCTCGATGACCAACTCGGCAATCGTGTCGTCCTTGTTGGAAACGGCGTCGATGAGTTCGGTGAGCGCGGCTTTGGCCTTCTCTTTCAAGGGACCGGGGATCTCCTGCACCTCGTATTTGAGGCCTTCGTTGACGACATCACCGGCCCCCCAGACGATGGCCTTCTGGTTCACGACGTCGATGACACCTTCAAATTTATCTTCCGCGCCAATGGGGAGGTAGATCGGGTAGGCGTAAGCCCCGAGTTTTTTCCGCATGTCGTTCAGCGCGTTCTCGAAATTCGCGCCGGTCCGGTCCATTTTGTTCACGAAGGCGATGCGCGGGACCTTGTATTTGGTGGCCTGGCGCCAGACCGTTTCGGATTGCGGTTGCACGCCGGCGACGCCGCAGAAAACGGCGACCGCGCCGTCCAGCACGCGCATGGAACGCTCGACCTCGGCGGTGAAATCCACGTGGCCGGGCGTATCAATAATGTTGACGCGCTGAGCGATTCCGGCGAAGGACTTGGCCAATCCCTCCTCCTTCTTCTGGGTCCAGAAGCAGGTCACCGCGGCGGAGGTGATGGTGATGCCGCGCTCCCGCTCCTGCTCCATCCAGTCGGTCACGGTATTGCCGTCATCCACGTCGCCAATCTTGTGGATCAGACCGGTGTAAAAGAGAATGCGCTCGGTGGTCGTCGTTTTGCCGGCATCGATGTGCGCCGCGATCCCGATGTTGCGCGTGCACTCCATCGTGTACTGCCGTTTCGGCGAGTTCACTGATTTCGGTTTGTCCATTACGGCTTCCATCTCAAATTTCGGAGAATAAAAACGCCCCGATATACTTCGGCCTTCGGGGCGCGTTCTGTTCCAGGGTTATCTACCAGCGAAAATGGGCAAAGGCCTTGTTCGCCTGCGCCATCTTGTGCACCTCATCGCGCTTGCGAATGGCGTTGCCCTGGCCTTGATAGGCGTCCAGGATCTCCGCCGCCAGCGCTTCTTTCATGGGGATGCCTTTGCGCGCGTCGGCCAGATCGACCAGCCAGCGCATGGCCAGCGAGAGTTGCCGGTCGCCCGGCACTTCCATCGGCACCTGATACGTCGCACCCCCGACCCGGCGGGCCTTGACTTCCAGACGCGGTTTGATGTTGTCCACCGCGCGCTGCAGGATTTCCATCGGGTTGGCGCTCGGATTCTTCTCGGCGATCTGATCGAACGCGCGATAGACGATGCGCTGGGCCAGGCTCTTCTTGCCGCACACCATGACGGTGTTGACCAGACGCGAAACCAGCGTGCTGTGGAATTTGGAATCTTCCACCAACGCCCGTTTATCTGCTTGACGACGTCGAGACATTGCTTCGTTAAAATCGTTGAACCGTTAAATCGTTTTGTTACTTGGCGGCGGCCGGAGCCGCGGCGGCGGTTGCGCCGGCGGCCGGCTTGCCTTCCTTCGGCCGCTTGACACCGTACTTCGAGCGGCTGACGCGCCGCTTTTCGACGCCGGCGGCGTCGAGCGTGCCGCGCACGATGTGATAGCGCACGCCCGGCAGGTCCTTCACGCGTCCGCCGCGCACCAGCACAATCGAGTGTTCCTGCAAATTGTGTCCCTCATCGGGAATATAGGCGATGACTTCGTAGCCGTTCGTCAGACGGACCTTCGCCACTTTGCGCATCGCCGAGTTCGGTTTCTTGGGCGTGCGCGTCATCACCTGCAGGCAGACGCCGCGGCGATACGGCGCCCCTTCCAAGGCTGGCGACTTGGACTTAAACTTCAATTTGTTGCGTCCTCGACGGACGAGTTGATTGATTGTCGGCATCTGCAAATGGCCCGTTATCGCCGTTTCCCGCGCCCTCTGGGGAAACGGAGTGCGGATAATACCAAAGGACTTTTCCGTTGCAACAAGTATTTGAACTTGTTGGCCGGGCCGGCAGGGCGCGTTCAAGAATGTGGCGGGGACGGCCTCGTCCCCGGATTTTGTCCACCGCAAGCAGTTTCGCGGGGACGAGCCGTCCCCGCCCCTGATTGCTCACGTTCTTGAACGCGCCCTGGCCGGGCCGGTTTCTTTCCGGCTAACTGGCCAGCGGCTCGGTCGCCAGCGGCGTCGGTTCTTCGGCCGGCAGCGGTTCCACCAGCGGTTTCAGCGCCACTTTGCGGTGCAGATCGAAACCGGTGCCCGCGGGGATGATGTGGCCCATGATGACATTTTCCTTGAAGCCCCGCAGGTAATCGACCTTGCCCATGCTGGCGGCCTCGGTGAGCACGCGCGTCGTGTCCTGGAACGACGCGGCGCTGAGGAAGCTCTCGGTTTCGAGCGACGCCTTGGTGATGCCGAGCAGCACCGGCTGGGCTTCCGCCGGTTTGCCGCCCATTTTTTCGACGCGCTCATTCTCATTCTCGAACGCGATCTTGTCGATCTGTTCGCCCCAGAGGAACGTCGTGTCGCCCGGTTCGGTAATGCGCACCTTGCGCAGCATCTGGCGGACGATAATTTCAATGTGCTTGTCGTTGATGGTCACGCCTTGCAGCCGATAGACCTCCTGCACTTCGTTGACCAGGTGCTCCTGCAATTCCTGCGGACCGCAGACATCGAGAATTTCGTGCGGTACGATCGGGCCTTCGGTCAACTGCTGGCCTTTCTTCACGTAATCGCCTTTGAAAACGATGACGTGCTTGCCGATCGGAATGAGGTGTTCCTCTTCCACGCCGGTTTGCGGGTCTTTGATGAGGACGCAGCGTTTGCCACGCACGCTCGGGCCGAAATCGACCACGCCGTCAATCTTCGATATCTCGGCGGCGTCCTTGGGGCGGCGCGCCTCGAACAACTCCGCCACGCGCGGCAGACCGCCGGTGATGTCCTTGGTCTTGGAGGTTTTGCGCGGCGTCTTCGCCAGCAGCGTGCCGGCCACGATCTTGTCGCCTTCGTTGACTACAATGTGCGCGGCGGAGGGAATGGGATAATTGGCCACCACTTCGCCCTTCTCGTCCGTGATGATGATCTGCGGATGCAAATCCTCCTTGTGCTCGATGATGACCATGGCTTCCTGGCTGGTGGTTTCATCCATCTCCTGTTTCATCGTCACCCCTTCGATGATGTCGTGGAATTTGATGCGCCCGGCCTTTTCCGACAGAATCGGCACGTTGTAGGGGTCCCATTGGACGAAGGTCTCGCCCTTCTTGACCTTGCCGCCGTCGGCGATCGAGATCACCGAACCGATGACGACATTGTGCGCTTCGAGTTCCCGGCCGTCGTCGGCCAGCACGGAGATCGACCCGTTTTTGTTCAACACGATATTGTTGCCGTCCTCCAGTTCGACGAGGCGCAGATCGTTGTAACGCACGGCGCCTTCGAATTTCGCCTTGATCTGCGGCTGCTTGAACACCTGCGAGGCGGTGCCGCCGATGTGGAACGTCCGCATGGTCAACTGGGTGCCTGGTTCGCCGATGGATTGCGCGGCGATGATGCCGACGGCTTCGCCGAGCTTGACGAGGCCGCCGGTGGCCAGGTTGCGGCCGTAGCAGGCGATGCAGACGCCATGTTTGCTTTCGCAGGTGAGCACCGAACGGATGCGCACCTTTTCGATGCCGGCCTTTTCAATCTCCTTCGCCTTGACCTCGTCGATCTCTTCGTTGGCTTTGATCAGCTTCTTCTTCGATTCTCGCGGGTCAACCATGTCATCGCAGCCAAAGCGGCCGACCAGCCGCTCGCTCAGCTTGACCACTTCGTCTTCGCCTTCGTAAATGGGCTGCACCCAGATGCCGTTGCTCGTGCCGCAGTCGTCCTCGCGGATGATGACGTCCTGCGCCACGTCCACCAGCTTGCGGGTCATGTAGCCCGAATCGGCGGTCTTGAGGGCGGTGTCGGCCAGGCCTTTGCGGGCGCCGTGCGTGGAGATGAAGTATTCGAGCACCGTGAGACCCTCGCGGAAGTTTGAGAGAATCGGCTTCTCGATGATGTCGCCGGAGGGCTTGGCCATCAAACCGCGCACGCCGGCGAGCTGGCGCACCTGCGCCTTGTTGCCGCGCGCGCCCGAGTCCACCATGAGCCAGACGGGGTTGTATTCCCGTTTGCCCTGGTTGTTGTCGAGCGTCTTCAACATGACGTTGGCAATCTGGTCGGTGCAATGGGTCCAGATGTCGATGATCTTGTTGTAGCGCTCGCCCGGAGTGATGACTCCCTTGCGATACTGTTTCTCGACTTCGGTAATCTGTTTCTGCGCCGTCTCGATCTCCTGGGTTTTCTCCTTCGGAATGATCATATCGTCGATGCCGATGGAGACGCCCGCGCGGGTGGCCTCGAAGAAGCCGAGTTCCTTCAGCCGGTCGAGCGTGATCACGGTCTTTTCATGACCGCAAAACTTGTAGCAGTTCCAGATCAGCTCGCCGAGCTGGCCCTTGCCCACGACCCGGTTCGGGAAGCCCAGCTCTTCCGGCCAGATTTCGCTGAAAATCACCCGGCCGACCGTGGTTTCGATGACTTTCCGGGTCGCGTCGCCATAAACGGTCTTTTTGCCCAGGTCCGGATTGGCCAGGAGGATGCGGTCATGCGTTTTGACCGTGTCGTCCATGTGGGCGAACACGACCTCGCTCTTTGAGCCAAACAGCATCAGCCGACGTTTGGGATCGCGCGTGGCGCGCGGCTCCGCCGTCAGATAGTAACAACCGAGCGTAATGTCCTGAGTCGGCGTCATGATCGGCCTGCCGCTCGAGGGGCTGAAAATGTTCAACGGCGCCATCATCAACAGCCGCGCCTCCAATTGCGCCTCGACCGACAACGGCACGTGCACCGCCATCTGGTCGCCGTCGAAGTCCGCGTTGTAAGCGGTGCAGACCAGCGGATGAATGCGGATCGCCTCGCCTTCGATGAGGACCGGTTCGAAGGCCTGCACCGACAGACGGTGCAGCGTCGGGGCGCGATTGAGCAGCACCGGATGGCCCTTGGTCACTTCCTCGAGAATGTCCCACACTTCGGGCGACTGGCGTTCGATCATCTTCTTGGCCGAACGCACCGTGTGAACGTAACCGAGCTCCTTCAACCGGCGGATGATGAACGGCTCGAACAAAACGAGCGCCATCTTCTTGGGCAAGCCGCACTGGCTGAGTTTCAATTCCGGGCCGATGACGATGACGGAACGGCCGGAATAATCGACGCGTTTGCCCAGCAGGTTCTGGCGGAACCGGCCGCTCTTGCCCTTGAGCATGTCGCTGAGCGATTTCAAGGGGCGATTGCCCGCGCCGGTGACCGCGCGGCCATGGCGGCCGTTGTCGAACAGCGCGTCCACCGCCTCCTGGAGCATGCGTTTTTCGTTGCGGATGATCACTTCGGGCGTCTTGAGTTGGAGCAGGTTTTTCAACCGGTTGTTGCGGTTGATCACGCGGCGGTAGAGGTCGTTGAGGTCGGAGGTGGCAAACCGGCCGCCTTCCAGCGGGACCAGGGGGCGCAGGTCGGGCGGGATCACCGGCAGCACGGTGAGGATCATCCATTCGGGCCGGCTCTTGGAACTGAGGAAACCCTGGAAGAGCTTGATGCGTTTGGCGATTTTTTTGCGGATCTGTTTGCTCTTGGTTTCCGTCATCGCCACCTGTAACTGTTCGATCTGCTTGTGGAGGTCCACCTTGGTCAGGGCTTCGCGCACGGCTTCGGCGCCCATCTTGGCCACAAACGCCTCCGGGCCGTAGGTCTGGCGCGCCTCGCGATATTCCATTTCGCTGAGTAACTGGTGTTGTTTGAGCGGCGTGTTGCCCGGCTCGATGACGAGGTAATCTTCGTAGTAAATGACGCGCTCGAGATTGCGCGCGGTCATGTCGAGCATCAGCCCGATGCGCGAGGGCATGCACTTGAAAAACCAGATATGCGAGAC
>DASPXS010000101.1:0-4823 GCA_035637175.1 Haliangiales bacterium | reverse complement strand
GGATCGACGCAGGCGGTCGAAATCTCGTCGCGTCGCAACAGTTTGCCGTCCGGACAAAGAAGGCCGCGAGCGAGTTGTTTCCCGTCCTTTTCCACGATCTTCTTCGCGTAACCGTAAAGGGCCTTCTTATCCACCTTGGCGGCGAGTTCGGCCGTAATTGTCCTGCCACCCAGGTTGAATTTGAGTTCTTTCATGGGCCTTGCAGGCGGATTAGAACTGAATTGAGGGAAAATGAACAGTCCGAAATTGACGCCGCTGGGGGGCAGGCGCGCGAAATAAAATTCTCCGCGGATTAAACCGCAAGGAACACAGCGAATTCAGTGGACGTTTCGAATCTTTTGGGAAGAACTCGGCGTCCGGGATTCACGGCCGAGATTCCCACCGGATTCAAAGCGACATGGATCACAGCGCGGCAGGGCAGCGACCGGGGGAACCGCTCGGCCAGTTCCCTTCCTGGAAAGGGTCAGGGGTGGGTGGGTTGGCGCTGGGTTCATGGGCGGGCGGTAGGGCGGTAGATTTCTGTTGGTTGTATCAAGCTGCACTCAGGCAAGGCGAACGCGGGACCGCCCTGAAGCGGATCCGTTTTCAATCGATGCCCGACCGGTGCGGTCGCTGGTGCCGAAACACCGCCGAAAGGCGACTAAATGTGGGCGTGACTTCGGCGGATTTGCAGTGGAGGATATGAGTTGAAGATTCGCATGCCCAGCGAGCCATGAACCTGGAATCTCTCATCGCGACGGCCAAGCAGCAGGGAGCCAGCGACCTGCACCTCGAGGCCGGGTTGCCTCCGGCCCTGCGCGTACGCGGCTCGTTGCGGACGGTCGGCGAACCGGTCCCGACCAAAGTTCTCTACGATTGGGCGCGGGAGGTGATTGGCGAGGCGCTCTGGCACAATTTTTTGGAACGCCGTTCGGCCGACTTGTCGCGCACAATTCAAGGAGTGCGGTGCCGCATCAACGTCCTGCAAACCGCCCGGGGCGTCGGGTTCGCCATTCGACTCCTGTCCACCTTCCAGGCGACCATCGAGAAACTCAACCTGCATCCCGATTTGAGGAAACTTGTCGTCCGGGAAAACGGATTGATCCTGGTCAGCGGCCCGACCGGTTGCGGCAAGTCCTCGACGCTGGCCGCGTTGATTCAGGAAATCAACCTGACCGAAACCCGGCACATCGTGACGATCGAGAGTCCGATCGAATACGCGTTTCGGCCGCGGCGCGCCTACATCCGCCAGCGTGAAGTGGGCCGCGATACGCCGAGCTTCGAGCAGGCATTGCTGGATGCGCTGCGCGAAGATCCGGACGTCCTGATGGTCGGTGAAATGCGCGATCCGGAAACGATGCGGTTGACGCTCAGCGCTTCGGAGACCGGCCACCTGGTGATGACGACGGTCCATTCCTCGACCTGCGCCGAAGCGTTGCAGCGCGTGGTCTCCGCGTTTCCCTCCGAGATTCAAAACAGCGTCGCGGCGCAACTGGCCGATTGCCTGGTCGCGGTCATGGCGCAACGGCTCCGCTTTCGGCCCGACCTGAACATTCGTGTGCCCGAGTGCGAGATTCTGATTCCAACCAACCCGGTCAAAGCGCATATTCGCAACCGCGATTTTTTCAAAATCATTTCCGCGCTGGAGACCGGCGGCGAACAAGGGATGTGGACCTTCCAACGCTACGGCACCTGGCTGGAGAAACGGACCAACTGGTATGTCCCGGAGCAAAATCCCGAAGCGCCGGACAGCGACACGGACGAAGCCCCGGCTGCGGCGGGTCTCTCTTTGCTGACCGCGCCGAAGCCGGCCGTTCCCGAGCAAAAAGGCCGGGTCGCCGCCTCCAGCGCGCAGAGCGGCAAACGAATCGAAATCGAGCCGATGGAAGGCGGGTTTGGGAAGATTCTCAAGTAACCCAACGAAAGCGCCGGCGGAAGATTTTCCGCAACCAACCTCAACAACCTCGAAGCTCCAGCTCTGGAATGACTGCCAGAATCTCTTTCCCGTTGGTCGCGGGGACCCGCTGCCGGGCGTCCCGGCTGTTTTCCCGAATGGGTTCCGGCCGTGGGCATGATTTCACCGGACAGGCTTTGCTCGCCGCCGTAATGCTCTGCTTCGGCGAGAACCTCTGCCGGCCGGGGGAGGAGTTGCCGGCGATGCCGCTGCCGATCAATGAGGCCGACTCGGCGAATCATCGCTGGTTGAACAAGCCGGTGCTGGAGGCCCGTTTGCTGGACGACATGGAAGCGACGAACCATTGGTCGCATGTCGGCGAGGGCGAAATGAGTTTCACCACCGAGCGGGCGAAGGACGGCAAACAATCCGTTCGACTGCGCTCGCCGACCAGGACGGACAAGCCCGGCAAAGTGGCCGGACGACCGTTCGGCGAAGCGGTGGTGCGGCGCGACGTTGCCGGCGAGGACTGGGGCCGGTTCAACCGCCTTTCGTTCTGGGTTCATCCGCACCTGCCCGGCTTTCAGGTGATTTCGCTGCTGATCAAATTGCACAACGAGGGCGCCGAGAAAGTGCCCGACGATTACGGACGGGAAGGTTTGAATTATTTCCTGGTCAAACCCGACGAATGGAACCACGTCGTCTGGGAGATTCCGCATCTGGCGCGCGACAGGGTCACCGCCGTTGATTTCATCTATCGCTTGCAAGGCAACGAGCCCGGCGCCACCCCGGTCGCTCAATTCGACCTCGATCTTTTGGAACTGCAGCGGGTGGAACCCGATTATTTCGAAGGATGGGACGTTGCGCCGGGAAAGATTTCCTACAGTCACGGCGGCTACGCCTCCGGCGCGACGAAAACGGCCCTGGCGGGCAGGCTCCCGGCCAAAACGTTCAAAGTCGTGGACGCGAAGACCCGGAAGACGGTGCTGACGAAAGAAATCAAAACCGTGAAGTCTGCCCTGGGCGAATTTCAGGCGCTTGATTTTTCTGAGATCCTTCAGCCGGGTCTCTATTTCCTGCAGGCCGGCGAACTGAAGACGCCGCCGTTCGAGATTGGCGAGAATGTCTGGCGCGATTCCATCTGGAAGACGCTCAACTTTTTTTACTGCCAGCGTTGCGGGGCAAAGATTGCCGGCATTCACGGCGTTTGCCAT
Organism: Haliangiales bacterium; assembly: GCA_035637175.1. Lineage (GTDB taxonomy): Bacteria > Verrucomicrobiota > Verrucomicrobiia > Limisphaerales > AV2 > AV2. Next base: position 1,736 of record DASPXS010000101.1, on the reverse strand, counting down.
CGCGACTGGCAGGCGACCCATGGCGAACGGACCATCTTCATCAACGGTGGCTGGCACGATGCCGGCGACCTTTCGCAAGGCCTGGTCAACACCGCCGAAGGCGCCTATGCCATGTTCGGCCTGGCCGAACGATTGCGCGACGAAGATCCCGCGTTGTCAAAGCGGCTCATTGAGGAGGCCAGATGGGGCCTGGCGTGGATCCTCAAGACGCGTTTCGGCGACGGGTATCGCGTCACCTGGGGGACCATGGATTATTGGACGGACGGGAAATTGGGAACCGTGGACGACACGTTCGGCGAGGTCCGTGACGGCGCCTTCGACAACTTTCCGGCATCGACAACCGAGGCGATCGCGGCGCGCCTGTTGAAAGTGAGCGACGCGCGGTTGGCGGAAAAAAGCCTGCAGGCGGCGCGCGACGACTGGCGTTTTGCCTTTGCAAAGGTGAAAAATCCGGGCGTTGAACTGGCTTCCGCCGGCGCGCTTTCCTCGCTGGAATTGTTCAAGGCCACGGAGGAAATGGCTTATGCGAGCAAAGCGTTCGAAATGGCCCAGGTGATTCTCCAGTCGCAGCAGCGCGAGTGGTTGGACTGGAGCACTCCGTTGACGGGATTTTTTTACACCCATCCGGATCGCCGCCGCATTCTCCATTATTTGCATCTCGGCCACGACCAGGCGCCGATCGAGGCGCTGGCCGCTCTGTGCGCGGCTTTTCCCGAACACGCCGATTGGATGAAATGGTATTCGGCCGTCGTCCTCCACTCCGAATATCTGAAGGCCGTTGCCAGATTCACCGAGCCCTACGGCATGTTGCCGGCGTCCATTTACGATCTCGAGGAGTCGAACGAGGCCCGGTTCCGCGGGCAGGTGTTGAACGGCGTCAAACTCGATCAAACACATTACCTGCGCTTGTTTCCGGTCTGGTTCGATTTTCGCGGCAACAGCGGGACGTTGCTGTCGCAGACCAAAGCGCTTTCGACCGCGGCCCGGCTGCGCGGGAGCGTGGAACTCGCTGACCTGGTGCAAAAACAACTGCAATGGCATGTCGGCCGAAATCCGTTTTGCCAGAGCCTCATGGTTGGCGAAGGCCATGATTACGCGCCGCAATACACGGCCATGTCCGGCGACATGGCGGGCTCATTGCCGGTCGGAATTCAGACGCGGGGCGATCGCGACCTGCCTTACTGGCCGGCGGCCAATTGCTACAATTACAAGGAGGTCTGGGTTCATCCGGCGAGCCGCTGGCTCGCGGTCATGCGCGACGCGGCGGGCCCGGCGACGGTTTCCGGCCAGGTCGAACCGAAAAGCGTCATGGCGGTGGAGTTCGACGAGGCCAGAACCCATCAGCGTTTTATGGTGAAGCCAAACCAGAAAACCGGGCTGTTCGCCATCCGCCTGCCGGAAGGACGATACACGGCGCGACTGGCCGATCAGGAGAAAGTCGTGGCCGCGCTCCCGGGCGGGCAATACCATGTGGACCTGCAAAAACCTTTCGATTTCGCCGCAGCCGTGGAGACCGCTCCTGACGGCGCCATCACCATCAGCGTCAAGGCCCAACTGGAGGGACCGCACCGTTTCGCGTTGCGAACTTACAACCTGCGCGTTCGCGAGTCGGACCAGACGGCCGAATTGAAATTCGGCGGCTCGAAAACGCTCAAGTGGCACGCAAAAAAAAATTCACCGAAAGAACCGTGGGTCGCGGTGATCGTGCCGGACGGCAACCTGGCGGAGCGCAAAGA
>DASPXS010000100.1:0-5003 GCA_035637175.1 Haliangiales bacterium | reverse complement strand
AAGTCGCCGAGCAGCGTCCCGTCTTCGTCAAGGACCTTCAGCGGATGCTGTTGCTGCACCAGGAGCCCTTGTTTCCGGAGACGGTGAACGAGAGCGTTCTCATAAATCTTTTCCAAATGTCCGTTCCGATGATAACGGTGAATAGCAAATCCCGTTTCGCGAATCACATCGCAAAGCTGCATGATGTCTTTCATAAAGTTACCTCCTTCATTTCTCTTTGTGCTTTCTGTGCCTTTTCGTGGCTGATTCCTGTTATTCGGCCTGTCTTTTTGAGTATTGCCACAAAGACGCACAAAAGACACAAAATCAAAAACGGCTTGGCGAATCACATTGCAAAATTGCCCGATGAAATTCACAAACCTTCCGCCTTCATCTCATTTTGTGCTTTCTGTGCCTTTTCGTGGCTAGTTCATATTCCCGGCTATTTCTTCCGCTTTGTCTTTGTGGCCGTCTTCCTCGCCGCGGGTTTTTTCGTCTTTTTCAGCGGCCTTTTAGCGGCTATTTTGACTTTTGCTTTTACGGTTTTCCCGGCGGGTTTTTTCGCGACCTTCTTCGCAACTTTTTTCCTCGCGACTTTCTTTGCCGGCTTGGGCGCTTTCCGGGCCACCGGTTTCTTCGCCGGTTTCGCGATCTCGGCGGTTTCCTCCGCCGGTGGCGGCGTCTCGGCAGCGTCGATTTCGCGCCAGCCGTGGGCGTCGCGCACGGCGATCATCGCCGACAAAATGTCGTTCCAGGTTTGCTGTTGCATCATCACGGCGTTCGGGAACATGCAGCCGTCCCAGCAAATGTGACGAAACGCTTTGGTCAACCGGCCATCCTCGCCGTGCAGCCAATAGCCCGCATGATGGGTGATCCGCAGCTTGCCGTTCGGATCGTTCGGCAGGCAATGGTGACCGGTCTTGTCATGTGTGCCGGTGCCGTGAACGGTCGCGTCGTTTTGCGCGACGTGGAAATCAAACGTCCACGGCCGAAGCGCCGCAGTGAGGGTCTTCATCGCCGAATCCAGTCGCTTGGGATCGGACCAGTCCCAATCGGGAGGCAGAATGGCGTCTTCCGGCGCGTTGTATCCGAGGATGTAGAGAAGCGTATGGGCCATGTCCGCCTGGAATCCAACGGTCTTGGGACGGTCCGTCTGTTCCAGCAACCTGACCATCTGGCGCCAACTGTGCATGCCGCCCCAACAGATTTCGCCTTCGGCGGCCAGCCGCTCGCCAAAACCTTCCGCCACGTCGCCGGCTTCGCGAAAGGTCTGCGCGATCAGCCGGGTGTTGGCGTCGGTGTTATTCAGCCAGTCGCCCGGGCTGCAGGCGGAATCAATCCGCACCACGCCATAGGGACGAACACCCAGCTCCTTCAGGCGGGCGGCAATCCGACAGCCTTTGCGGACCTGTTCGACAAATTTTTTCCGCTCCTCTTCGCTGCCCATTGCGGAACCACCCCCTGTTGGCGACCAAATCGGCGCGACCACCGAACCCACCACGAAACCCCGGGCCGCGACCTTCTCGGCGAGCTTCTTGAGCGCGTCGTCAGACGAATCGATGTTGACGTGCGGATCGAAAAGGAAAATGTCCACGCCATCGAACTTGATGCCGTCCACCTCCGCCTTCGCGCTCAGCTCAAGCATCGTGTCCAGATCGATAAAGGGTTCGGCGCCCGGACTGCCTTTGCCGACCAAACCCGGCCATAGTGCGTTGTGAAGCCTCGGATAGTTGTTATTGCTGTGGTTGCTCATGGAATGTCCTTATCGTTGAGTGCCTTGCCGCATTGCGGCTTCAAGCGTCGATGCGTTTGCGCGTCATAGTTTTCCTGAGAATTTGTGGAAAAACCCTAGCAATTGCTTTTGGGCAATCAATGCCAAAGTGAATTTTGCGACCGCTTGGCCATCGCGATTCAACGGGGCACCCGGGCACCGCCCCGCGCCAACCCTGACCGCACCCTACCACTAACGTGGTATTGTCCCATTCCCGGGCCGATGTTAATCATCCTGCGCGATGATGACGGATCACTCCATACCGCCAGGAACGCCGGAACGACGGCCGGTGCAAGTGCATCACTGGCAGAAGCCGCACCGGTCTGATTTTGATGACCGGGAAGCCATTCGCGCACAGGCCAGCTCGCTTTGCGTGGCCGGGGCGCCGGATTCATCGGACGTTCCGCCGAATCGATCGTCGCAAAGGAGAAACTTATTACCACCCCTCAAATGAAAACGAACCCCAACGCCGTACTGCTCTCTTACCAATCTATGGTCGATGACTACGCCTGGCGCTTTGAACTGATTCGCTCCACCCTCGAAGACCTCGACCAGCTCATCGAAGACGAGAAACCGGTCTGCGGAACAAACCGGCGCTCCGCCCTGCGACCTGGCGTCAGCCGGCGCGAGATCGCGCTGCCCACGTTGACTCTCCCGCAGCTTCGGTTGGCGGCCATGACGGCCTGATCCGCGGCCGCGGTCGCCGCGCTGTCTCTTCCAGCGAATCGCGGGTCGAACCTCACCCCGCCGAAGCGCGCTGCGCCCCGGCGGGCGAATGAAGCTTTTCCTTGCCCGTGATTTCCGGGGGCGTCAAGCTTCGCGCGAACTCAGACCCCGTCAGCTTATGAAGACGACCGCGCGCGCGCTCCACTCACCGCAGGTTTCCCAAGTTCCCAATCCCACTCTCGACCGTCGCCGGTTTCTGGCGACCGCAGCGTTCGCCGCCGCCGGCGCCGCTCTCGCGCCAAAGACTTCCGCGGCCGAACGCGACTGGAGTGGCAACAATCCCGTGCGTTACCCGGATCCGGACATCATCGTGCTCGATCAGCGCTTCGCCAAATACAAGATCGGCAACACACCGATTCAGAAGCTCTGGAGCGGCGCGTTGTGGGCCGAGGGTTGCGCGTGGAACGGCGTCGGGCGTTATCTTGTCTGGAGCGATATCCCCAACAACCGGCAAATGCGGTTGCTGGAAGAGGACGGCCACGTCAGCGTTTTTCGCCATCCCAGCGGCAACAGCAACGGGAACACGTTCGACTTCGAGGGCCGCCAGCTCTCCTGCGAGCATGGCAATCGGCGCGTCGTACGCTACGAGCACAACGGCTCGATCACCGTGCTCGCGGACAAGTGGAGGGACAAACCGTTCAACGCGCCCAACGACGTCGTGGTGCATCCCGACGGCGGCATTTGGTTCACCGACCCGGGCTACGGCAGCATGATGAATTACGAAGGGCACAAAGGCGAACTCCAGATCAAGGAAGCGGTCTATCGCATCGATCCGAAAGGCGGGAAAATCGACCTGGTCACCGACGAACTGGAAAAGCCCAATGGCATTTGTTTCTCGCCCGACTACAAGAAGCTGTACGTTGCCGACACCGGAAAACCGCGGGACATCCAGGTCTGGGAGGCGGTGGACGGGAAGAAATTGAAGAATCGTCGCCGGTTCACAGACATGGCGATGCCGCAGCAGAACGTCGATACCGGACGCGACCGGCGCAGCGTCGGCGGCAACGGCGGCTCGGATGGCATCCGCTGTGACATGGACGGCAACCTCTGGTCCGCCGCCGGCTGGGTGGGCGAAGGCTACGATGGCGTGCACATCTTTTCACCCGAAGGGCAGCGCATCGGGATGATTTTGCTGCCCGAGATTTGCGCGAATCTCTGCTTCGGCGGCGAGAAACGCAACCGCCTTTTCATGGCGGCCAGCCAATCGCTCTACGCCGTGTATGTCGAGACGCAGGGCGCGCACATTACCTGAGTGATCCGGCGCGAGATTGACGTTCGCCTTTGCGTGTGGTTCCCTTGGGTCGCGTTCAGGACGCATCCGGGTCCGCGGAAAGGGCCGAGCCCACCTGCGAAAGTTGCGCCGCCATAACCTTGATGCTGCCTGCCCGCGGACCCCAGGCGATAGCAGAAAGGTTATATGCCAAAGTCGCTTCCCGCGCGGCCGAATCTTGAACAACTCAGGAACCAGGCCAAAGACCTCCTCAAATCCTTCAAATCCGGCGATCCCGAAGCAATCCTGCGCATTCAGGAAAACCATCCGCAACGGTCCAAAGCCTCCAAAGCGAATGACCGCGCCACCGGTTTGTCGCTCAGCGATGCTCAACGGGTCATCGCCCGCGAATACGGCTTTACCAGTTGGCCGAAATTGAAGGAGCACGTCGATTCCCTCACGTTGGCGACGGGCGACCCGATCGAACTGTTCAAGAAAGCATTCACCGACGATGACGCGGCCCTGTTCGGCAGGCTGCTCGATTGTCATCCCGAGCTGAAGGCGAAAATCAACGAACCGCTGGGCGCCTTTGATGCGCCTCTGATTACCCAGGTGCGCAGCCGTCACATGCTGGCTGTGTTGCTCGAAGCGGGCGCCGACATCAACGCCAGGAGCCGATGGTGGGCGGGCGGATTCGGGCTCCTTCACGGCGCCGCACCCGAGTTGGCGGCGTATGCGATCGAGCGCGGCGCGCTGGTGGACGCGCATGCCGCCGCCCGGTTGGGCATGATCGAAAAGCTCCGCGCCTTGATCGCGGCCGACCCGGAGCTTGTGCACGCGCGCGGCGGGGATGGCCAGACCCCGCTCCATTTTGCCGGCACCATCGCGGTCGCGGAATTCCTGCTGGATCACGGCGCGGACATTGACGCCCTGGATGTGGACCACGAATCGACCCCCGCGCAATACATGGTGCGCGACCGCCAGGAGATCGCGCGCTCCCTGGTCCGGCGCGGTTGCAAGACCGACATCCTTATGGCCGCGGCGCTCGGCGACGCCGACCTTGTCCGCAAACATCTCGACGCCGACCCCGAGTGCATACGCATGCGCGTCAGCGACGAATACTTCCCGATGATCAATCAAAAGAGCGGCGGAACGATTTATCAATGGACGCTCGGTTGGTACGTGACGGCGCACGACGTCGCCAAACAGTTCGGTCATGAGGACATCTTCCGGTTGCTTCTGGAACGCAGTCCGGCCGATGTCAAACTGTTGGCCGCCTGCTGGGCGGATGACGAAAACGCGGTGAAATCTCTGCTC
>DASPXS010000099.1:0-12664 GCA_035637175.1 Haliangiales bacterium | reverse complement strand
TCAAAGCCGGTTCGCCGAAGGCCCTTGACTTCGCTTACAGCCTGCGCAAGGTGCCCGGCAGCACGCCAGACGTGCTCGTGCGGAACCTGCCGGCCGCCCCACCAAGGCTCCTGGCCAATGAACCCTGGCGGCTTCAGCAGTTCCAGATTGCGCCGCTGAAATGAGCGCGCAACGCAAGCTCGAAAAACCAGTAAACCAAATGAAAGGAACCAACATGAGAACAGTCAAGACAGTCTCAATAGCCACAGTCAGCGCGGGTGTGGCGATCGCATTTGCCATGCTCGCCGCCGCGCCGGTTACAGCCCGCGCGGCCGAGCCAATGAAGCCGATGAAAGGCGGCGAGCACCTGCTCATGCTCCAGGGAATCCACACCAAGCAGGAAGTGGATGCGCTCAAAACTGACGACACCGTCGCGATGGTGTGCGCTAAATGCAAGACGGTGTGGGTCACCCGCGTGATGCAAGGTGCGAAAGGTTCGCAAATCCTGAACGAACACGGGCAGCCGACCGAACTCATCGGCACCCATGCGTGCGCCGGTTGCAAATCGACCTTGACCGTCGTTGGCCACGCCAAGGGCGACATCATCGAACTCCAGCACAGTTGCAAGTCATGCGGAGACGACTCGGCCTTCTGCTGCGCCACCAAGCCGGGCAGCGGCGCGACCAAGGGAATGGAGAAGGAGAAAAAGTAAACAGGCTCCGAGCCGAGGCGATGCCCCGTCCTGGGACGCGTTCATCGCCTCGGCCGGGAAAAGGATCATCAAAGCACAGGTTCATCGGAGGACCGCGTCTCCGTTTTGTCTCATTCAGGAGTTCCCCAAATCCGACAACCTAAGCCGAGCAAAAAATGGTGAGCCTGCCGGTCGCGGAGTCGGCCTGGGAGCCAGTCTCACCAAACAACGAAGAGAGAAAGGAAATCGTATGAGCCTTGAAGACACCATCGGTTATCAACATGAGGTGGAAGCGTGTGCGGTGTGCGGCAAAAACGTCGAGCACGGAGGTGGTTTTACCCGCATCAAGCACGGGGAACACATGGTTTCCCTGTGTTGTCCGGGGTGCCTGGAGACGTTTCAAAAGGATCCAACACCTTACGTCGCCCGGTTCGAAAAGGTGCTTCGCTACCGCGCGCTGCGGGACATCACTCAATCCAATTCGACGACTCAACAGACGTGAAAACACAACGCGTCGCATAGATCCGAGCGGTTCAAAGGCTTGAAGTCGGGCGTACCCGCGAAGCTTGCGGGAGCGACTCCGTGTTTTGCGTTGTGACCAGACGCGGGGCGTCCTCGACCGAAGGCTTGACCCTGAAATAGCGACGGCGGAACATCAGCCGACGGAAGTCAAAACCATGAAAGCCCCGCTCGACGAGCCGATAACCCCACAACGACTCCAGCCAACACAGCGAGCCAACTCGCCGGCTCCGGGTTGCGGCTGCGGCACGGCGGACCGGCTCATGCTCCAAGGGCCACGTTCGCGGACGAGTGAATTCGTGCAACTGTTGCGGGTCATGCGGGATTTCCTCCGCGGGTTCCGCGTCCTCCACTTTGTCGGGCCCTGCGTCACCGTGTTCGGTTCGGCCCGGACGCGGGAGGACGACCCGAATTACCGCCTTGCCCGTCAGATGGGCGCGGCGATTGCGCGGCTTGGCTTCACCGTGATGACGGGCGGCGGGCCGGGCATCATGGAAGCCGCCAATCGTGGGGCGAAGGACGCGGGTGGACGCTCCGTCGGGTGCAACATCGAGCTGCCGTTCGAGCAGAAGCCCAATCCCTACCTCGACCGTTGCGTGACGATGCACTATTTCTTTGTCCGCAAAACGCTGCTCGTAAAATACTCCTACGCCTTCGTCGTTTTCCCCGGCGGCGCGGGCACCGTGGATGAATTGTTCGAGGCCTTGACGCTGATTCAGACCGGGAAGATCGAACACTTTCCCATCGTCGTGATGGGCACCGACTATTGGCGCGAGTTGCTCGGATTCATCGACAAAATGGCGCGGGCGGGCACGATCAGTCCCCAGGACGTGCGGCTCATTTACCCGACCGATTCCGTGGAGGACGCTCTGGTTCACATCCGCCAGCACGCCATCGAGCCGTTCGGCCTGAAACCGGTGGTGCGCCGGCATCTCCCCTGGCTGGGCGAGCGTGGGTTGTGCGACAGCGGCCAGAGCGCGCAGTGACACGGCGACCAGGAACCGATCGCCACCATGGTCACTTTTGTCTTCGTGGTCACCCGCCGGTCAGCTCCCAGCCTTTCCGATATTCACGAGTCAAGAACTTGTTCGCTTCCGGGATATTGATGACCTTCGCATTCGCGGCATCAAAAAGCAGCCTGCGACCACCGAGGCGTAACGAGACGGCGCCGAGATTAAACGCATCCGAGATGGGGCCGGCGAGCAGGAAATCGCCCTGCGTGGGTTTGCCGCCTTTACACGCCGCTATCCACGCCGCGACACCCTCACCGCGTCCTCCAGCCGGCGTTCCAGGCGCGGGGTCCGCATGCGCCTTCATCTTTTTCTCTGGAATGAGTTGCGGGTTCTCTCCGTGGAAACGCGCGAGGATTTTTCCTTTGTCGCCGACAAACATCATTCCTTCGGCCTCCAATTCCTTGTCATCCGCGCCCCACTCATCCGGCGTGGGCGGTTTGATGGAACCGTCGTACCAGAAGAGGTCCAAAGGCGGGCGGGAGCCCCTGGCGGCGAATTTGAAGCGAATGGTGCAGGCCGCCGGGAAGGAGTAATCGTTCTTTATCCGAACGGCGACGTTGCCGGACCGGGTGCAGAGATGGCTGGGCCGCGATTCCACCGCGATGGGAGCGTCCAGTTCGAACAGTTGGAAGACGGGCCAGAGGCTGTAATGGCCCATGTCGGCCAGCGAACCGCCGCCGAACTCATACCAGCCGCGGAACACCGCATGGGTGTAGTTTGGATGATAGGGCCTCTCCAAGGACGGCCCCAGCCATAGTTGCCAGTCAAAGCCCTCCGGGACGGGAGGTGTATCGGTCGGGAGCGTCGGGTATTGAGGCCACATCGGACGATTCGACCAGTTATGGATTTCGCGCAGCGTGCCGATCGCGCCGTCGTCAATCCAGGCCTTGATCGCGCGAATATTGGCGCCGTTACTGGCCGGCAAAAAATGTGTGGCGACCTTTGTCCTGCGCGCCGTCTCGATGACCAATCGGGCCTCGTGCAGCCGATTGGCCAGCGGCTTGTGCATGAGGACGTGCTTGCCCTTGTTCATCGCGGCGACGGCAATGGTCGCGTGAAGATGATCGGGCGTCATCACTTTGACGGCATTCAGGTCATTTTCCTTTTCGAGCAGCTCGCGAAAATCAACATAGGCGGCGCAGCCGTTGAATTTTTTCGACTGCCGCTGGTTTGCGTACGAGGTCTCGACAATTTCCTTTGCGACCTCCCGTCCTCCGGGAATTCCCGGCGCGCCGCGGCGCCAATCCGGTTTCCCCAGCGCGCCGGCGATGGCGGCGCGCAACCCGTCTTTGGACCAGTCCACATAATCGTGGCCATCCTTGACGGGATCGCACACGGCGACGATCTGCACCTCTGGCATCGCGAGCATGGGCAGCATCTCCCGGAGTCCCTGCGTGCCGCACCCGATGTACGCCAGGGTAATCTTCCCGCTGGGCGCAACAAATCCCGGTCCGCCCAGCACGTGCCGCGGCACAATGGTGAAGGCCGCGGCCGCCGCGCCGCCCGCAAGCAAAAACTTGCGCCGGGAAAGCCTTTTGTGACGGGGTTGTGTTTTGGTTGGGTTTGTTTTCATGGCTCGAGCCTTTCGAATAAATAGGTCTGTAAGTTGGGCCACACTTTGTTCCCCCGCACCCCGGCCCTCTCCCGGGGGAGAGGGAGAATTATTCTTCGGTTTTTGTGAAATCCGGGAGCGGCGTTGGCTGCACCTGCGTCGAACAAGACGAACCGCCGGAAGCTTTTCCCGCTCCCTGAGGGAGAGGGTAAGGGTGAGGGGAAAGCACTCGTCCGATTGCCACGTAACATAGCATATCCAATGCGCTGCCTGGTAAAATTGGGAGAGGTTGGATTTTTTTTCCGGAACTGCCCTCACTTTCCGAGGCGGTGCAGTTTTTCCAAGGCTTGGCGTGGCACCTCGAAGCCGTTTCCTTCCGGACCGCCCATTTCGACGATATACCATTGGGTGCCGGAACTCGTTTCGCAGAGGTGAAATACTTCCTTGTAAAAGTCGCTCTCGAAGGTTTTGTCCTGATGTTCCTTGATGTGAATCGTCCGGGTGCGTCCGGGGAATTTCTTGAGCATGGCGACAGGATCGCCGTTCCCACCCAGACAGTTGCCGACATCCATCTGCATATTCACTTCGGGTTCTGTGCGGCTGAAAAGAATTTCCCAGGCAAAACGGCCATCGATCTTTTCGAAATCAAACGGGTGCGCATGATAGCCGACGCTCATTTTGTGCGACCGGCATTCGACAGCCGTTCGATTGAGCAAAGCGGCCAGTTCGGCGATCCCTTTCTCGGAGCCCATTTTTTCCTTGGCCGCCGCCACATTGAGGTACTCACTGCCGAGCGCCTGATTATTTTCGATGGTTCGTTGGAGATTATCCAGCGCTTTCAAATCCAGGTGCATGCCACAGCATTTGAGGCCGCGGTCGTCGAGCAACTTCCGCAAATCGGAGCCGGAGTATCCTTGATAAACGTTCGGCGTGCCGCCATAACCCCAAAACTCGACTGCTTTGTATCCGATTTGGCTCAGCGTCTTGAGCGTTTCCGGCACAGTGCGGGCGAATTCGCCGCGGACGCTGTAAAGTTGAAATCCAATCGGAATCGTTTTGGCTTGGGCAGCGGCCATGGGCAGTGCGCGGCTGAGAGTCATACCGACAGCACCGCTGAAGCCCGTTTTGATAAACCGGCGACGTGTCGTTTGCATAAGGAATTAAGTTTCGAGGTTGTTACATGCATGATGACCTGGCAATCGAAAAATCCACCGGGTCACCCTGCGCTTCCAAACCGCCGTGAGGGCACGACCGGCACAGTATGAGCGCCGTCCGCAAAGTCAAAATCAATCCGTCCGCTTCGATGGAACGTTTTACCCGTCCGGTGATGTCCAGCGGGATTCCAAGCGACATGGATTGGAGCGAATCCTGTGGACGATTTGAATCGTGTGGGGAGACCTCCGCGAGCAGGATTTATGGCAAGAATTTCCCACGGGATTCCAAGCGACATGGATTGGAGCCAATCCTGTGGACGATTTGAATCGTGTGCGGAATTGCCTTACCGAAAGCGATTGGCGTTTTTAACAAATTGGCAGTCGAGTCCGATTTTGCCGAAATTGACATGCAATCCCCATGGGAGGTCCAGGTGCCGAAGGTAAGTTTGCAATACAGCACGGTCTGCTGCTTGATGGGTATCCCGCAGAGCTGTAATCAATAGGGCGCACTGGCCGGGCAGCACTAGGCAACCGAGTCTGGCTTCGCCTAGGTAACCGTCAGTACCCCGAACGGCCGTCACGGGATCGCGGACACATTCGATGCCGCGATATGTGAGCTCCGCGCAGAGGAGACCGCGATAAGTCGTGTCCCGGTACCCCAAGCCATGTTCAGCCAGTAGAGCCCGAAAACTTTCCGTCAGAACTTTCATGACCGATACTGTCTCAGCCGGCAACTGCGCCATGCCCGGATAGGCCCAAGCGTCGCCCTGGAGTGTTCGGTCCACGAAAGGCACGCGCTTATGAACAAGGCTCTCTTTCCCGAAATCGAAGAGCAGCCCCGCGGAGAGGTGCCAGAATTTCAAATAGCAGATGACCTGCAGCAGATGTTCGGGGTCAAAATTGCCCCACAAGACCTTGAACTCGGCAATCAGCGCTTGCTCCACAATGAGATCGGCCTCGAATTCATCGGCCACTATTCCGCGGTGGATAAGTTGTCCCCGTCGTTTCATCTCATGAGCGATGCCACCCGTTGTGAGCTTGCGCGTCATCAACTCGTGGTAGAACGCCTCGTCCAATCCGGGTCCGAGCTCTCGATGAACTGCCATGGCCGCGCCGATCACCGAGTAACTCCGCTTGTCCTCAATTGGCATAACTCCGGATTCAATGCGATTAGAGCCGAAAAAGAAATTCAAATCCGGTGGCCGTTTCGAATCATGTGGGAAGACCTCGGCGGCCCGGATTTATGGTGAAGATGTCCCAGCGGATTCAAAGCGACATGGATTAGAGCCAATCCGGTGGCCGTTTGGAATCCTGTGGGAAGACCTCGGCGGCCCGGATTTATGGTGAAGATGTCCCAGCGGATTCAAAGCGACATGGATTGATTTCAGTTTTTTGTTGCGCGCCTTGGTTACCACCGCGTGAGAGAAACGCAGTCGCGTCGAACGTCACGCCACCTGAAGTTCCCGCCGGCCTGCCTTCCTCTCTCCTGGAGTTCCACGATGTCGCCCTTCTTCTCCAGAAAAATCTGCTCAAACCGGATTTTGGATTGATAGGGTTGGCCTGACAGCGGACAGGAAGGGCAAGCTTGGACCTCACTGTTTCACGAGCGCGTTTGCGGCAGCCTGCTGGAAATTGCGGCGGACGTCGCTGGCGTCGCTGTTCGGGAAATTCGAGCGCTGCACCATCAGGACATAGGCGACGCCCTTCACCGGATCGATCCACGCCTGCGTGCCCCAGGCGCCCCCGTGGCCGTAGGAGCCGGACGAGAGCATGGCGGCCACCCCTTCGTGCGGCGTGCGCACGATGCACGTGGCAATGCCCCAGCCGTAGTTGGCGCCATGATTGCCGAAGGTGTTGTTCTGGAAAAATCCGGTCGGCAGGTCGCCAGTTTGCGGAGTCGTCAGGAATTTCATCGCCGCGGGGGACAAGTAGCGGTGGCCTTTGAACCGGCCGCCGTTGAGCAGCATCTGGCAAAAGCGCGCGTAATCGGGCGCCGTTGAATAGAGTCCCCCGTTGCCCTGCGGTGGACGGTCGCGCGGGCCGAACTCGGGGCGCGGTGGCACCGGTTCGAGCAAACCGGTGTCTTTGTTTTTTGCATAGGCGGTGACCAGTCGGGAACGCAGTTCGGGCGTGAGGTAAAAGGTCGTGTGCTTCATGCCCAGTGGATCGAAGAGCCGTTTCTGGAGAAACGCGTCAAAGCTCATGCCGCTCACGACCTCAACGATGCGCGCGGCGGCGTTGATGCCGCTTTGCGTGTATTTCCACTTTTCGCCGGGCTCGTATTGCATCGGAACCGCGAGCCAGAGCGGGACGAGATCGGCGAGCGTCTTTGCCTTTTGCGCTTCCGGACCGCTCGCTTCACCGAGCCCGGAAGTGTGGGTGAGGATTTGCGCGATCGTCAGATGGGCGCGCTTGCCGGAAGGGGTCTTCAGATTGGCAAATTCGGGCAGATATTTCGCAACGGGATCGGCGACGTTAAGCTTGCCCTCATCTTGCAACATGAGAATCGCCGTGCCGGTGATCGGCTTCGTCATCGAGGCGATCCAGAAAAGCGTATCGGGTGTCATCGGCCTTTTCGCGGCGACGTCGGCGAAGCCGGTGCTTTCAAGGTGGAGGACTTTGTCCTTCTTGACGACAACGGTGACGGCGCCGGCAATTTCGTTTTTTGCGATCATCTCCTGCATCGCATCGCCGATACCGGGAAGCTTCGGCCCGTCGGCGAACGCGGGCAGCGCGGCGCACAGAGCGGCGGAGAACGCAGGGTTGGCGAGGAGGCGGCAGCAGTGTTTCATAGGTGTGTTCATATTGGAATGGGATGAGTTAATGGGTCGATGAAAATCCCTTGTCGAAAACGCCCAGCACAGTTCCGCGGCAATTTTCGACTTGCTGCACGCACAGCAACCCTACACCGTCCCACGCATGCTGAGACCGGACAAGAAATACTCCGTTTACGACCTGCGACAACTCAAGGGAAAACGCTGCTTGACTCATGTTCATGTCAAATCCCCGGAAGAAGCGGCCGCAGCGGAAGCGGCCGGGATTGACTTGCTGAGTTGCAGTTTCGACTCAGCGGCGGCGCAGGCCCGATTGCCCCTTCTCGTGGCGGCGGCCCCAAAGAGTTTCATCTCGGGATCAACCCCGCACGGGATGGCGTCGCCGCAAGAGGCGATCCGCATCGGATTCCAGGCGCTGGAACTGGGCGCCAGCTCGGTCTATTGCTCCGCCAGCCCCTGGATGGTTGAGGCTATGGCGCGGGAGGGAATCCCGGTGGTCGGCCACCTGGGAATGGTTCCACGTCACGCGACCTGGACGAACCTTCGCCCGATCGGCAAAACCGCCGCCGAAGCCAGGCAACTCTACCAGCAAATGAAGCGGCTGGAAAATGCCGGCGCCTATGCGGCGGAACTTGAATTGGTGCCACACCAGCTTGCGTCGTATCTCTGCAGGAAAACTTCCCTGCTTCTGATGTCCTTGGGTTCCGGCAGCGGCTGTGACTCGCAGTTCCTGTTTTCCGATGACATCCTCGGAGACTACAACGAGCGCATTCCCCGCCATGCCAAGGCATACAGGAACTTCCTCAAAGAATACAAACGCCTGCAGGACGAGCGTGTCGCTGCATTCAAAGAATACGCCGAGGACGTAAAGAGCGGGCGTTTTCCGGACGCGGGTCACCTGGTGGCTATGGATGAGGCCGTGTTCGAGGAAGCCGTCGAAGCGATCGAGGGGAACGGCAAGGCGTGATCCCTGGCGAGGCGGGACCTCCGACCGGCGGGAGGCGTCTGACAAAATGGAGAGTCGTTCAAATCCAAGCCCGCCGAACGAAAGCCGCCTCGCTCAAGGCCCGCTCCGCGTGTCTGCAGACCCCAAGATTTGCTAAATTTAGCCTGAAGCCGCTTTTGCAAAAGCAGCAAAACTTGGACTGATCACAGCGAGTTCTAAAGGTCAAGGAGCCGGTGCTGAGGTTCGCCTGATCGGAGTGGTTCAAAATGGCCGTATTCATTGGGCATTTCAATTGAGGTGCAGGGCGTTTCCTGCACTACTTGCACTAAAAACAATTGAATGAGTTATGGCCTGTCTTTACCGCAAGCACCGCTCGCCGTACTGGTAATTGCAGCATCGAGCGTCGTTGGTGGAAAAAAGGGTAAAGTGGCGACTCACAAATTTGCGTCAAGTAATCGGCACCATTCGGGCCGGCGCGCTTCACACGTCGAAAAACTTTTTCCAGGCCAGCCAGGCATCCTCCCACGCTCCAATCTTCATGGCGAGTCTGGCCTGCAAGTAGAAAAAGTACTTCGGGCAATTGGGCGCCGCCGTCAGCTTCCGCACCGTGTCCAGCGCATCGTTTGTCTCGCTGGCCGCCACCTGGGCTCGATACAAGGCAAATCCGGTGACGAAGTCGTTCGTGGTTAACAACAGGCCGTGTCGCAGCTCGGCCATCGGCTTCTGCATGGCAAACGCCGGCAGCGTCGGCGCTTCCACGCAGCGAGCGATCAGCTCGCAGGCCTCTTGAAGGCTGCCTTGCCCTGCCAGTACAAATGCGTACGCCAGCCAGCCCGTCTCGACCCACGCCGGATTGGCTTTGAACGATTCCTGCAACAGCTCCTGGTTGCCGTGTTTGGCCCAGAGCAGGAAAAACATTTTCCGCTGTTCGGGCGAGAGCGTCTTGAGCGCCGGGTCCTCGGCGAGCACCCGGTCCACTTCCACCGCCGCCTCTTCCGGCGTCGCCTGCGCCAGGAACACCAGCAACAACTCCGGCTCATCCAGCGCCAGCGCGCGCAGATCGTCGCGAAATTCCGGAGTGCCGGCCGCATCTGCGAGCATTTGGCGGTAGATCCCCGCTTTGCCCGGCCCGGCCCGGCGCAGCGCCGCATTCCACGCGCCGAGCGCCAGGCGCGGTTCGCACGCCAACCACACCAGGCCTTCCTCGAACGGCACCGCCACCATGTTCGGCTCCAAAAATCGCGCGCGACGGAAATCCATCAGCATATCGTCCAGGCGCGGCGAGAGGCGTGCCTCCGCCAGCGCCCGATGAAAATAAAGTTCCCAGTTCAGAGGCGCGAAACGCAGGCCGTCGTTGGCCAACCGTATTACAGAATCGAAACTGCGCCAGTCTTGCGCGCGCACGAGGTCCCGGCGCACGCGCTCGAGGGACGCCGAGGTTGGGAAGGGCATTGCTCCGAGCGCCGAGAGCAGCCACGCGCCGGCGGCCACCGCCAACGGCGCCGCGGCCAGGCGATAGGCGCGCATCACTCCGCTGCGTTGCTCGGCGTCTTTTCTTGAATCCCGCAACAAGCTCCCCAGAAAAATCATCGGCCACAGCGTGCCGAGCCGATGCCCGGACACATCCACCAACCCGTGCGCGAGAAACAGGATGACGCCGAGGGCGATCGCCGAGAGGAGGTAAAAGCTCGGGCCGCTGCGCTCCGGCCAGTGCCGGACCAGCCAATAGATGGCCCCGGCCAGGACCAATACCGGCGTCACCCAGCCCAGTTCGATGGCCATCCAAAACCAATCGCTCTCAGGATGCACGAGCCGGTTGTTGCCCGCCGATTTCACGCGGTGGAGTGCGAACACCGGCTCGAAGTTCCCCAAACCCACACCATGCCAGGACACTTGCGGGAGCAACTTGAGCGCGTCAGCGTGAATCTTGAAGCGCAAGTCGGCGGTGAGGTTCACTGGCCGGTCCGGCCGGCCGGTGAACCGTTCCAGCGTGCGACCGCCGAAGAGCAGAAACGCGGTGAACAACAGGAGCACGGCCGAGAGCCCCAGGCCCAGTTTGCGCTTCTCCGGGCTGCGCCCGCTGACCCACAACACCCACACCAGTGAGCCGAGAAAAAAGATTCCAACACCCGCCCGCGAGCGATTCACCACCACCGCGACCATGCTCACGGCATAGCCGGCGGCCCAGAAATAGCCTGCTTTATTCTTACGGCCGAACATCAGGAAGGCCAGGGCCAACATGCACAGCCCACCCAGCGCGATTAAATTGCTTGTCTGATTGCGATTTGGGAAAAAGCCGAACGTGGCGCCCACCGGTTGCCAAATGCCAATCCGAAACCCGGCGACCTCGGCCACCAGCGCCAGCCCGATCAGGCCGAGCAATCCCGCGCAATAAACCGCCAACAGAGTCCGCCGCCGGCTCTCCCATCGCCGCGTGCACAGGTAACCGCCCCACATCACCGTCGCAAAAAGGAGCAACAGATTTTCCAGCGTCAGCCAGGGCTGCGGCGACAACGTATTAGTCAGGGGAAGCTGATAATCGGTTTGCAACGTGTGGCGCCAGGGCGGTGTTGCAAACCACGTTGCCGGCAGGAAACCTGCGCAGGCCAACACGAGCAATCCGGCGAAAACCAGCCGGAGCGGCCACGGCAAACGCGCGCCCGGGGGCGCGACCAGAACGACCAGCGCGCACCCGAGCACCACCAGCGCCTGGGCCCACAGCTTTGTCGAGCCGCCCAACGCCGGCGCCAGCAAGGTCAGCCCCACAATTATCAAATCAATGTGCGCGGTCGTCGAGGGCTGCGGAAGGCGTCTGGCCTGCGTTGAGGGTTGCATCGAAGCGGGTATTTCACTGTGTCAGGCGCAGTTTTGGAAGGGGAAAGTGGAAGGTGGGGACCACGAGACTACGGGACCACGGGACAGCGGACCGTTCGCGATCCGAGGCGGGCCGGACCGCGGACGGTCCCCGTCCGCCGCGCGTGGGCAGACCGAGTTGGCTCTGGAAAAGCTCTACGTCTTCGGGCCAGCTAACCCGCCGCGAACCGGGACGGTTCGCGGTCCGACGCGGAGCGGACCGCGGACGGTCCCCGTCCGCAGCACGTGGGCAGCGCGAGGCGCTTGGAAGACCCCTGATGTCTTCAGGCCAGACAACCCGCTGCGAACCGGGACGGTTCGCGGTCCGCTGCGGCGCTGTGACCCTCCGCAGCGAATTCGGAGCTTTTCAAGGCCGCGAATTTCTGTTCCGATCCAAACCGTGCCCGAAGGTAAGAAGCCAACCCGACGAGGTCCGCCTCGGAATCCCGGGTTGCGCGAGCTTGTCTCCGCCAAGCGCAGGTGGTCATCGCCGCAGAAGCGCGCGGATGCGCTGTTGGGGTTTCGCGGCTGGCACGAGCGCGGTTATTTGCCCCACCGTGACGAACCCGGCCTGACGCAGTTTATCACGTTTCACCTTGTCGATGCGTTTCCCGCCAACCTGCGAGCAGAGTGGGCGGCGATGTTGGAAATTGAAGACCAACGAGAGCGCCGCAACCAGCTTGCGCAGTACCTCGACAAAGGTCGTGGCGCGTGCTGGCTGCGTCGTCCGCAGCTTGGCGGAATGGTCGATCAAGCCATCCGATTCTATCACCGCAAGCGATACGATCTTCTGGCTTGGGTGGTGATGCCGAACCACCTTCATGCGCTGTTCAAGGTCAATAGCATCCCGCTATCAATCATCGTCGCCGACCTAAAGGAGTACACAGCGCGCGAGGCGAACAAGACGCTGGGCCGCCGCGGCCAGTTTTGGGCGGACGATTACTGGGACACATTCATGCGCGACGCCGAACACGAACTGAAGACTCGGCGTTACATCGAGAACAATCCGACCAAGGCGAATTTGGTCCGAGACCCCAAGGACTGGCCGTGGAGCAGCTCTCGATTTCGCGATGACCACGGCGTCTTGCGCCTCTGACGGACCGCGGACGGTCCCCGTCCGCAGCGCGTGGGCGGGCCGAAGCGTTCAGGAAAAGCCCGATGTCTTCGGGCCAGATAACCCGCT
>DASPXS010000098.1:0-14093 GCA_035637175.1 Haliangiales bacterium | reverse complement strand
ACCAACAAACGCTCAAGGTGACGGGGCTTAGCGCCGCCAATTTCGATCTGAAGATTGATGGCGACGAGATGGGTTCATTCACCCGGGAGCAATTGGCCGAGGGAATCAATCTTGCCACCCTGCCCACGCCGATGGCGAAGCAGGCGGCGCAGGTGCACAAGTTGACCTTGCAGCACAACAACATTCATTTCCAGCGCTGGCGGCAGGTCCAGGTCCCGTTGGCTGAAGGTAAACCGCCCAGGGTGCAAAAAGCGACGCAGGATTTGATGGCCGCACTGGATGAAGAGGAAGCTGATGTGGTGAAAGCGCAGCGCGCCGCCGCGCAGACCGGGCGGCACCAGTTCCAGCTTGCTCCAAAATGAGGAGAAGAAGGCGACGACGCTTCACCCTGAAGTCGGCGCGCTATTATGAAATCGTTTATTCTTTTGGCGGCGGTTTCTTTGCCCGCCGTTCTCACTTCCGCTGCTCCCGGTCTGGCCGCGGACCAAACAATTGCCCGGAAGCTCTATGTGGCCAATACTGCGGGCGACACGCTGAGTGTGGTTGATCTGGACCGGGAGGAAGTCGTGCGCGAGATTTCGATTGGCAAACACCCGCACGGCTTGGCCCTTTCGCCGGATCAACGGAGAATCTACTGCTCCCTTGAATCGGCGCGGGCCGTCAAATTCCTGGATACCTCCACAGACCAGATCGTAGCGAGCGTTGCCACCACGGGCGTGCCCAATCAACTGGCGACCACTCCGGACGGCGATTGGGTGTACGTCGCCATCAACGATAAGGGAACGGCGGACGTCATCGACGTTCGACAAGCGAAGGTGGCCAAGACTCTGGACATCGGTCGCCGGCCGCACAACTGCTACTGTCCTCCGGGTGCCCGGCACATGTACGTGACTTCCATCGGCGACCAACTGGTAAAGCAATTCGACTTCGCGCACGATCATGCGCTCACGAAGACGGTGCGGTTCGACGGTGCGGTGCGCCCTTTGTGCATCACGCGCGATGAGAAATGGCTTTTTGTCGCGCTCGAAGGGCTTCACGGCTTTGCGTGGGCCGACCTGACGAGCGGCAAACAGGCGGGCCGGATGGAGCAACCGCTTCCGCCCCCGGAGAAGCGTTCCAAATTCGCTTACATGAACACACACGGCCTGGAACTGCGTCCCGGGGATCGTGAACTCTGGGTGAGCAGTTTTATTGGAAATGGCCTGATGGTTTATGAGATTACCGGCGAGGCGCCCAGGTATGTGACCACCGTGTCTGTGGGAGATGCTCCGAACTGGTTGACGTTCAGTCCGGACGGGAAATATGCCTACTCTGCGAACGCCGGCGCGAATAGCGTCACGATTGTGAATTGCGAGACACGAACGGCGCTAAAGGAGATCAAAGTAGGACCAGTTCCAAAGCGTCTGTTGGAAGTGCATCCCCCGCGTTTGTGATGTCGAGGATCGCTCTTTTCTCACGTCGCATGTAGGAAGGCCAGGAAGGCCGGGTCCCAGGTAATGCTCGCAGTCAATCGCAAGGATTATGGATCAGCGAAGACGGGGGCGACTCGTGGCAGACGATTTCGACCCATCTGCCGCCGGTGTACGCCGTGCGGTTCGAGAAGCCGCTGGCGTAAGTGGGCTTGTGCGCCGACACCGACCCGCAACGCGATAGTATCTTCACCAAGGGCCCGGCCGAAGTGCTCAACCGCGCCGCCCGCCCAGCCTTCGCACGGTCTGAAAATCCCAACGGGGCTGCGACCCAAAGCCCTGGGTTGCGATGAACGAGCTACCGTGGGTCACCGTCCACCCAATACATCACGAACCCCAACGGGGTTGCGGTCAACCTGTTCCCGCCCGCGGCCTGACCTCGGCTGCAACGACCGAGGACGCTGCGAAAAATGCTGCTCTTTCCAGTGGCGGCGCTAACATATCTTCCGACCACCAACCATGAACACTCATCAAGCTCCTCGGAGTAAGCTTCGTGCAGAGAACCTTCGTGATGGAGTGACCGACTTTTCCCGCGCGGTCCTGATTGTTCTTTGCCTGGCGGACGTCCTTCCCGCCGTTGCAGAGAACGGCACACTGTTAAACCGCACCGAGTTGGTGACCTCCGATAACGCGCTCAAATCACGCCAGCTACCGACGCAGCTTTCCAACGCCGTTCAACGTGCCCGGTTCTGGAAATTCACTTACGAGAGCGACGGTTTGAAAATCTGCGGCTACATGGCGGCCCCGCGCCAAAAAGGTCCCCTGCCTTGTGTCATCGAGAATCGCGGCGGCAATCGCGATTTCGGGGCATGGACGGATACCAACGTCGTCCGATGGTTGGCACCGTTGGCGTCGGCGGGCTATTTCGTCATTGCGAGCAACTATCGCGGAAGCCCTGGAAGTGAGGGCCAGGAGGAATTCGGCGGCGCAGATCTGAACGACGTGTTGAATCTGCTTCCGTTGATTGACTCGCTCAAAGACGAAATTGATCCGGCGCGGATCGGCATGGAAGGCTGGAGCCGCGGCGGGATGATGACTTACCTCGCGTTGACGCGGACCAAACGAATCGCGGCGGCGGTCATCGGCTCGGGACAAGTTGATTTGGAAGCAGGCATCAAGCTGCGGCCGGAAATGGAAACTTACGTCATCGGTGAACTTGTGCCCGGATATGCGACTAACAAGACAAAGGAACTGCGAGCCCGCTCGGCCATTCACTGGCCGGAGAAGCTGGCCAAAGACACGCCCATCCTGCTGTTGGCGGGCACCGGAGACTGGCGCGTGAATCCGATGGACTCGCTGCACATGTCGGAGAAACTTTATCAACAGCACCATCCTTTCCGGCTCGTTATGTTTGAAGGTGGAAACCACGGTCTGTCGGAGTACGGGGACGAGCGGGATCGAATGGTCCTGGACTGGTTTAACACCTACGTGCGCGATCGAAAACCGTGGCCAAGTCTCGAGCCGCACGGACGATGAAACGTCGTGGACGCAATCCCTTTGGGATTGCCCGGAGCGCGGTCTGCGACCCGCAGCGTGTCCGCGTGCAATGGCGTTGTGGAGTTCTCCAACGGTTTCCGTGCTTGCGAAGCGGCTGCGACTCGCAGAGTCGCGCTCCTCCACCAGCCCCAACGGGGCTGCGGCGCAAAGCCAAATGTTGTCCCGCGACATCGGGACTACCTTCGCATCGCGCCGTATTCGATGTTCGGTTTTAAAAGTTGGATGTTTGTGTCAGGCCTTCGCCGTGGGCAGAACTTCCTCGACGTTCGCGTTCAGCTCCAGAAAATCGAGCACTTTCGCCGAGAGGATTTGCTCTTCAATTTCGGCGAAGCCGTTGCGGTCGCGCAGTTGTTTGACCATCTGCTCCGGTTTGATCTGGTATTGCTCGGCCAACAGGAGTACGCGCTGGGCGATCTCCTTTTGCTCCGCTTTGATGCCTTCCTTTTCCGCAATGCGCCCCAGCACGAACGCGGCTTTGATGCGGTCCTTCGCGCTGTTGTTCGCCACGGAAAAAATCTGGTCCTTCTGCTTTTCGATGATTTCCTTGGCCACGCCGCGCTGCTGGTTTTCGCGCACGATGTCGTAAACGACGCTGCGTGTCTCGCTCAGCACGATCGACTCCGGCAGTTCGCAGTTCACCCGGTTGAGCAACTCGCGGACAAGCTGGTCGCGGACGCCGCGTTTGATCTTGTACTTCAGCTCGTTTTGCAGATCGGTGCGGACGCCCTCGCGCAACTTCCCCATTTCCGCGGCGCCGAAAGATTGGGCGAATTCATCGTTCAGTTCCGGCATAACCTTTTCCTTCACCTGCACGGTTTCAACTTCGTAAACGCCCCTCCTGCCCGACAACTCGCGCGCCACGAAGTCGGCCGGGAAATCCACGTTCACGGTCCGCTTCTCTCCCGCCTGTGCGCCGATCAGTTGCCCGGTAAATCCAGGAATGAACGAGTCCTTCGCCACGTGCAGCCAAAAGTCCTTCTTCTCGGTCAACCCCATCGCGGTGGGAGCGATGTCGGTAATCGGTTTGCCGTCGCACGTCCCGACGTAATTGACCACGACAAAGTCGCCGTCCTGGACCGGCCGCGCCACGTCCAGGTAGGTCGCGCGCTGCTCCCGCAGAACATTCAACGCCCGTTCCACGTCTCCTTCGGTCACGACGGCCATTTCGCGTTTGACGGGCAACCCTTTGTATTCGGGCAACTCGAAATCCGGCGCGGTCTCAAGCGTGACGGCGAACTGGAACGGCTGGCCTTTGGCGAACTGGATTTCCTCGATGTCCGGTTGGCCGACGACGCGCAATTTCTGGTCCGCAATGGCTTTGCGATAACCCTCGGAGACCAGCTTGCGCTTCGCCTCTTCATCGATCTGCGAAGCGTAGGCCTTGACAACCAGGTGCCGCGGCGCTTTTCCGGGGCGAAAGCCCGGCAGACGGACCTGTTTTTGAAAATCGTGCGTGATCTCATCGAGCGCGGCCTCCACCGCCGGCGCGTCCACTTCCACCCGCAACAGCTTCTTGCAAGGGCCCAGGTTTTCCACCGTCACATTCACAGGCAATCCTTTCGATGCAAAAGCTCCGCGACCGTCCCGCTCGGGACCGGTTGCCGCGGAGCCGCGAAATACAAAGGCTAGATTTGACCGCGCCATGCGTCAAGTCAGCACGGCGCAATTCGTAACTCAATTAACTCAATCACGCTTTTGTCCCAGCCACAGCAGAAGGACCGGCAAAACGACGCCCAGGGCCAGGGAAAGCCAGACGCGCCATTTGTGGCGACTGGTGCGGAACGCCAGAATAATGCCGAGAATCACCGTGGTAATCAAGGCAATGGCCATGATGACCACCAGCGCGCGAAACAAACGGGTGCCGTAACCGGTCGCGGATTCGGTGGGGTAATATTGTTCCACGTGCACGCGCGAGAGCCGGCTGACCCAGTCGGTCGAGTCGCTCATCCCTTTGCGGCGGTCCGGATTGACCGTCTGATACCAACCGGTGGCGACGTAAAACATCAGCAGCGGCGCAAAGAAACATCCGAGATAGAGGTGGACACGACGGAGCGTCTTCATGCTTCCCGCTTGTTCATTCGGACACCAGCGGGATCCAGATCTTTTGGTCCACTTTCAGATTCGTCGGTTTGAGGCCGGGATTGGCATCCTGGACGAGTTTGATCGAGGTCTTTTTGCCCTTCTTTTTGAATTCCTCGTTGTGCGCATTCACAATGGCATTGAGCGTATTGCCGGATTGGATGACATACCAGACGCCTTCCTGCGTCGGCGCGGCGGCCTCCTGGGATTTGATCGGTTTGTCTGACGACTTCTCGGCGGATTTCTCGGAACTCTTGTCCGTTGCGGGCGTGTTCCTGCCCTTCTTCGCCGACGACGGCGTTGCGGGCGCGTTCAACATCTTCGCAATCTCTTTCGAAATGTCCTTTTTCAGTTGCTCGAACTCCTCCCGGATCAGCTTTTTGTCGTTTTCGCGTTTTTGTTCGATCTCTTCAATGGCCTTGGCCAGCCGGTTGAAGTCTTCGCGCGTGACAAATTTGCTGGTGTCGATCTTGTTGTCCTGCGCGCGGACGGAGCGGACCTCGTCCGCCAGCGCGCTGATGCGGCGCTGCAGGTCCGCCTGGCCGGTGGTCAAGGCCTCCACCGCCGAGTTCAACCGTCTGTAGCCTTCCTCCGCGGCTTCGCGTTCGGCGGCGGCGCGGGCGGGGTTGTCCTGAGCGAAGCAAACCGCGCTCGAACAAATCGCGCTTAAAAGGAAAAGGGAAATTCGTTTCATGCCGTGAAAATAGGAGCGCGTGCCACGCCGCGCAAGCTGGAACCGTGCGGTTGGAGCGCGGCCTTCCGGCGCCTTCAGGCCGCTTCTCTGCCACTCGACCCGTCTGACGTTCGCGCAACCTTACAGATAAGTCCGTGGGTTAGGCTACACATTGTTCCCCCTCACCCCTGCCCTCTCCCTCCGGTTCCCCTCTCTCATCGGATGGGAGAGGGGTCAGGGGTGAGGGCAACGGGAGAGTGGGGAGAGGGTGAACCGTGCTCCGGTTTTGGGAAGTTCCGAGCGCGGCAGTTGCCGCACAGACATTGAGCAAAACGAATCTTCGGATGCTATTCCCTCTCCCCGACGGAGAGGGTCAGGGTGAGGGGAAAGCAATCGTTCGAACGTCCGCGGTTCAGGGCATCCAAAAGACTCCTCAGTAATGCCGCGCTCCTGTGCGCGGGCAGTTTCCCGCCGCGGATAACGGGCCACGGACAACCCCCGCCGACAACTTTGAACTTTGAACTTCGAACTTTGAACCTAACCTGTCGCCGTGACCGTCCTGGATGTCATTCAGCGCAGCGCGGAATTCCTGGCCAAAAAAGGCGTGGACTCTCCGCGGCTGCAGATCGAGTTGCTGCTGGCCCACGTGCTGCGCGTGCCGCGCTTGAAATTGTATCTCGATTTCGAACGCCCGCTCACCGCGGCGGAGCTCGAATCGGTGCGGGAGCTGGTCAAACGGCGCGGCGATCGTGAACCCCTCCAGCACATCCTCGGCGCGGCCTCTTTCTGCGGACTGGAAATCAAAGTGAACCGTCGCGTGCTCGTGCCGCGTCCGGAAACCGAGCTGCTCGCGCAACGCGCCTGGGAATACCTGGGAAGTCTCAAGTCACCCGCTCCCACGGCTTTCGACTTCGGCACCGGCAGCGGTTGCCTCGCCGTCGCGCTGGCGGCAAAATGTCCGGCAGCCCGGGTTCACGCCGCGGACATTTCAACGGAGGCCTTGACGGTGGCGCGGGAAAATGCCGGCCTCAACCGCGTCGCCGACCGCATCCAATTTCACCTGGGAGATGGTTTTGCGCCCTTGCCGCCCGATTTGTCCCTCGATCTGATCGCTGCCAATCCGCCTTATGTTCCGAGCGCGGAGATTGACGCGCTGACACCGGAGGTGCGGGACTACGACCCTCGCCTGGCGCTGGACGGCGGCGCGGACGGGCTGGTTTTTTTCCGCCGGCTGGCCGCCGAATCGGCCGAACGCCTGGCGGCCGCCGGCAGAATCATGCTGGAGTTCGGCGACGGCCAGGCGGAGCGGATCGGCGAAATCTTCGTCCAACACAAGTGGGTTGTCGAAAACGTCGAAGCCGATTACAGTGGCCGCCCAAGAATTCTTGTCGCCCGCCCGGAG
This sequence comes from Haliangiales bacterium, assembly GCA_035637175.1. Taxonomy (GTDB): domain Bacteria; phylum Verrucomicrobiota; class Verrucomicrobiia; order Limisphaerales; family AV2; genus AV2. Next base: position 6,973 of record DASPXS010000098.1, on the reverse strand, counting down.
CGGGCGTGAAGCGGCGGTGGCGGCGGTCCGGATTCAGGTTTTTCATGGAAAGTCTCTTGATCAAAGGCGGCGTGCCCTTGCACGGGGAAGTGAGCATCAGCGGCGCGAAAAATGCCATGCTGCCCATCATGGCGGCCACCCTGCTCACCGCCGAACCGTGCGTCATCCGCCGCGTCCCCGACCTGAGCGATGTCACCTTCATGGGCCAGATCCTCACGTCGCTCGGGGCGAAGGTCAAAATCAAAGGCGACACCCTTGCCGTGCAATCGGCGAAAATCAAGGGCGTGGGCGACTACGATCTGATCCGCAAAATGCGCGGTTCGATTTGCATTCTCGGCCCGCTGATCGGCCGACTGCGCCGCGCCCGCGTCTCGCTGCCGGGCGGCTGCGTCATCGGGCCGCGCCCGATCGATCTTCACCTGAAAGGACTCAACCAGATCGGCGCGCGAATCACCATCGAAGGCGGTTACGTGCGCGCCAGCGCGCCGCGCCTGAGCGGCGGCGACGTCTTTCTGGGCGGGCGCGCCGGCCCGACCGTGCTCGGCACCGCCAACGTGATGATGGCCGCCGTCCTGGCCGAGGGCGTCACCATCATTGAAAGCGCCGCCTGCGAGCCCGAAGTGGTGGACCTGGCCAGTTTCCTCAACGCGATGGGCGCGCGCATCGTCGGCGCCGGCAGCCCCACGATCACCATCACCGGCGTCAAGGAACTGCACGGCGCCGAACACGAAGTGATCCCCGATCGCATCGAAGCGGCCACTTACGCGATCGCCGCCGCCGCCACGAACGGCGAAGTCACCCTGTTGGACGCGCGCCCCGACCACATGCACGCCGTGGTGGACAAGCTGCGCGAGTCCGGCGTGAAGGTGGAACGACGCGGTTCCGCGCTGGCGGTGCGACGGGGGGGACGATTGAGACCGGTGGACATCACCACCCTGCCCTATGCCGGATTCCCGACCGACGTGCAGGCGCAAATGATGGTGCTCATGACGGTCACCCCCGGAATCAGCATCATCACCGAACGGATATTTGAATCGCGTTTCATGCATGTCAGCGAACTGGCGCGCCTGGGCGCCGACATTGCGATTGAAGGTCCCAGTGCGATCGTCAAAGGCGGGCGGCCATTGAGCGGCGCGCCGATCATGGCCAGCGATTTGCGGGCGTCCGCCGCGTTGGTCATCGCCGGGTTGGTGGCCAAAGGCACGACGCTGGTGAAGCGGATTTACCACCTGGACCGGGGCTACGAGAAGATTGACGCCAAGCTGAAACGACTCGGCGCTCGCATCGAGCGCGTGGAGGAATCATGAGACAGGTCATCGGCATTCTGCTGATCATCGGCGCCATCTGGGGTTGCAAGGAACTTTACCAATACTGGGAGAAAGTGAAGGCCCGCAAAGAAGCGGAGGATCGCGCGGGCGCGCCCACGCCCGTCGCGGTGGCCGCCGCGCCGACGGTGTTACCGGGCTTGCCGGCCAACCTGGAAGCTTCACTCCAGGCGGCGCAAAAACAGGGCGCCGCCAGCTTGAAAAACTGGCTCAAACTGTATCGTCGCTACGTGAGCGACCCGCGGCTGGCGGCGATCGAATTGGACTATGCCGTGTTGATCAGCTCCACCAATCCGCAGGAGGCGCGCCAGGTGTTTGCCGCGGTCCGACAGCGCACCCCGGCCGCCTCGCCGGTTTATCCGCGAATCAAGCAGCTCGAAAAGACCTATCAATGAACTTTTCGCTAGAATTCCCGCCGGCGAAGTTTTATTTTGGGGCAGAGCAATTCCAACCGCGAGGTCCTTATGGATGTGACGTTCGTTTGTCCCAATTGCCGGCAGGAACTGGAAGCCGATGCCGCTCTGGCGGGAACGCAGATCCAGTGCCCTGCTTGCAACCATAAAATCACCATCCCCGAGCCCGACCCGGCGACGGTCAAGGTGATGAATCCCATCGCCTCATCCGCCGCCGCGCGCGAAGAGAAGCATTTCAGCGTGCCCGTGCGCGACGTGCCCACCGAGGTGCTGATCCAAAAACCGCCACCGCCGCTGGAAGTGGCCGCCAAAGACAGCGACAAAACACTTCGCGTCAAAACCATCCGGCGGACCGATTGCGTGGAAGTGGGGCACGACAACTTTGACAAGGTGGTCAGCGAATTCCTGGGCAAGATCGGCCACGAAAACATCGTCAGCATCAACACGCTCAACTACACGCATCTCGACATCGGCACCCAGAAGCTGCTGACCGATTTCGGCGTGCTGATTGTTTACCGGGGCTGAGCGGCGCGACCCCGGGGCCGTCATCCATCTACCCTGCCCGAAGAAGAAACAAAAAGGCGCCCGCACCGGGGCGCCGGATTCGCTTTGCAGAAAAAGCGATTCACTGGATTGCCGCCAACCGTACCGAGAGCCGCGATTTCTTGCGGCTGGCGTTGTTCGGGTGCAGCACCCCGCTCTTGGCCGCTTTGTCGAAGGCCGCCGCGACCGCGCGCAACGCCGCCGACGCCGCCTCTTTCTGACCCGCCGTCACGAGCGCGAGATATTTTTTCTCCAGCGTTTTCAGACGGGACTTGAGGCTTTGGTTGTGGAGGTGCCGGCGCGCGTTGCTGCGCATGCGCTGTTCGGCTGACTTGGTATTTGGCATAAAATCAACGGTTCGACAAATTTGAGGCGGTCACGGTAGCGGAATGACCGGCTTTGTCAACGGCTTGTTGCCGGGTTGCCGGGTCCTCGACAGTTTGAACCGGAAACGGCGCCTGAGGATCGCCCTGGATTACCAGGTGCGGCGTAGCCGCAACCGAGCGAAACACGATCGTTGTCGTCTCCGTTTGGCCGGTCTTCAATTGCGATGGCGAGGACGACGAGTATTTGAGCCGCCTGCGAATCTCATTTGCCCCCGGTTTTTCGCAACAATTGTTCCACCTGCCGCCAGATGGCGGCTTCGACCGCCGCCAACGGTTGAGTCGAGTCGATCACGCACACCCGCTGCGGCTCCGCCGCGGCGATGGCCCGATAGCCGTTCTCGACGCGTTGGAAAAAGGCGCGATCGGCGTCCTCGATCCGGTCCCGCAACGGCCCGTGGGAGGGCCCATCGAGTAACAGGGCTTGTTGGCGAGCCGACCGCCGCAGCTCGCTGACTTCGATCGGCACGGAAAGCAGGAGTGTCAGGTGAGGACGCGTCCCGTCCACGGCGAAATCGACGATTGCCCGCACCATTTTCAATTCCAATTGCCGTCCGTAACCCTGGTACGCGATCGTCGAGTCGTAAAAGCGGTCGCACAAAACGACCTCGCCCACCGCCAGCGCCGGTCGGATCACTTCGCGCACCAGTTGCGCCCGGCTGGCGTTCATCAGCAGCAGTTCGGCCTCCGCCGTCATCGCCTGGTTCCGCTGACTGTGCTGGAGCGTGTGGCGGATTTCCTCGCCGATCGGCGTGCCGCCCGGTTCGCGCAGAATGCGCACCGTCCGCCCGCTCGCGCGCAGGCGGTCCGCCAGCAACGGGAGGTGCGTGGATTTGCCGCTTCCCTCGGTCCCCTCGAACGTGATGAAGAGGCCCTGCATGTCAGGCGGCGAGGGGCGACCTATGAGAAAAGAAACTGAACTTCATTGCGAAGCAGGCAGTCGCGGGACACCGGGAAGAGCGGCCTGGCGCGAAGGGATTTGTTCCACCAGATAATCCACGAGCGAATCGATCTGCTCATCGGTCAGCGGACCGCCTTCGGCGCCGGCGAACGCGGGCATCAGCGTTCCGGATTTGCCCTGGGTGATCCAGGTCTTCCATTGCTCGCGGTCGGTCGGATGATTCAACGCGCGCAGATTGGGGACCATCGAGGCGCGATGCTCGGAATCATGGCAAAGGGCGCACGCCGCGGAGTAAAGCGCCTGGCCCTTTTTGCCGGTCGCGGGCTCGGCATGGCATTTGGCGCAATCATTTTTGAAGACCGCCTGCCGGTCGGCCGTCGCGATCTGGATGTTTTTCGCGCGCTCACCCTGCGCGTCGGGAACATTCACTTTCACCGTCAGCGTCTTCGTGCCGGTGACGCCATTGACGTAAACCAGCTTGGTGAGCTGGCCGCGTTTGCCGCGCAGATCGACGGTCACTTGGATCTGGCCGTTGGTTCCAGGCGCGAGGGTCCAGGGTTGACTGGGCAGCTTCGCCACCGTGCAACCGCACGAGGTGTGCACCTCGTTGATCGTCACTGCGTTTGACGATGTGTTGGTCAGCGTGAAAGTGAACGGGGCGTTGGTATCGCCCGGCCTGGCGGTGTATTCCTTCACATCCGCGTCGGCGACCAGCGGCAGGGGCTGCGCCGGAGGCTTGGTGACGGCCGGACGATAAACCGGCGTCGGGATGGTCGGCAGCGCCGGGAGGTTCGTCAACCGGGTGATGCCGGGAGCGACGCTCGCGCCGCCGGGCCGGACGACTTGCGGGAACTGCGGACGGTTTGTGTTTTGCGGGACCGAAACGTTCCGCTGCGCGTTGGTCGTGAAGAACAATCCCGGCGGCAACGGCGGCGTTCGCGCGGCCGGGGAATTCGTTGCAGTCGTCTGACCGGTTTGCGCAAGGAGAACCGGCCCCGCCACGAGCCAGGACCCGATCGCAAGCCGGACGAGGATACCCGAAATGTTCATCGGCAATCGCCGGTAATCTACCGGTCTTTCGTTTCTTGACCAGAAAAATTGCCGCCGGTACGGGGCCAAACAGGGTGAGTTCAAGAATCGTCGCAAGAGCCGTAGCCGCCGATGTTACGAGGCGGCTACCCTTCTTGAACTCACCCTCCGGGGCCAAAGAGTTCAAGGTCGCTTCAGTCGCGGCCCTTTCGGCGTGTCCTCGATCACCCAGCCTTTGGCCTTCAGCTCATCCCGGATCGCGTCGGCGCGTTTGAAGTCCTTTGCCTGGCGCGCCTTGATCCGTTCCATTGCCAGGTGTTCAACCTCGAGCGGCGCGTTGGTTTCGCCGGTTGTATCCGCACGAAATCCCGAAGGCACAGCTCCATGGCCTTCGCCCATGCGCAAGGGAGTTTTCGGGCGAAATTCCAGGCCCAGCACCTGGTCCAGCTTTTTCCAGGCGCTCAACGCGCTTGCCGCCTGATGGGGAGACAGCTTCTCTTGAGAAAGGGAACGATTCAAATCACGAATCCACGCGAAAATCAGGCCCCAGGCCTTCGAAACATTTAAATCATCGTCCAGCGCGTCCTGAAACTGTTGGAGCAACGCGGCGTCCCTTGGGTCCTGTTCAACGTGAATGTCGCCCACGGTCTTATCCCCAAACTCAAGGAGTCTGGTCAGGCATTCTTCAATCCGCGCCAGCGACTCGCGCGCGCTGGCCAACCCGTCGAGCGTGAAGTTGAACGACTCGCGGTAATGCGCCTGGAGCAGCAACCAACGGATTTCCCGTCCCGAAAAACCTTTCGCCAGCAGGTCACGCAGGGTGAAGAAATTCCCGAGCGATTTGCTCATCTTCTTTCCCTCGACCATCAGATGCGCGCCGTGGAGCCAGTATTTCACGAAACGCCCGCCGGGCGGTTGCCGCCCCGCGCCTTCGCTTTGCGCGATTTCGTCTTCGTGATGGGGAAAGATCAAATCCTCCCCTCCCAGGTGCAGGTCAAAACTCGGCCCGAGAACTTTCATGCTCATGGCGCTGCACTCGATGTGCCAGCCGGGCCGGCCTTCGCCCCACGGGCTGGGCCAGAACACCGCACCGTCCTCCGGCACGCGCGCCTTCCAGAGCGCAAAATCCGCGAGGGCTTCCTTCGCGTATTCGTCGCTGCTGACCCGTTCGCCCGGACGCAGCGCGTCGAAATTCAGTTTCACCAACTGGCCGTACTGGCCGCCGGCGCCGCGATATTTTTCGATGCTGAAATAAACCGAGCGGTCGGCCGCCTGGTAAGCGATGCCCCGGGAGATCAGCCTTTCGATCAACGCGATGATTTCCCCAATGTGCTCCGTCGCGCGCGGCGTGTGCTGGGGGCGCTGGCAGCCGAGCGCGTCGAAGTCCTTGAAAAACTCGGCCTCGTAACGGGCGGTGTATTCTTCGCGCGAGACGCCGGCTTCGCGCGTGCGCCGGATGATTTTGTCCTCCACATCCGTGATGTTCATCACGTGCGTGAGCGTGTAGCCCTTGAATTCAAGGGTGCGCCGGAGCAAATCCGCGAAGACGAACGTGCGGAAGTTGCCGATGTGCGCGAAGTCGTGCACGGTCGGGCCGCAGCAGTAAAGGCCGACCTTTTTGCCGGCCGGATCAAGGGGCACGAACTCCTGCACCGACCGCGTCAACGTGTTGAATAAATTCAAACCCATGCGTTCAACGGCGCGGTAGAGTACGGAGGCCGGCGCGAAAGGAAAAGGGAAATCCCCGCCAACGGTATCGCGGCGACGCCCGGCCCCCCGGGGCTCGGAGCCATTCACTCCGCCGCCGCTCCACCGGGCAGGGATGCGGCCGTCTCGGCGGTGACAATCTGGAAGCGTTTGTCGAACCACTGTCGCAACGTGCTCGGGTTCCCTTCCACCGGCGCGGGAAACTGAAAACGCGAAACGACGGCGGCTTGAATGAGTTGCCGGTCGAAGAGACTCTTGAGTTTGTCTGCAGAGCGGGACTCGACGATGAATTTGGGGCGCGCCTGCAACTCGCGGACTTCATCCTCCTTCAAATCCGGCGCCCCGACAAACGAGACAATCGCGTCGGCGGTCGTGTTTTTGTTTACGATCCGGATGAAGCGCCGCGCGGAGAGGCCGGAACCGGCGCCGTATTTGGGCCGATTCTCCGTCTCGAGCAGGTAGGTCCTGGCCACCGCCACCCCGCTGAACTGTTTGAGAGCCTTTTCAAATTCCTCGAGCTGGACTTTCAATTCCGGGTCCCGGCCGGTTTCCATGGCCACCACGACGATCTTGCCCTGCTGGTTCACGAGTTTGGCCGTTTCCTCCGCCATCACGCGGCCGACGGCCTGATGGAGGGGGACATTGATTTTCGGCGCAGCGAAGTGGTGGGAA
>DASPXS010000097.1:0-15224 GCA_035637175.1 Haliangiales bacterium | reverse complement strand
GTGCTGACGTATTGCAGCAGATTCGGGACATTCGGGAATCTATCGACGCCGCTTGTGGTTGGAGTTCGCGCCTGGATGACCACGAATCTGCGGGATAGAAAGTCGGGTAAAACTTAAAGCTTTAGGCCGTTTAAATCAGTGATTTGCCTCGGTAGCTCAATTGGTAGAGCAGTTGACTCTTAATCAATTGGTTTGGGGTTCGAGTCCCCACCGGGGCACCACTCCTTCAACTTCCCGTCTGCCGATGGCGCTACCCAAGCAACCCTAAATCTTTTTCATCTTGCGCCAGCGATAGAGCGTGGTCGGGTGAATCCCGAGTTGCGCCGCCACCCAGGTGAGGTCGTTGCCGCTGGATTCCAAAAGCTGCCTGGCCATTTCCAGTTTCTGTTTCCGATTGAAAGCGACCGGCCGGCCCTCAACCGGCCCAGACGTCATGGGATGTCCCTGAGAAGTCATTCGCGTGCTGATTCTCTGCGGAACATCCCACCACGCGGCGCGCAACAAGGGGCCGTCATACAGGATGACCATCCGGTCAACCGCATTCTTCAGTTCCCGCACATTGCCCGGCCAATCGTACTGCTGAAACTTGTGAATCAACTCCGCTTCGACGTTTTCAAAATTCTTGCCCAGCCGTTCACCGGCGGCCTTCAAGAATGCCATCGTCAACAGTGCGATGTCCGAGGGGCGGGTGCGTAGCGGGGGCACGTGCAGGATGACTTCCGACAGGCGGTAATAAAGGTCCGAGCGAAATTTCCCGTCCTCGATTTCGCCTTCCAGGTTGCTGTTCGTCGCCGACAGCACGCGGACCTCCGATTGGATCTCCAGGTTCCCCCCGACGCGACGGGCTTTTCGCGTTTCGAGAAATCGGAGGATTTTCGGCTGGAGCTTGACATCGAGCTCGCCGATTTCATCGAGAAAAAGCGTGCCGCCGGAAGCCTGCTCCACCAGTCCCTCGCGCGTTTTGTTCGCTCCGGTGTAGGCCCCTTTCTCCGCGCCGAACAACTCGGCTTCCATCAGTTCCTTCGGAATCGCGGCGCAGTTGACCGCCACAAACGCGCCGCGGGCCGAGGCGCTGTGGAGCGCGCTGGCGACACGTTCCTTGCCGACGCCCGATTCACCCAGGATGAGAACGCTGGCAACCGTCGGCCCGAGACGCTCGATGGCCTGGCGGAGCGACTTCATGGCCGTCGATTGACCGACCAGGAGGTCTTTGGAGCCGAGGGGAGCGCCGCCATATAATTGCAGCCAGAGTTTTTGCGATTCAACCACCTTGCGCAGCGCTTCCAACCAGCGTTCGTCGCTGTCTGAAGAAAGCAGCACGTCGAACGCGCCATCGCGAGCGGCGTTCATGATCTCAGCCGAACTGAGATTCTCACTCACCACGATGTAACAGCGATTGGCCTGCGCGAGCCGGACTCGCAGTTGCGGCCAGTCCGCATCGATAAGCGTCTTGAACGGCAGCAGATAAACTATTTCAGCCGAATCGTGATTCAGGTCACGGACCGTGTCTTTGCTGAAACGCTGGCAGCGAATCCCGGATTTCGTCAGGCGGGGCTCAAGGCTCGATACGGTACCATTTCCTAAAAGGAATACGAACATAACTTCGCGGATATAAGCAGACCTGCATTGCGTTTGCAATGCCATAATTCGCCCTGAACTCCCCGCGCGGGGCAGTCTGATACGGGGAACCCTAAACCAACTCTTCCGCTTTGCTCTTTTCGGATTCGAGCGATTGTCGCGCGCGATCGAATTCGGCTTCGATTTCCTTTAACAGAGCGGATGAGGTTTTTAATGTGCGACGCTCCGCGTGTTCTTCGAGCCTCTTGCAAAGGCTGGCGATCTTGACCGCGCCGATGCTGCTGGCGCACCCGCGCAGATTGTGAGCCGCGGCCGCAAGCGCGGTGGCGTCGTGCTGTGCGGCTGCGTCGTGCATTTCTTTCAAGCGTTTGGGTGTATCCTGAACAAAAAGGTCGATCAGCTCCGCAACCGGATCAGGCCGGTCGGGACGGCGCAACTGACGCAATACTGCCAGGGCCGCCGGGTCGATATTCGGTCGGTCGCCGCGCGCGTCGGGTGGCGTGGGCCGGGCGATGTGGCCGATCGCCCGCAGGAGAACATTTTCGAGCGCGTTCAACTGGACGGGTTTGCTGATATAGTCGTCCATGCCGGCCGCAAGGCATTTTTCACGCGCTCCTTCCACCGCATAGCTTGTCATGGCGATGATGTAGGCGCGCCTGCGGGACTCGTTGCTCTGGCCAGCTTCGCGCTGACGAATTTCCATCGTTGTCTTGTAGCCGTCCAGCTCGGGCAATTGGCAATCCATGAAAATGATGTCGTAGGAGACCAGTTCCAGTGCCTGCAAGACTTCGCGGCCATTGGCCACGGCCAGCGCGGAACAGCCGAGTTTTTCCAGCAGGCCGATCGCGACCTTCTGGTTGATGGCGTTGTCTTCGGCGACCAGGATATGCAGCGGCGGCAGCGGGCTGCTCGAGGGTCTGTCGTCCGGGGTGGGGGCGCTCTCCCGTCGCTGCTGCCAGAATCGCGTTTCGCTCGGCGCGGTCGCGGTCAGCGCGCTGACGAGACAGTCAATGAGCTGCGATTGTTTGACCGGTTTGACCAGGAAGGCGCCCACACCCGCCGCCCGGAGCAAGGCGGTGTCGCTGCGCGGCCCCAGGGAAGTCATCAGCACCAGGCGCGTTTCCGCGATGAGCGGATCGGCCCTGATGGAGCGGGCCAGGCGCAAGCCATCGGTCTCGGGCATTTGCATGTCCAGAATGGCCACCGCGAAAGGATCCGTGGGGGCCTCGCGCCGCAAAAGTTCCAGGGCGACCGCTGCGTTGGGGGCTCCCACGGGCCGCATCGCCAGGGCCGCGGTCTGATGCAGAAGTATGTTCCGGTTCGTTTCGTTGTCGTCAACGACGAGGATGCGCACGCCGTCGAGGACACCTTCGCTTTGCGGGGCCTGGAGCGGCTTTTTTTGTTTTTCGAAATTCGCGGTAAACCAGAACGTGGAGCCTTTGGCCAGAGTGCTTTCGACGCCGATTTGTCCGCCCATCATTTCGACCAACTGTTTGGAGATGGCCAGACCCAGGCCGGTGCCGCCGTACTTGCGCGTGGTGGAACCGTCGGCCTGCGAGAAAGCCTGGAAGAGGTACGGCAGCGCGTCGGGAGCGATGCCGATGCCCGTGTCGGTCACGGTGAAGCAGATGGTCAGGTGCGTCTGGGTCTCGCTCTCGCGGGTCACGCGCAGGGCCACTTCTCCCTTTTCGGTAAATTTGATTCCATTGACCAGGAGGTTGCTAATTACCTGCCGGAGCCGGCCTGGATCTCCGCGCAGGAGGGTCGGCACATCGTCGTAAATGACGGAGATAAGTTCGATCTGTTTGGTCTGCGCGTGTTCCGCCAGGAGTTCCACCGTGTTTTCCACGGTGCCGCGCAGGTCGAAATCGAGCGTCTCGAACTTCAACTTGCCGGCTTCGATTCTCGAGAAATCAAGGATGTCGTTGATGATGGCCAGGAGCGTGTCGGCGCTGGAGTGAATGGTCTCGAGGAACTGCCTTTGGTGGGGCGTCATCGCCGTGTCCTGCAGCAGCACGGTCATGCCGATGATGCCATTCAAAGGGGTGCGCACTTCATGGCTGATATTGGCCAGGAATTCCGACTTGATGCGCGCCGATTCGAGCGCTTCATCGCGCGCCTTGGCCAGTTCGATCTCGAACCGTTTGCGGTCGGTGATGTCGAGGAACAGTGTCAGGATGCAGCGTTCGCCTTTCAGTTCGATCAATTCCGCCGCGCCCAGGCCCTCGCGAATCTCCCCCGATCTGGTCCGGAAGGCGCATTCATGATTTCGGAACGAGCCGCCCTCGCGGACTCGCCGGGCGAAATAAGCGCGGTCATCGGGGCTGATCCACATCCCCAAATCCAGGGCGGTGCGGCCGATGATCTGCTCGCGGGAATATCCCATGAGACTTAGAAAGCTGTCGTTCACGTCAACGAAACGGCCCTCGGACAGTGTGGCGATGGTGATGGCCACCGGGCTGGCGCGGAACGCCTTTGAGAACAGTTCCTCCGATTGGCGGAGTTTTCCTTCGGCAAGCTTGCGTTCGGTTACGTCCCGCGCGTTGATGACGATGGCCTGGACGCCGGGCTCGTTCAACAGATTGGTCCAGGTGCCCTCCATCCAATGCCAGGAGTCGTCCTTGTGGCGGAGCCGATACTGTGTGCTGATCGTGCCACCCGGTTTCTGGAGCAATTCGGCGAACAGTTTTTTGGTGATCCCGACATCATCGGGATGGACCCAATCGAGGGCGTTGCGCCCGACGACGTCACCATTGGCGTAACCCAGATTGCGCAGCGTGGACGGCTCCGCGTCGTAGAGGATAACTCCGTTTGGGCTGACGAGAGAAATGCAATCCGAGCTTTTTTCGATCAGGGCCCGGAATCGGTGTTCGCTGGTCTCGAGGACTTGTTCGGCTTCCCGGCGCGCGGAAATATCCTCAATAACCGCCAAGGCATAGAGCGGCTGGCCCTCCGAACTGCGGATCAAGGAAGCGGTCACGTTGGCCCAGATGACGCGCTGACCTTTTGTGATGTAACGTTTTTCCAGTTGATAGCCGGGGATCTCTCCGCTGAACAATTTGCGTCCCAATTGCAACGTGCGATCGGCATCCTCCGGATGGGTGATATCGATGAAGCGAAGGCCGATCAATTCCTGTTCTGTGTAAGCCAACATCTGGCAGAGCGCGCGGTTGGCCTTGAGGATTCGAAAATCAGGACTGCCCAGTGCAATTCCGATCGGGCCATCTTCGAACGCCTTGCGAAATCGTTCCTCGCTTTGGCGCAGGGCCTCCTCGGACTTTGTGAGGCTTTCTGTCAGCAACGTCAATTCGTGCGCATGTCGCTCGGCGCTGCGCCGGCGCAGCGATGAATAAATGGACACGACGAGCAGGAGGGACACCATGAGGCACACCAGGATGAGCCGATAGGGCGGGGTCGGGGGGAAATCAAAGTCGGCCGGATCACGCGGGACCAGTCGGTAGCCGGAGTTGAAGGGCGGGTCTTTGCAGTATTGCCCGGCAATGCCCACGACTTCCACTTTGCCCCCTTCCATCAGCCGGCCGGCAAACTGCGGGTTGTTGAAGAAGCGCTCGGAAATGATAACCGGAATCCCACCGGAGCGGTCTCGCAGCATCAGACCCCGTTTTTTGTCGAGGAGATCCGGGGGAACGACGAGTTCTCCGGCGACGCGCACGAGTTGGCCGGAATACCGCTCGCCACGCAAATCCGCGGTCAGCACATCCCGGGGTGGGGGCAGCGGCTCCGTGCCCAGCCGGCGGATCTCAACCAGGATGAGCTCCTCCATGCCGTTGTGCTGGGACAGTTTTCCGCGCGCCTGGACAAGGTCGCCATTTTTGAAGCCGCTGCCGAGCAGGGTCGTGTTGCGCGTGAACAACACAATGCCGCCGGTTTTGTCCTGCAGATTGACCAGCGACGCATATTCGGTCGCGTCAGCGCCGAGCCCGTGAAGGTTAACCGGATCGGAGATGAGCATGCCCGACACGGTGAAAATCTCGCCGAGGCGGTCTGGAACAAAGTCGCCGTTCTTGTCCCGAAGCACTTCCTGGATGGGAGTGATTGTTTCCGCGCCCCGGACGGATGCGACAAGGAACGAAGCGAGCAAGAACCAGGAAAGGAAAAGGCGTCGGATTAAGCGACCCTTCGCGAAACCGGGTTGTCGTAGCAAGCTGAAGAACGTACTGATCAAGCCAGGGAACTTTTGCCGCAATGGTAAAATCAAAAACCGCATGCGGCAATCGCAGTTTTTAATACGCCGTCCTTCGGTCTTGCGCCCTCAGCATCCGCTGCAGCGGCGTACGTCGCAGTGAGTTTCGGGAAATACAGGTCCCTCCCAATAGGCAACATAGGTTCTCTCAATCAGTGACCTTTCACGGTGACCTGACTCATTATGACTTTTCCGGCGGTCTCCCTTTTAGTCAAGACCAATTTCGGATGGGAAGCGCCGCTTCCGGAGGGTGAATTCAAGAATGGCAGCCGCCGACGTGAGGAGGCGGATTTTGGCACGAAAAACACTTCCGCCTCGTAACCTCGGCGGCTACTAGTACGGCTCTGGCGACGATTCTTGAACTCACCCTTGTCGGGACCGGGCGGAATGGGCGGAATGGCGGAATGCTGAGAGCTTGCAACCGCGGGCGGTTCCGGTAACCTCACGATTTTCGCGAGCTTACCGAAGGTCGGATTGCCCTGGGTGGGGTGAATTCCTTGAGGCGGGCCAAGCCGACCGGAACACGGCGGTTTTATTGGAACAAAGTGTATGAACATAAAAGTCCAGATCCGGGGAGACACTCTCAGCATCGAAGGGGTCAAAGAACTGAGTGCCGCCAATGCCAATTCCTTTCGCGACCAGGTGCGTGGCGCGCTCGCCGACCGCTTGAAGAATATTGATATTGATTTGTCGCAAACCTTGTTCCTGGACAGTTGCGGTCTGGGGGCTTTGATCTCACTGCACAAGACGGCTTGCACGCGGAGCGGCGCGGTGAGATTGCTGAATCCCACGCCGCCGGTTCAACAAATCCTTGAGCTCACCCGGCTGCATCGCGTTTTCGAGATCGTGAAAAAATAGAGCGCATGTCCGAATCGCCCGGCAAATCCTCGCGTGGCGTCGCCTTGCGGCTCTCGCTGGCCTGCGACCTCACGGAAGTGCGTCCCGCGGTTCTGGCGGTGCGGGGATTCCTGGCCGAGCAAGGCCTGGCTCTAGCGGAGTTGACGACGTGCGAGCTGGCGTTGGCTGAGGCGTGCAACAACGCCATCAATTACGCCCGCGACGGAGCGCAACCGATCGAAATTGAAGCGACCTGCCATACGACGAAGGTTGAGTTGCGTGTCAACGACCACACGCAGGGTTTCGAGTGGCCTGCCCGGGCCAAGTTGCCCAATTCAGAGAGCGAGCGGGGACGCGGCCTGTATCTCATCCAGTCACTCATGGACAGCTCGGAGTATTTTCGCGGCGTGGGCGAGAATTCCCTGAGGATGCGCAAGAATCGTTCGTCTCCGGCCGGGCGCGCCCCGTTGCCGATAACCAACCTGGAAGAGTTGAGTCGTCGGCTGGTCGAGAGCGAACAGATCATCAGCGACATGGCCGAGGAACTCAGCTCGTGTTATGAAAGCCTCTCGGCCATTTTTCGCTACAGCGCGGAGCAGGGGAAGGCGGTCAGTCTGGAGGATTTTTCGCGCCGGCTGATGGGTGATTTGCTGCGCATCACCGCGGCGGACTGGTTCGTGCTGCGCCTGGTTCCGAAGGGTCAGTCGCGTCTGGTCGTGTTCACGGCGTCCGAGCCGGGGCTGGACCTGGAGCCGTTGGAGGTGCCGTTGCGGGCCGATGCGTCCCATCCGGCGGAGCTTCGTTCCGCCCGGAACCGTCAGGACGTCTGGTTTGACCAGCAAAAAATGCTGAATCCCGGCGATCCACTCCGGCGGATCAAGCCCGATTCGCTGGGTTTGGTGCATCCGTTTTATTTTGGTGACGGGCTTATTGGCACGCTCACGCTGGGAAAGACCATGTCGCGCGTGCCTTTCTCGGCGGCGCAAACCAACGTGGTGCACACGTTTGCGGATTTTCTTGCGATCCAGATCGTCAATGCCCGTTTTCAAGAGGAGCAGGTGAACAACCTGCTGATGGCCCGCGATCTGCAGATTGCAAAAAACATCCAGCGTTCGCTTCTGTTGAAAACGCTCCCGCAACTGCCGGGCTTCGGGCTGGCCGGTTATTGCGAGAGCGCGCGCCAGGTAGGCGGTGATTTCTACGATGTGGCCAAGTGGTCCGATGATTCGGTGCTTTTGATCATCGCCGATGTGATGGGCAAAGGGATCCCGGCAGCCATGTTCGCGGCGATTCTACGCAGTTTGTTGCGGGCGTTGCCGGAACTGACCAACCAGCCGTCCGAACTGCTCTCGCGGGTGAACCGACTGCTGTTTGATGAGTTGTCCGAAGTGGACATGTTCATCACCGCGCAACTGGTTTACGTTGATGCGCGGCAACGCCGGCTTATTACCGCCAGCGCCGGTCACTGTCCGTTGCTGCTGGCGATTGCCGGTGAACCGGCGGTCAGAACGCTTTGGCCCGAAGGCATGCCGCTGGGCATCCTGCCCGATACGCCTTACTCGGACGAAACGGCCGAGTTGCCGGAAAACTGTCGCATTCTGCTTTATACCGACGGTTTGACCGAAGCGCGCAATGCGCAGGGCGAACTTTTTGGACAGGAACGCCTGATGGAATGGCTCAAGCAAACCACGACCCGCCCCCGGAAGGCCGAGGACCTGAGAGACGAACTGGTGGCAGAGCTGTGGAGATTTCAGGCGAATACGAGCTTGAAAGACGACCAGACCTTCCTCATAATGGCAGAGTGAAATCTGGTCGAAAGGCAAAGCCTTATGCCGCGTAAAATACTGATCGTGGATGACGAGCCGTTCATGTTGCGGCTGATCCAGCATCATCTGGAGAACGCCGGTTACCAAATGATCAAAGCCCGCAACGGACGCGAGGCAGTCGAAGCGGCCGCGCGCGAGAAACCCTGCCTCGTTGTCATGGACGCGATGATGCCGAATATGGACGGGCTGACGGCGTTGCGGCAACTGAAACAGGAACCGTCCACGCGCGACATTCCCGTGATCATGCTGACCGCCAACCCGCATAAATACAGCCAGGAGGATGCGGAGTCCTCCGGCGCGGCGATTTTCCTGACCAAACCATTCAGCCCGACCCAGCTTCTGGAAGAGATTCGCAAGCATACTCTGGACATCGAGATACCCCGGAGCTGAGCGGGTCCGGTTGGATGGCCCGCTTTAGAGGCGGGTATCTTTGCCGCGCGTTGTCACCATGAAAGTTTCCACGCAACCGACAGGATTGGTCCGGGTTGCATTCTGCGCCCTCCTTTGGATTTTCGCGATCGTGGCCGGATCGGCGGACTCGTCTAAAGTCAATCTGGTCCGCGCGCCGGACGGCGGTATTCAGCCGCAGGCCGCCGTTGATGCCCGCGGAATGGTTCATTTGATCTATTTCAAGGGCAAACCGGCCGGCGGCGATATCTTCTACGTTCGGCGGGAACCAGGCGGGGAGTCGTTTTCGGCGCCCATTCGCGTCAACCGTCGGCCGGCGAGCGCCATTGCCACGGGGACGATTCGCGGCGCGCAGTTGGCTGTCGGCAGGAATGGCCGCGTGCACGTAGCCTGGATGGGAGGCGAAGGCGCCGCTCGCGTCACGATTGACGGCAAAGAGGTCACCCCGATGCTCTACGCACGATTGAATGACGCCGGAACCGCATTTGAAACCGAACGCAATGTCATCACGTGGGCTGCCGGGTTGGACGGCGGCGGTTCCGTGGCGGCTGATTCGGACGGCAACGTTTATGTCATCTGGCATGCGAGTCCGCCCGGAAACGAAAAGGGGGAAGCCGGCCGGGCGGTGTTTGTTGCTCATTCGACGGATGAAGGCAGAACTTTCAAACGTGAGGCGCGGGCGAATCCCAAACCAACCGGCGCCTGCGGCTGCTGCGGCATGCGCGCCTTCGCCGATTCCCGGGGAACTCTTTATGTGCTTTATCGCACGGCCAATGAAATCAGTCGCGACATGGCGCTTCTGGTTTCGCGCGATCATGCCGCAACATTCGAGCTTGAGACGGTGAACCGGTGGATGATCAAGGGTTGTCCCATGAGCAGTTGTGCGTTCGCCCAACGCGGTCCCGGCGTCGTGGCGGCCACGGAGCAAGAGGGCCAGGTTTATTTCAACCTGATCGAGCCGGAATCGCTGAATTTATCCGGGCCCGCTTATGCTCCCGGGACGGACAAACGGAGGCATCCGGTGGTGGCGGCCAACTCACTCGGCGATGTGCTGCTGGCCTGGACCGAGGGCACGGCCTGGGAAAAGGGGGGTGCGTTGGCATGGCAGCTTTTTGACCAAAATGGCAAAGCAACTGCTGAAAAAGGGCGTGTGGACGGCCTGCCAGTCTGGAGTTTGCCGACGGCTTTTACCGGCGGCGACGGCAGTTTCGTGATTGTTTATTGAGCATGGGGACGTTTCACGCCGTTTGTGTACGCGGACGTTGACACTGCCCTGTCGAGTGTTTAGTGTAACGGCAAGTTAACCTTAGAACCAAAAATGCTCAGGATTTCTTTAATCATCGCGATTGTGGCCGGTGTGGCCGCGTTGACGGTCAGCCAGTTGAAGGTGGCTAAGAACATTGAGGAGCTCAGGACCAATCTAAAGTCCACTCAAGACAGTCTGACCCAGTCTCAGGCGGCCGAAACAAAAGCCAAAAGGGAGGCCAGAGACGCCACGGCGGAGAAGGATAAGGCCAAAAAGGAACTGGAAACAACCAGGAACGACCTCGTCACCGCCAGCGAGAAGGCAGATCAGCAGGAGAAACGCGCCAACGATTTGGCAGCCCGACTCGAAAAGACCACGCTGGATAAAAACGACGCGCAGACGAAGCTGTCTGCCTGGCTGACTTTTGGTCATTCGATCGAGGAAATCAGGTCGCTTATTGCCGAGAACAAGAAACTGGTGGGCGACAACGACGCTTTAAAAGGGGAAAACAAAATGCTGGGCCTGAAGGTCACCCAGATCCAGTCCGAGTTGGATATTCTGCAGGGAACGAAGACCAAAGTTGAACTGCCTCCCAGCCTGAAAGGCAAGGTCATCGCGGTCGATCCCAAGTATGAGTTTGTGGTGCTGGATATCGGGGCCGACGATGGTCTGCTGGCGCGAGGTGAAATGCTGGTCAATCGGTCCGGCAAGCTGGTGGCGAGGGTGCGCATCCTCAGCCTCGGACCGCATCGCAGCGTCGCCAATGTTTTGCCGGAATGGAAGCAGGGTGAAATCATGGAAGGCGACATTGTTTTGGTCGGTCTTTAAACGTACATGCAACGCAAAATATTTTTCCGATGTGGGTTGCTCCTGTGGCTCGTGGGCCTGGGCGTCCTGTTGGCCGGATGCGCCACCAGCGAACCCGAGAACGCTTCGGCGCGTCCGTGGAACCAGCCCCGTGGTTGGGAAACGGGTTTGCCACCGGCGATGTACCAGGGGCGTTGACTCCTTTAACGTCGCAAGACCCCGAGGAGCGGGGCGGGTTCCCTTACTTTGCGAACTCCACGCAGCGCGTTTCCCGGATGACCGTCACGCGGATTTGGCCGGGATATTGCAGGGTTTCTTCAATTTTACGGGCGATATTGCGCGCGAGGACGAAAGCCTGTTCATCGTCGATTTGATCCGGTTGAACCACCACCCGCAACTCGCGGCCCGCCTGAACGGCGAAACACCGGTCAACGCCGGAAAATGAGAGGCCGATCTTTTCGAGATTTTCCAACCGGTTGATGTAGAGGGTCATGGTTTCGGAGCGCGCGCCGGGGCGCGAGGCGCTGATGGCATCGGCGGCGCTGACCAGGATTCCCCAGACGTTCGTGTGGGGGACTTCGTCGTGGTGCGAAGCCACGCCGTTGATCACCTCTTCGGATTCGCCGTAGCGCTTGATGAAGTCGGCTCCGATGATGGCGTGGGAGCCTTCGACTTCATGAGTGATGGCCTTGCCGATGTCGTGCAGGAGACCCGCCCGTTTGGCGGTGGCGACGTCGAGTCCGAGCTCCGCGGCAATCAGCGCCGTCATATGGGCGACTTCGACGGAGTGATCGAGGAGGTTTTGCGCGAAGCTGTGGCGAAAACGAAGGCGGCCCAGCAACTTGACGATTTCCACATGCAGCGGCGGCAACCCGAGCTTGAAAACGGCCTCCTCGCCGAAGCGCAAAATGGCCTCCTCCGTTTCCTGCGCAACTTTGGCGACGACCTCTTCAATGCGCGTCGGGTGAATGCGCCCGTCGAGAATCAGGCGTTGCATGGCTTCGCGGGCGATTTCGCGCCGCACGGGATCGTACCCGGACAGGACGACGGCGTTGGGCGTGTCGTCGATGAGCACGGTGATGCCGGTGGCCGCTTCGAAGGCGCGGATGTTGCGCCCCTCGCGACCGATGATCCGGCCTTTGATCTCATCGCCCTGCAGCGCGACGGTGGCGGTGGTGGTCTCGAACGTGTGTTCGCCGGCGTAGCGCTGGATGGCGAGGCTGATAATGCGGCGAGCCTGGTCTTCGGCCTTCAGCCTGGCTTCCTCCAACACATGCCGCGTTAAATCGCTCGCATCATGCAACGCCTGCTGCTCGGTTTCCTTCAAGAGAAGCGCGCGGGCCTCGGCCTCGCTCAAATGGGAAAGCTTCTGGAGTTGTTCCTTGCGAAGCTTGGCGAGCCACACCAGCTCGTTGCGTTCGGCTTCGACCGCCGACTTCTTCTCTTCCAGTTCCTGCTGCTTGTCGCGCAAGTCCTTTTCGCGCTGGACCAGGCCTTCCAACTGGCGGTTGATCAGCGATTCCCGCTCGGCCAACCGCTGTTCCAGGTCAGTCAGTTCACGCCGGCGGGTACCGAAGGATTTTTCGGTTTGCTCCCGCAGCTTGATGGCCTCTTCATTGGCGGCGATCCGCGCCTCGCGCAAAATGGTTTCGGCTTCCCGCTGCGCGCTTTCCCGAAGCGATGTCTCCTGCGCCGCGTGGGCGAGGTGAAGTTTTCGCTGTTTCCAACGGAAAAACCAGTAACCCAGCAGAACGCCCGTCAGAAGAGTCAGGGCGCCTTCCCAAAATAATGGTGCCGCAAAAATCATTTCAAAACACCGCTCCGGCCCGCACGGGTCCAGCGCGTCGGCGTCAAGATATAATCCATACGGACGTCATGCGGTTCGGCCGGAATATCGTCCATCATTTGTTCATCGAACGCGATTCCACACTTAACCCCGCGGACGAACGAAAGCAGCCGGTCATAATATCCCTTCCCCCTTCCGAGCCTGCGCCCGTCCCAGGCAAAGGCTACTCCAGGTGCGAGGATGAAGTCCAGTCGCTTTAGCGGCACATCCGGACAGCTTTCCGCCGGTTCGGCAATCCCGAACCGTCCGGGCCGCAAGTCATTCGTGAGATGCAGCACACGACGGGCCAGGTACATCTGCTCCTGGGTGTCGAACCGGGGCAGGGCCAACTCTTTTCCGGCCGCCAGCGCCTCGGTCAACAGCGGCCCGATGTCCACTTCGTCGGGCAGCGGGGCGTAGAGCAATACGGACCGCGCTTCACGCCAGATGGGTTCCTGGCGCAGCCGCCAACAAGCCCGTTCGGACGCGGCGAGCCGACCGGCGGGCGAAAGCCGCTTCAATTCACTTCGAACGCGCTGACGCAGCGCAGTCTTTTGCTGCCCGATACCCTGGCTCATCTCTCTTGACTCTCCTGCGGGCCGGTTGGCGCGGCCGTCGGATTGGGCTCCTGCGCTTTTGCTCGCGCGCTCATTTCCCGCCATTTCCCGACCCGCTCCTTGATCTGCTTTTCGGCGCCTTGATCCGACGGCGAGTAGTACTGTTTATCGGCACCGAGGTGGTCCTGGACCACAAAATGATCGGGAAAATCGTGCGCGTATTGATAGCCCGCGCCGTGACCAAGCCGTTTCGCGCCGGGGTAATGCGCGTCCCGCAAATGTTCCGGCACGGGCAGCGTGCGTCCCGAACGAACGTCGTCCAACGCCGCGTCAATGGCCGTGATGACCGAATTGCTCTTGTGCGCCGTGGCGATGTAGAGCGTTGCTTCGGCGATCGGGATACGCGCCTCCGGCCAGCCGATGAATTCAGCCGCCTGGAACGCCGCATTCGCCAGCACCAGCGCCAGCGGATCGGCCAGCCCCACGTCCTCGGCGGCATGGATGACGATGCGCCGCGCAATGAAACGCGGGTCTTCGCCGGCATGAATCATTTTTGCCAGCCAGTAAAGCGCGGCGTCGGGATCGCTGCCGCGCATCGACTTGATGAAAGCGGAGATCGTGTCGTAATGCGCGTCGCCGTCGCCATCATAAACCACGGCCTTCTTTTGGATGCACTGTTCCGCGACGGCCAGATCGATATTGATGAACCCGTCGTCGTCGGGCGTGGTGGTAAGCGCGGCGATTTCCAGCGAGTTCAACGCCTTGCGGGCATCGCCGTCGGCCACCTTCGCCAGGTGACGCAACGCCTCTTCCCGCGCGCGGATTTTCAGATGGCCGAGACCGCGTTCCGTGTCGGTCAACGTCCGCTTGAGAAGTTCGTAAAGTTCGTCCCCGGCCAGGGGGCGCAGTTCGAAAATTTGCGAGCGAGAGACCAACGGCGAATTAACGAAGAAAAACGGATTATGCGTCGTTGCGCCGATCAAGCGCACCACGCCGCTCTCGACGTCCGGCAGCAGCACGTCCTGTTGCGCCTTGTTGAACCGGTGAATTTCGTCAATGAAAAGGATCGTCGCTTGTCCCTTGTTTTCCAGTCGATTGGCCGCCGCCGAAAGCACCCGGCGCATATCGGCCACATTCGACTCCACGCCGCTGAGCCGTTCGAATTTGCTTTGGGTCCGGTTGGCGATGATTTGCGCCAGGGAAGTCTTGCCGGTGCCGGGCGGCCCGTAGAATATCAGCGATTGAACGCGGTCGGCTTCGATGGCGCGTCGCAGCAACTGTCCCGGCCCAAGAATGTGGGATTGTCCGACAAACTCCTCGAGGTTGCGGGGCCGCATCCGCGCGGCGAGCGGTTGATGGCGCAAACACTCGCCCTCCCTCGCGCTCGATGCGGCTGCTTCGGCCGCGGGCGCGGAAGCGAACAAGTCGTCGTGCCGCATGGCGTTACTTTAGCTTCCCTGGTCGAATGTCCAAAGCCCAAAAAAAACCCCACCGTAATGCCGTGTATAACAGTTCCTTTGAACTTCTTAGAAACAGGTGGAACCCGCTCGAGGGCTTTCGACTTCCAGTCAAGGCCTGTCGGCCGCCGCCGGAGCCAAGGTCCCGTCATTGGTTTACTACGGTTCAAGGACTTTGTTTCTAAACACGTACATGGCAGGGTTAATCCGTATTTAAACTCTTTGTGCCAAAGATCGCGCGTCCGGTCCCTCTCGCCTTCCAGACTCAAACCGGGCCACAGTATCGGCGAACAACGATTTTTTCTCAAGAGAAAACTCAAAATTCCGCATTTCTGCATTTCTGCCGTCCGCAACCGCCCGTGTATCCGGATGGACACAACGCGGCGACGCCGCGCGCCGACGCTGCTGGAAAATCTTTGCAGCCTGCGAGGCAAGAGGGACGCCGGGATTGACCCAAAAAAACGCCCGCGATCATTTCG
>DASPXS010000096.1:0-14297 GCA_035637175.1 Haliangiales bacterium | reverse complement strand
GCTGTTTCTCGACCGCGGCGAATACCGGCTGGTGGGCCGGTGGCGTCCGGGCGATCGGGCGCGCTCGCAACTGTTGAAAGGCTTCAGCGTGGCCGTAACGGAGCTGTTCGCTAATGACCGGTAAGCCGCGCGGGCCAATGCCTCACCCCTCAGCGCATCCCGGTTCCGGAAAATTATGAACCAAACATCGTTGCTGCTCTGTCCGTTGGCCCTGGCCGCGTTCCCTTTGTTCGCCGCGAATCCGGGCGGCGTCGGCCCCGACGCTGCGCGTGAATCGGTCAAGCGATTCACCGTGGCCGACGGCCTCGAAGCGACGCTGTTCGCTTTCGAACCAATGGTCCGCAACCCGACCGACATGGACATCGATGAGCGGGGACGCGTCTGGATTACCGAAGGCGTCAACTACCGTTCGACCTTTCAGAAATGGGGCGTTCTTCAGCCAGCCGGCGATCGCATCGTGATTCTGGAAGACACCAATGGCGACGGCGTGGCCGAAAAGGAGACCGTTTTCTACGAGGACCCGAGCATCAACGCCGCGCTGGGCATCTGCGTGCTCGGCAACAAGGTCATCGTCTCGGATTCGCCCAACGTTTATGTGCTGAGCGACGCCGACGGCGACGGCAAGGCGGACCAGCGCGAGTTGCTCTTTACCGGAATCGGCGGCCGGGACCACGACCACGGCGTGCACGCCTTTGTTTTCGGCCCGGACGGCAAGCTTTATTTCAATATGGGCAACGAAGGCAAACAGCTCTATTACCCGCTCAAAAAGGTGCTGCCGCTGCATGGACCGATTAACCAAGTGGGGATGACGCCGGTTGTCGATCTCGACGGCAACGAAGTCAACAACCATGGCAGACCCTATCGGATGGGGATGGTTTTTCGTTGCAACCCGGACGGCAGTGAAGTCGAAACGCTCGCCTGGAATTTTCGCAACAATTACGAAGTGGCCGTCGATTCCTTCGGAACGCTCTGGCAGTCCGACAACGACGACGACGGCAACAAGGGCGTGCGCATCAATTACGTGATGGAACACGGCAATTTCGGTTACGCCGACGAAATGACCGGCGCAGGCTGGCCGACCGGCTGGAGCCAGGCCAAATCCAAAGGCGCGCCCGAGGAGGAGAAGGTTTTCTACGAATGGCACCAATACGATCCCGGCGTCGTGCCAAACCTTCTCCACACGGGCGCCGGTTCACCGACCGGGATTCTCGTCTATGAGGGACAACTTCTGCCTGGAACTTTCCGCGGCGAGTTGGTCCATTGCGACGCCGGGCCACGCGTGGTCCGGTCGTATCTTGTCGATCCGAACGGCGCCGGTTACCGGGCCCGCGCCATCGTGGACATCGTCTCCAGTGGCGAGGAGGACAAATGGTTTCGGCCCTCGGATGTCTGCGTGGCGCCCGACGGCTCGCTCTACGTCGCCGACTGGAACGATGCCGGTGTCGGCGGCCACCACATGGCCGACCAGAAGGTTGAGACGATGACCGGCCGCATTTATCGCGTCGCCCCGAAGGGCAACCGGCCTTCGGTGCCGAAGCTGAATCTGGACTCGGCGGCGGGTTGCCTTGAGGCGTTGACATCACCCAATCTGTCGGCGCGTTCCCTCGCCTGGACCCGCCTCCACGAAATGCAGGGCAAAGCGGAAAAGGATTTGCTAAAGCTGTGGAACGGGAACGTGCCGCGGATGCGCGCCCGCGCGCTGCATTTGCTGGCCCGCATCAAAGGCAGCGAAAAGCAATACCTCGAGCAGGCGCTGGCTGACGGCGATCCCAACATTCGCATCGCCGGGCTGCGCATTGGCAGGGAATTGAAGCTCGACGTGATTAGTCCAGTGAAACGGCTCGCCCGCGATCCGTCGGCGCAAGTGCGTCGTGAATGCGCAATCGCTTTGCGGCACAATCCATCACCGGCAGCGGCGCAACTCTGGGCGCAGCTCGCGATGCAGCACGACGGCAAGGACCGTTGGTATCTCGAGGCCCTTGGCATCGGCGCCGACCGGCAGTGGGACAAATTCCTCGCCGCCTGGCTGGCGGAGGTCGGCGACACCTGGAACACGCCGGTCGGGCGCGACATCATCTGGCGTTCGCGCAGCCCGAAGACGCCTGCATTATTGGTGAAAATCATCAACGACAAAAGCCTGGGCGCCAAAGAGCGCGATCACTACTTCCGAGCGCTCGACTTCATCACCGGCCCGGAGAAGGACGCCGCCCTGGTGGAACTGGTGACGGGCGCGGCGCCCACAAGGTAAGCCATGGCTCTTCGGTTTGGTCCGCTCGGTTTCGACGCCGAGTCGCAAACCGCTGAAGCGGTTCCAATGCCACAACGATCGGAACTTTCGCGGAGCCACCGCTCTGAAAATAAATGTCGCTTGTTGCCCGGCCACGATTGCCCCGTTGGATCGGACTGGTTCCGGTCGCGCTGGCCTTTCTGCTGATGACCGTCTGGACGTGGCGCAAATGGCCGGACGTTCTGGTGGACTTTGGGCTGCAACTTTACCTCCCCTGGCAACTGGCGGCCGGCAAATTACTCTGCCGCGACGTGATGTATCTGAGCGGAGGGCCGTTGAGTCAATATTACAATGCCTGCCTGTTCAGATGGTTCGGCGTTTCTCTCACGACACTGATCGTTTCCAATCTGTTGTTGCTGGCGGTCCTGGTCCTCGTTCTCTACCGGTTTTTTGAGGAAGCGAGCGATTGGGTCGCGGCGACCGTCATCAGTCTGGTGGTTTTGTTGGTATTTTCCTTTTCCGAATATGTTGAAGTCGGAAATTACAATTATGTTTGTCCCTACTCTCACGACGCATTTCACGGACTGCTCCTGTCGGTTTTCACCCTCGCGTTTCTGACGCGCTGGATCCAAACAAAGAAGATTGGGAAGGCGGCGACGGCGGGTTTCTGTTTCGGGCTGGTTTTTTTGACCAAACCGGATCTCTTCCTCGCAATCACCGTGGCAACGACGGCCGCGTTCTATCTTTCCATGAACCCGCGCACCTCCTCACCCCGTCCCTCTCCCCCAGGGGGGGAGAGGGTGTCCGACCCGTCCGACGTAGCCTTGGCGAAGGCGGAAGGACCGGTGAGGGGGCTCTCCATAGGTTCATGGCCCCAATGCGCGCCAAAAATAGCCTCCAGGCTTTCCATGAACCTGCCCACCTCTGGCCCCCGCCAGGAGGGGAACGGCCTGCGGACAGCAGTGCTGCGACGTCCGCTTCTTTCGGCAGGCGCCGCGTTTCTCCTCTTCGCCGCGATTCCGGCTCTGGCCTTCTTCGGCTTCTATTCCCGGGAGGTCAGCGCGGCCATGAGTTTGCGTTCCGTCGCCTGGGCGTGGATACCGTTGCTCACCACGGCGGCCGCGAAAAACGATTTTTATCGCTGGTCCCTGGGTTTGGACGCTCCTCAAAGAAACATTGCCCTGATGTTGGCGCACGCCGCCGGCGTCTGTTTGGTCGTCGCGCTCTACGCCGCGTGCTGCCGCGGATTCTCCCGACGCAGCGTTTCGGAACGCGCTGCACTGGCCGCTCTCATGGCTGTCCTGTCGGTGGCGAGCTATTTCTACCCCTGGTTGGAGTGCGGTCGCGCGTTGCCAATTCTGATCGTCACTGTCGTCGCTGTTGCGTTCCGAAGCTGGCGGCGACAGGGCTCCCCGGCTTTCGGACGTGGGCTGGTTTTCCCCTGGCTCTGGTCGGTTTTCGGACTGGTTCTGCTGGCGAAAATGGGATTCAGCGGCCGCATCTGGCATTATGGATTTTATCTGGCCATGCCCGCGGCCATTGCCTGCGTTTACTTTTTGTGCGGGATATTGCCGCGATGGTTTCAGCAGGCTGAATTGGATGGCGCGATCTTTCGCGTGGCAATCATCGGGACACTCGCGATCGGGACATTTCGTCTGGTCAGTACATCCGGCGG
Organism: Haliangiales bacterium; assembly: GCA_035637175.1. Lineage (GTDB taxonomy): Bacteria > Verrucomicrobiota > Verrucomicrobiia > Limisphaerales > AV2 > AV2. Next base: position 10,395 of record DASPXS010000096.1, on the reverse strand, counting down.
CATCTACCAATTAAAAAACTATCCGGTCGGCGACGGTGCGGACAAAATCATTGCCTATCACCCGGACGCCGACGCCAGGAGTTATGCCGTAAACCTGACCCTGGCATGGCTGAAGAGCAACGCTCCGCCCGAGGCAACTTTGGCGGTGCTTCCCGAAGGCGTCATGCTGAACTATCTTTCACGTCGAACCAACCCGACTCCCTACACGGCGATTACGCCGGCGGAGGTGCAGGCCTATGGCGAGGAGAACATGCTCGCTGCGTACCAGGCCAACAGGCCCGATTACATCATCCTGATCCACCGCGACAGCTCCGAATTTGGAGTTGGTTACTTTGGCCAAACGCCGGAATTTGGCCGGTCAACCCTGCGCTGGATCAAACAACACTATCAACCGGTCTATTTGATCGGGCATGAACCCTTGCAAACCAATCTTTTCGGCATTCAAATTTTGAAGAGAGAATGACATCTCACCTCGCCGGCACCGCGGGTCCAACGCAGATTCAACCTCCAACCGTCGGGCGAGCCAATTCCTCATGAAGATCGGCCCGAAATACCTGTTGAAAATCGTCCTGCTTTTTGCCCTGCAGGTGGGTCCCCTCTGCCGTTGCGGAACGGCCGATTCGGATCCACCGGACCGCGCGGCCATTGCGTTCGAGGCCCTAAGCCGGCTCAAGGGAATCGACCTCGAAGCCAATCCGGGAGTGAAGGCGGCGGTGTTGAAAGTGCTCGACCGGACGCGCGGCACGGCGCAGTTCGTCGAGATTGTGCGCGACTTCAAAATCCGGGACCAGGACCCCGCCCTGCTGGAAATGGTGGTCCGCAACCCGAATAATTCAACCGGCGTAGAGGCCTTGCGATTGATTCTGGCCAACCAGGACGTTGAATTGCTGAAAACCTCGCTCGCCGGCACCAACGCGGTCGAAGTCGCCGAGGCGCTGGGTCACACTGGCGGAAAAGAAATGGTTCCTTTGCTGGAGCCGATCGTGGCGGACCCGAAACGCGATTTGGCGCTGCGCAAACAGGCCGTTCGCGCTCTGGCGCAGGCGCAAGAAGGCGCGGCGGCGTTGCTCCGGCTCGTCCGGGACGCAAAACTGCCGGATGACGTAAAATCGGTGGCCGCCTCGGAACTCAACCAGGTTCGCTGGGCAAACCTTAAGACCGAAGCGGCGCGGCTGTTGCCCCTGCAGCCGGGCCGGGACGCCCTGCCTTTGCCGCCGGTCACCGAATTGCTCAAAATGCCGGGCGATGCGAAACGCGGCGCCGAGGTCTTCCGTCGCGACACCGTGGGCTGCATCAAATGTCACCAGGTGAACGGCGAAGGCATCGACTTCGGGCCGAACCTCTCGGAGATCGGCACGAAACTCGCCCGCGAGGCCCTTTACGATGCGATTCTTGATCCGAGCGCCGGCATCTCGTTCGGTTTCGAGGCGTGGCAGATCGAATTGAAAAACGGCGACGAAGCCTACGGCCTGATTGTCAGCGAAACCGCCGAGGAACTTGCCCTGAAAACCCAGGGAGGTATTGTCACCCGCTACAAAAAGGGCGATCTCGCGAAGCGCGAACAGCAAAAGCTTTCCCTCATGCCCGCCGGTCTGCAGCAGGCCATGTCCACCCAGGACCTGGTGGATCTGGTGGAATATTTGGCCTCTCTAAAAAGGCGGGTGAACTGATTGGGCGCCGGCTTGCCGAGCCCACAGAAAAATGCCCGACCGGGCGTCAGGGGCCTGTGCGTAAAAATTCCGCATATGCGGAATTTTTACGCACGCACGTTCCGCTGGGTTTTTCCAGGCCGCTCGATTCTTCGGCGCCGGTCAGATGGCGAAGTCGTTGTATTCCGGCTTCACCAGTTCGCTGGGCGGGTGGAGCATGCCGGCGGCGACGGTGTGGTTGGTGCCCTGTTCGATGAGAATGAATGAGCCGGTGAGGCGGTTGGTGCCGTAACCGTCGAAGATAAGCGGCCGCGACGTGCGCAGGCGGATTTCCCCGATGTCGTTCATGGGCAGTTCGGCCGGTTCCGGCTCGGGGTCAAAGGTGGTGATGTTGATCCGGTTCTCGATCGCGGTGACAATCGCCTGAACGGTCTGCGTCGTGTGCTTCAGGAAATATTTTCTGCCGCGCTGCAAGGGGCGGGGATTCATCCAGCAGATCTTCGCGTGCAAATCCGCGCTCATGCCCGGCAGATTGTCCAGTCCGATGACCGTGTCGCCGCGACTGATGTCGAGGTCGTGTTCGAGCACCAGGGTGAGCGACTGCGGACAAAACGCCTCGGCGAGCGAACCCTCATAGGTCCAGATTTCTTTCACCGCGCTCTTCCAGCCGCCGGGCAGGACCATCACTTTCTGGCCGACTTTCACAATGCCGCCCGCGATTTGCCCGCTGAGGCCGCGAAAGTCATGGAGCCTGGGATCGCGCGGACTGTTCGGCCGGTTCACCCATTGCACGGGGAGACGAAACGCGCTCAGGTTCCAGTCGCTCGCGATGTGGACGGTTTCCAGATGCCCCAGCAACGTCGGTCCCTCATACCACGGCGTTTGTTTCGAGGGCTCGACGACGTTGTCGCCGTTCAGCGCGCTGATGGGGATGAATTTCACGTCCTTGAACACGTCGAGTCGCGGGAGAAAATCTTCAATTTCGTCGCGGATTTCCAGGAACCGTTCCTCGCTCCAGTCCAGCAGATCCATTTTGTTCACCGCGATGACCAGGTGGGGGATGCCGAGCAACGCGGCGAGGTAGGTGTGGCGGCGGGTCTGTTCGATGACGCCGTTGCGCGCGTCCACCAGCACGATGGAGAGGTTGGCCGAGGAGGCGCCGGTGACCATATTGCGCGTGTAATGCACGTGACCCGGCGTGTCCGCGACGATGAACTTGCGGCGCGGCGTGGCGAAGTAGCGATAAGCCACGTCGATGGTGATGCCCTGCTCGCGCTCGGCGCGCAGGCCGTCCGTCAGGTTGGCGAGATTGATGGCGCCGCCGCCGGTGATGTCGGCGGAGCGTTCCAACGCCTCCAACTGGTCCTCCATCAGATTCTTCGTGTCGTAAAGGAGACGGCCGATGAGCGTGGACTTGCCGTCGTCCACCGAACCGCAGGTGTTGAAGCGCAGGATTTCAACCGGATGATGGGTGAGGGGCATGGGAAGTCGTCAAAGCGTTGGAGCGTTGAAGCGTGTGGTGTTGCGAATCGCGCGGTTTCCCCTCACCCTGACCCTCTCCCTCGGGGAGAGGGAACAGCCGATGACAGTCTCCCTTGGCTCGAAAGCGCGTCCGGCAGACTCCGCGTCAGGACTTGCAACGAGCCGGTGGTCCGGTCTGCATCTCCCCAGGGGAGAGGGTCGGGGTGAGGGGGAAGCTACGTCATCTGGCACTGTCGGTTCAGTTTTCACCGGTTGCGGTTCGATTCATATTTATTCGCGTCCATTCGTGGTTAAAAGTATCCCGCTTTCTTCCGATCTTCCATCGCCGCCTCGGAGGTCTTGTCGTCGGCGCGGGAGCCGCGTTCGGTCACGCGCGCGGCGGCGATTTCCGCAATAATGTCATCCACGCTGTCGGCGCGGCTTTCCACCATGCCGGTGCTGATGATGTCGCCGATGGTGCGGACGCGAACGACCAGTTCCTTCACCACGTCGTCGGGCTTCAGCGGCGACAGGTCGCTGACGGGCAGCCATTGGCCGTTGCGTCGGACGCATTTTCGCGTGTGGCTGAAGTAGATGCTCGGCACTTCGAGCTTTTCCCGGCGGATGTATTCCCACACGTCCAGTTCGGTCCAATTTAAAATCGGGAACGCGCGTATATTTTCGCCGGGATTCACGCGAGCGTTGTAAAGGTTCCAAATTTCGGGCCGTTGGTTCTTCGGATCCCACTGACCGAAGCTGTCGCGAAAGCTGAAGAAGCGTTCCTTCGCGCGCACTTTTTCTTCATCGCGCCTCGTGCCGCCAACTAAGCATTCGAAACGGAATTCTTCAATGGCAGCGAGCAGCGTGGGTATCTGGAGCCGATTGCGGCTGATTTCGCCGGGCGTCGGCACGGCGATGCCTTTGGCGATGGCGTCCTCGACTTTGCGGACAATGAGCCTGGCGCCGAGCTCCTTTGCGCGCCGGTCGCGAAAATTGTTCAGTTCGGGAAAATGATGTCCGGTGTCCACGTTGAGCAGCGGCATCGGGATGTCCGACGGGCGAAAGGCCTTTTCCGCCAGACGGAGGAGGCAGATCGAGTCTTTGCCGCCCGAGAACAGGAGCGCCGGCCGCTCGAACTCGGCGGCGACTTCGCGCATGACATGAATCGCTTCCGTCTCCAGATATTGCAGATGGTCGAGGTGGTAGGAACTCATGTAAGGGGAGGAGGTTTGGCGTCTGGCATCCGGGGTTCGGTTCGGCCACCGAGCGAGCGGATGAGGCCGCTGATCAACTTCCCCGCCTGAATGCATTGGCCCTTGAGTTTGATTTGCTCGGTAGCGGCGATGAATTTGTTGTCCACAAGCACGTAGCTCATGGAACGGACTTCACCACAGGAGCGCCGCGCGAAGTTGTAAGCCTGAGGTTTCTCCGCGATATGAACGCTTTCCCAGCCTTCGGCAATGTTGTTCATCACAGAAACAGCCGCTCGCTGAAGCTGATCGCGGAGGCCGAAATCTTTCGACAGCGGCTCGCGGCGGCAGAGCGCATAGACTTCATTGGTCAAAATCCGCGCCTGTTTCCAGGCTTCCGAACTTTCAAAAGGTTCGCCCATAGCCTCCGTACCAAGAGCCTAGATGCGAGAGCCGAGAGCCTTTTGTCCCCACTCGGCGTGCAAGCCGCACTCGCGTTTTTCGTCCGCCTTGGCCGGGTCGAAATAATCCCATTCGTTCGGAAGGTCGTGCTGCGTGAGATAGGCCTCCATGTCGGCGTCGGTCCAGTAGAACACCGGGCTGACCTTGAGCGCGCCGAAATTCCTGTCTTCCGAGACAATATCGAGGCCGGCGCGGGTCGGGTTCTGGGCCTGGCGCAGGGCGGTGAGCCAGACGGCGGGGGCGAGTTCCTTCATGCCGCGCTGAAACGGCTCCAGCTTCATCAGCGCGCTGAATTGCTTGAGACCTTCCTCGTCGTCGGTGGCCGGGACCGGACCATGGACGGAGTCGCGATGCGCGGCGGTGATTTTTGGGAGGTAGCTCTTGAGGTTCAGGCGAAGCCGTTTCCTGAGTTGCTCGGCGTGATGATATGTCGCCGGACGATTGTAACCGTGATCGACCCAGAGCACGGGAATGTCGGGCTGCACCTGCACGCAGAGATGCAAAATGACGGCTTCGTACGGGCGAAAATTGGTGGAGACGATGGCGCGCCCGTTCGCGCGGGCGACAGCCCAGCGGACGATGTCCAGCGGCATTTTATGGCGCAATTCGGCGTTCCATCCGGTGATCGGATCGGGGTTCATCTTTGGGGAGTCAACGATGTCTCAACGTTATTGCGCCATTTTTCGGGCAAGCTGCGTTCCGGCAGGCGAGGCACTCGCTTCACCCACGGCGAAGCCGCTCAGTTCGCAGCCGCCGGCTCTTTCAACACCGTGCGGTCGCACCAATCGCCGAAACGTTCGCCCGGCGCGCGCTCCCGCGCGAAGCGCGTCAGCAACGGGCGCAATTCGCCGGTGATGTCCTGCAGTTTCACGCTTTCCTTGTAAAGGCGATTGAGGCGCGTGCTCGCTTCGTTGCCGCCAAGGTAAACCTGATACTTGCCCGGCGCTTTGCCGACGAAACCAATTTCCGCCATGTAAGGCCGCGCGCAGCCGTTCGGACAGCCGGTCATTCGCACGACGATCTCCTGGTCTTTCAGGCCCACTTCAGCCAGCAATTGCTCGATGCGCGTGAGGATGTCCGGCATGACCCGCTCGGACTCGGCCAGCGACAATCCGCACGTCGGCAACGCCGGGCAGGCCATCGACGCCAGGCGCGTCGGCGTGAACGGGTTCTCGACGGATACGCCGTGTTCGCCCAACACGCGCGCGACGGCATCGCGCTGGTCGGGACGCACGTTCACCAGGAGAATGTTCTGCGACGGCGTGAGCCGGACTTCGGGCTGGAACTGTTCGGTGGCTTTCCGCAGGCCGGTCTTGAGCCGGTAACCGTCGGCGTCTTTGATGCGGCCGTTTTCGACGAACAGTCCGAGGAAATAATTCCCATTCGACTGACGATGCCAGCCGAGCAGGTCGCCTTGCCTGGTGAATTGGAATGGACGGGGCGGTTCCAGCCTGGCGCCGGCGCGCTGCTCGACTTCCGCGCGGCACCAATCAACACCGCGTTCAGCCAGCACGTATTTCAGCCGGGCGTGCTTGCGGTTCGTGCGGTCCCCGAAATCGCGATGAATGCCCAGCACGGCCAGGGCCACGGCTTCCAGATGTTCCGGCGTGAAAAAGCCGATGACGTCCGCCGTTCGCGGAAAGGTCTGCGCGTTGCCGTGTGACATGCCCATGCCACCGCCGGCGATCAGGTTGTAACCGAGCAACTTTTCACCCTCCGCGATGACGATGAACCCGAGGTCATTGGTAAAAATATCGATGTCGTTTAACGGCGGAATGGCGAAGGCCGTCTTGAATTTGCGCGGCAGATAAAACTTCCCGTAGAGCGGGTCAACGAATTGCCTGTTGGCTTCCTCATTCAAGTTCAGTTCCCGACCTTCGATCCAGATGGCGTGATACGCCCGTGTGGCCGGGGCGAGCATCCCGGACAGCTTGCGCGCCTGTTCGAGAACCCCGTCCACCAATGGGCCCGTGGCCGGCGTCGGCGGCGCCATGACATTTCGCTCGACGTCGCCGCAGGCCGCGATGGTCGTGACCAGCCCGTCATTCAATCCTTTGATGGTCTGGCGCAGACTGGATTTAAGGATGCCGTGAAATTGAAAGTCCTGACGGGTCGTGATGCGCAGCGTGTTATTGGCGTATCGGGAGGCGAGATCGTCGCAGGCGACATACTGTTTCGCGCTCAGGACGCCGCCGGGAAACTTCGTGCGCACCATGAAAATCCATTGTTTGGCGATCTTGCGTTTGTCGCGGTCATCCTGCTGGTAAATGCCGTGAAATTTCAGGAATTCGTAGTCGTCTTCCGTGAAATGGTCCAGTTCCGGATTTGCCAGCGTCTGAGCAATCGTCCCTGCCAGCACGGTACTATTGCTCTTCAAATGCTCGTTGCGCGTTAACTTCGGTGGCGCCTCAGATGCAATCATAAGTTTTCTACTAAAGATACTCAGTCTAACAATCGCTTCGTCCGGCTGTCAATTTATTCTTGGGAGGTCTTTCAGCAAGAAAATGATTCAAACAATAACCACCAGCGTGGCAGAAAAATTTTCCGGCGATGCCCGCTTGCATCGCGTGGCTTTCACTTTAGAGTGGACAAGCTGGCTGCCGATGTCCGGGGAAGCATGAGCACGATTTATTACTTTGACAACAATGCCACCACGCGGGTTGCCCCGGAGGTCGTCGAGGCGATGCTGCCCTATCTGACCGAGCGATGGGGCAATCCTTCGAGCGCCTACGCCTTTGGCAGCGCGGTGGCCAAACAGGTTGAAACAGCCCGCGCCCAGGCCGCGGCGTTGATCAACGCCGAACCGCGCGAGGTCGTTTTCACCAGTTGCGGCACGGAGAGCAACAACTCGGCGATTCACAGCGCGTTGACGACCCATCCCGCAAGGCGGCACGTGGTGACGTCCGCGGTGGAACACTCGGCCAACATCAGCTTCTGCGAATATCTCCACAAGCGCGGATATGAAATCACAGTCCTGCCGGTCGAATCCGATGGTTCGCTGGATTTGCACCTGCTCGAAAAATCGATCCGGCCCGATACGGCGATTGTTTCGGCGATGTGGGCCAACAACGAAACCGGCGTGATTTTTCCGATTGAAGAAATCGCCGCTATTTGCCGCAGCAAAGGGGTGCTCTGCCACACCGACGCCGTGCAGACCCCGGGCAAATTAAAAATCGATGTGCAGAATCTCGGCGTCGATTTCCTGTCGCTTTCCGCGCACAAATTCCATGCGCCGAAAGGCATCGGTCTGCTTTATGTCAAACGGCGCACGAAGTTTCAACCCTACCTCATGGGCGGCCACCAGGAAAAGGGCCGTCGCGGCGGCACGGAAAACGTGCCCTATATCATCGGCCTGGGACGCGCCGCCGAACTCGTCATGGAACACCTGGACGACGAGAATACCCGCGTGCGCGCCCTGCGCGACCGGTTGGAAAACGCGGTCCTCACCACGATTTCGAATACGAGCCGCAATGGAGCGAAGGAGGAACGCCTGCCCAACACAACCAACCTTGCCTTCGATTTTATCGAGGCCGAAGCGATTTTGCTCATGCTCGACCAGGTCGGCATTTGCGCGTCGAGCGGTTCGGCGTGCACCACCGGTTCGGTGGACCCCTCCCATGTGCTGGTGGCGATGGGGCTGAGCCCGGCACGCGCCCGCGGTTCGCTGCGTTTCAGCCTGGGCCTCTACAACACAGACCAGGACGTCGATCACCTGTTGCAGCACCTGCCCTCCATCGTCGCGAAATTGCGCGCCGTTTCACCGGCCAGCCCGATCGAAGTGCGGACCGCGCACCGTGACGGCAAGTCTTCCACTGCCGGACCGACGCGTCGAGGAGAGGGAAAGCTGCATAAAGAGGCGGCATAACTCCACTACCGGGAGGGACCCGTTCGGCTTTGTGGGCGATCGCCTGGTGTCACGGTGCGGCCGCGTTATGCCCCCCCGGAACCGACGTCAATTGGACTGGATGCGGTAGAACATTTTGCTGGCGCCGCCGGTCGGAGCGGTCACGCGAAATTTCGAGTTGGGGACGACCGTTTGGAACGATGCCGCATTGTTGGTCGTCCAGGTCCCGCCGGGATTGGACGCCATCAACAATTGAAAGGTCATGCCCGCGCGATAAGCCGTCACGTCGAAGTCGATTTGCGCCTGGCCTCCGGACACGGTCGGCGGGCCGCTGAATTGAACGGGACTGGCCGTGACGCGGAAGAGCGGTCCCCAGTCCAGATAACGGTTGGACACCTGCGCGCGGACGCGCAGCGAGTAGGTGCCGCTGTTGGTAGGATAGAAAACAAACGACGCGCCCGCCGCGATGTCGCTGACGACCGGGTTGCTCAATTGTTCGGCGCTCGTGACCGAGATGTTGTCGAGGTAAAAACCCGCGCCGCTGTCTGTTTGAGGAAAATAATTCCCGCCGGTGAAATCATAAACGAAGCGAATCTGAATTTGCTGGTTTGCAAAGCCGCTCAGCGAGACCGTCCGTTGGGTAAATCCATTTTCGCCGCTGCCGTCCGAGCCCGCCTCGGACCACACGTCCTGCCAGGTGCTGCCATTGTCGGCGGACACCTGGGCCCGCGCGACCTGAGTTGAGGTCGCCAGGCCCAGGCGGCTGTAGAAAATCAATTGGCTGTTCGTGCCGGCACGCAACGTGTAGTTCAACGTGAGAAACTGGTCGGTGGCTGGCACCGGCTGGGCCAGGTGAAACGAGTTGTTCCCGGCGAATTTCACGTCGCTGGCGATAACCGAATAACCGGACGATGTCGCCGCCGTCAGGTTGGCCAGGCCATTTTCCGCGCCTTCCACCGCCGTGAACGGCACGATTTGTGTCTGTTGCCATTGATAGCGCGTGGCGGCGCCCACCGTGCTGAAGGTGTAGGTGTTGCTTTGATTGACCGGTATCAGGTTGGGGCCCGAAATCAGCGACGCCGAATACGCAGGCAGGTAATCCACTTTGACGTTCTTCAAGCTGGATACGGAAATCACCCGCTGATTGGCGGCCAAACCGGGCGCGGTGAAAGTGACGGTGTAACCGCCGTTACCGGGCACGGGCACCGCGTAACCGCCCGAATTCGCCGTAACCGCGTGATAACTGGAGCCGCTGACGTCCACGGTCACGCCTCCGATCCCTTCGCCGGGGTCATAAAAATTGTTGGTATTGAAATCGTAATAAACCACCCCCGTGATCAGCGGAGTAGCCGACTGCCGCGTGCCGAAGTCCTGGGTCACCAGTTGCGGTCCCACCGACCCGTTTGACCCATCAACGACGCCGACGCCCACCTCGCGAAACGAACTGTTGGCAATGTTTTCCCGGTGGCCCGGCGGACTTTGCATGCCGCCGGGGCCGACCCCCCAGTCCACATTGAAGCCGGCGTGGCCGTACCACACGGACGTGGAGTACGAGAAAATGTTTTCCGCCCAGGTGGACCAGTTGTAGCCCTGCGCCGTGATACGAGCGCCCGGGTCGGAACCGTCAGTCCCTGTGTGTTCTTGATACTGATTGGTGAACATGTCGCCGCTGTGCAAACGGGCTGCCGCCAGAAGTTGCGCGTTCATGGCCAGTGGCGGGGCGAAGGCAATGGCATTGAATTGCGACTGCAACAGGGCGAGGTCCACGCGGAAAAACTCGTAAGCGGAA
>DASPXS010000095.1:0-6917 GCA_035637175.1 Haliangiales bacterium | reverse complement strand
TCCCGCATCATCGAAGTATGACCCTTCAGGAGGTTTGACCGCCTTCCGCTGCGCGTGGAAATCATTCGGCCGCCAACTCTCGCGCTTTTTGTTTCATCCGCTTGAACTCACTCTCATCGCCGAAGTAGGAATAGTTAACCGACTTCAACTTGTCGGCTTCCTCCACGAAAACCTTCCATTGGTGGCAGCGCCACGCGCACTTCACGTAGTTTTGCCGCCAGTCGCCGGCGTCGTCATTGAGCGCGAAGTAGCGCCCGAAGCACGCCTTGATGTCGGGCCACACCTGAGCTTCCAGCCAGTAATCGGGACGGTCGTCCTTGAAATACTCCGCCAATGATTCGTGCGTGTGGTAGAGGAGCAAGGGGGTCTCGCCGACAAAGAGGTTTGATGGGAGCATTTCGCGTGCAAACTGCAGGCATTCTTCTTCCGTGCCATACCACCGGGGCTGCAGATACCAAAGCTTCCACTGCACTGCCTGGTAACGGTTCTGCGGAAACTTGATCGCTCGCTCGAACCACGTCTCCAGCCGTTGCCGCCCGCGACCTTGCCCGAGTTCAAGTCGCATCATTAGAATCGGAGTCGGCGCAAACGATGGATCGATCTCCCACGCTCTGGTCAATGCCGCCTCGGCCACCTTCAGGCGTTCCGCAAAGAGTTTCCATCCTTCCCGCTTCACCGTGTTTGCCCAATCTCCGCCACGCGCCTCCCAGGCGTAATCAATGTAGAATCGACCTTTCAACTCATAGGGAAATGCTTCATTACCCCACCGCTTCAACAGGACTCCTTCGGCGCCCAGCGCAAAGTCGTCGCGCTGCTTTGAATTTCGTTCGACGACGTCGTAGAGCGAGTTGCAGGCATCGTTGGCTGCGTGGGCGGGCATTTCCTCAGCGCAAAGGGCGTGTTCAAGGTGCCGCATGGCGGCTCGACGGAATTGATTGACCTCGGGCACCTGATTGGTGAAGGCGGCCAACCACGCCTGCGCGGTCCGAAGGTTCACAAAAAACTTTAGATGCGACGAATAGCCGCTGCTGTCCATCGCCTGTGTCCAACGGGAATACTCGGCGGCAACCTGCGGATTTGCCGAGCCTGGCGGGTTCGCGAACTGTCGATGGTACAGATAGAGTATCAGCGGATCATCGCACCCGGCGTCCACGGCCTCCTTCAAATGGTCGCGAACATCCTCCAGCGAGTTGCCCGGCGGTGGCTTCCCATAAACGCGGCTATACGAATGCATCTTGAGCGCTACCCGCACCGGTTCGTCCCATTTCGCGTCTTTTTTCCCCGCCTTCTCATAGCCTCCCAAGTACTGCTCCTTCGACCAATCCGCCCACCAGTTGGTATATCCCGGAGCTTTCGTGTGAAATTTCGCTTTGGGCGCCGAAACGGGTCCGTACCGTGGCGCGCTTCCCGGCGCGTTTTCCGTCTTCCCACAACCACTCAAAAATACGAATCCTCCCGTTGCGAGGGCAGCAACAGTTGCCGTCATCCTCCGTTTGGTGATCATGATATTTATCCTATCATTGCGGCGCAATCGGCGACCAGTCAAATCCGGCGCTCCGATTATTGGGCCGATGCCGAGTTCACAGACGAAGCCGTTTGACGGGGAAGCGGTCGTCAGTGGCCGAAGCGGCTCCCTGAGGGCCGGCAAGGAAAGTATTGCCAAAACCGCGTTCTGTGGCAGCTTATGGGTCGCATTTTGACAATTATGAACAAACCCAAAATCATTGCCTACCTGAAACCGAGCTGTGGCTGGAGCAACGGCGTGCGCGCCGTGCTCAAGAAATACGACCTGCCTTACGAAGACCGGGACATCATCAACGATCCGGCGCAACGGCAGGAGATGATCGAAAAGAGCGGGCAGATGCTCAGTCCGTGCGTGGAAATTGACGGACGCATGGTCGCCGACGTGAGCGGCGAGGAAGTCGAGGCTTATCTGCTGGCGAACAAGCTGGTTGGCCCGAGCGACCGCGCGCCGGACGCGCCGATCAACCAGCCGTGCGCCGACGAAGCGCCGCAGGGCGGGCCGATACAGTTCCTTAAACGGTAATCTTTTTTCATCGCATCGAGACGCGAAGGTCAAAAGCCTTCGCGTTTTTTGTCTCAACCGCTTTGGGCCGAGCCAAAAATCGAGTGCGGACAGCCCTCGAGCGCGCTACTTCCGGTGTGCGAACTTTAAACCGCTACGGCATTCAGTTCCCGAACCGACGGACAAGCTTTTGTTGCATATGCAACAAAAGCTTGTCTCGGCAGATTTGGTGAGAAATGCAGGTCAAGATCAAGGGCAGATCGGATTTTCATCCAGGGCGGCTGCTGCAGATGGTCTCCGACACAGCCGCGCCGCGCTCCGGGGTTGCGGTGATGAATGCTCCAACAACTTGGAGATGCGCCAGTCTGGGGCGTACGCCCGCAGAAATTGGCTCGACAGTCATGCGACTTTCGGATACGGTCCACGCTGGTTTAAAGGACACAATGAGACTTGTGGGGTGCTGGTCATTCACGGCCGATCGACGCCAAAGATCCGCGAGAGGCTTTTCGTTCACTGATTTGGTTGCGCTGCTGGGCGTACTGACGCTGCTGGTCCTCGTGCAATTGCCCGCGTTGGCGCACAACAAAAGCAGTTCCCACCGAGCCGTGTGCGCGGACAATCTTCGGCGACTGGCCATGTCCTGGCTGATGTACGCGGACGACAATCGCGGCAGGCTGGCGCCCAATCTCGGTGTCGCGGAGACTAACTTCACGAACAATTGGGTCGGTGGAATACTTGGAACCGGTCTCGCAACTCTCGCCAGCGACAACACAAATCTTGCCGCGATTACCCAGGCTAAGTTGTACCCCTATGACAATTCGGTGGAGATTTATCGCTGTCCGGACGATACGAGTACTTATCAGGGGCAACTGCGCATTCGGAGTTACTCCATGAATGGCTGGGTTGGTAATGGAACATACCAGTGGAATAGCGGCTTCCAGTTAATGACCCTTCGATCCCAGATAAGGCAGCCGGACCAGACGTTCGTTTTCACTGAAGAACATCAGGATTCCATCAACGACGGGCTCATCATTGCCGTCATCCCGCCGTTCCGGTTGGCGGACATTCCAGCAGGCTACCATAACTACGGAGCCAACCTGAGCTTTGCAGACGGCAGCGTTCACTATCGCCACTGGCTTGATCCACGGACGTCTCCCATCTCCCCGATTTTTGGTCAAGATATGCCAAATAATCCGGACGTCATCTGGCTACGAAACATTTCCACTTATGCAAAGTAAACTCGAATCTGAATCACCTTATTGACGATCGTTTCGATGAACGCGCTTTTCTAAATGCGATTCCTGCTGACCGCGCTATTGCTGCTGGAGTGCCTCATCGTTGCCGATGCCTGCCGGGCGGCCCAAACGGTTGCCGTTCCTGCGGTCAGCGTCGAAAGTGCCGCAGCGGATTGCCACGATCCCGGCGTCAGCGCCGACGGGCGCTTTATGGTATTTGTCAGCCGCGCGGACAATCTCGTGCCCAACGATCATAACGGCGCCTTCGATGTGTTCGTGCGCGACCGCGCGCTCGGCAAAACGATTCTGGTCAGCCTGAATAGCGCCGGTACAGGCAGCGGCAACGGCCCTTCGGTGGCCGCCAGCATCAGCGCGAACGGGCGTTTCGTGGCGTTCGAGAGCCTGGCCAGCGACCTCGTCGCGAACGATGCGAATAACGTCTCGGATATTTTCCTGCGCGATTTGATGGCCGGCACGACGACGCTCGTGAGCGTTTCCACCAACGGCGTTTCTACAGGCAATCAGGCTTCGTCCTGGCCAGTGCTGACGCCGGATGCACGTTTCATTTTGTTTGAAAGCCGGGCCAGCGACCTCGCCACAAACGATCTGAACCGCGCCGCCGACTTGTTCGTGCGCGACAGGGTTGCCGGTGTCACAACGTTGGTGACGCGCGATCGTTTTGGCTCAGCCAGCGCCCTGGGCGGAGGGCCGGTGTTTGCCGACACGGCGCGAATCAGCGACGACGGGCGTTGGGTGGCCTTCACCAGCAGCGCCACCAATCTGGTCGCCAGCGACAACAACCAAAAGACCGACGTGTTCGTGCGTGATTTGCTGAATCGAACAAACATCCTGGTCAGTGTCAGCACCAATGGCATTCCGGCCAACAATAACTCCAGCAATCCAACCATGAGCGCCGATGGACGCTATGTGGCTTTTCAAAGTCTGGCCTACAACCTTGTCGTGAACAAGGTGCTCGTGACTACGAACGTTTACCTGCGCGATCTGGCGGCGAGAACGACAACTTTGGTGAGTATCAACCAGGCGGGCGCGTTCAATGCGACGAACAGCTCTTTCTCGCCGGTTATCAGCGCGGATGGTCGCTACGTGGCGTTTCAGAGCATGGCGAATGACCTGGTGGCTGACGATAATCTTCCAAACAACTACGTCCCCGCGCTGGATGTTTTCGTCCGTGACTTGCAGTCAGGCACGACCACACTGGCGAGTTTCCACTCCGGTCAAACCAACACGGTTTCGGCGTACTACACCAACTGGACGAAGGCGACTGACGAGCGAAGCGCATTGCCCATATCGATCAGTCGCGACGGACGATTCGTGCTCTTTCAGAGCGACGGCGTCGAGGAGACCATTACCAACGGAGGCGGCAGTAATTACACAGCGTTGACCACAATTCTTCCGGGCGGTTATGTGTTTGACCAGACCACCGGCACACGCACCCGAATCAGCGGAGGCGCCTTCCCCGCGTTAAGCGAAGATGGCCGAGTGATGGCCTTCCAGGCCGCCGCGCGTGATCAGTTCCCAGGCGATCCCGGCGCGGTCGTGAACGTTTTCGCTCGTGATCTGAACGGCGGTTCGACCGAATTGATTTCCCGCCGCGATCCGTTCCTGGGCTCGCTGACGGGCGACGCCATGAGCCAGTTGACGTCCGGTTCGATCAGCGCCGATGGCCGTTTCCTGGCTATTGAAAGCTTCGCCGCCACTCTCGTAGCCGAGGACACCAACGGCACGAGCGACGCGTTCGTGCGAGACTTGATTACCGGGACGAACGAATGGATCAGCGCCAATTACTATACGGACATCAATAATCCAGGAGGGACTTCCTTTTCAAATGTGCTGGTCAGCCTCGCCCCGTCGCGCCTTCCGTCAATCAGCGGGGATGGCAAACGAGTCGCGTTTGAGGCCGTGGTGAGACTGGAATTGGGAACCAACGGGCTGAACCCGCAATTGACTAACGGGCTGAACAATCGTTTTACTCTTTGTGTTTACGATCGGATTGAGCGCACGAATCGCTTCATCGCCAGCGTCGGGCTCACGAACAAACCCAGCGCGCCAGCAACGCCCGTTTGGAGCCGGGACGGCCGCTATCTGGCGTTCCGCAGTTCCAGCGGGTACAACCCGAGTGGCACTCCCATTCCCAACGGCTCGCTCGGCCAGGTCTATTTCCGCGATTTGACGCAGGACACAAATGTCGTCGTGAGCCGCAATCTTGATCCGCTGATTGTCACTGGCGGGTCCAAACCGTCCTGGAATCCTTTAATCAGCGCGGACGGCGCGCGCGTCCTTTTCCTGAGCACCGCGACGGATCTGGTGACGAACGCGGTGTTCGGCACAAATCTATTTGTTTGGGACGCGGCCAGCGGCAGCCGATCCCTTCTCAGCATTTCGACGAATGGCGGCGGTCTGGGCGGGGTCAATCAGGCGGTCCTCAGTAGCGATGGCCGCTTCGCCGTGTTCCTCAACCGAACTAATCTTTATTTTTGCGATCTGACGCTCTCGACACTCAGCTTGATGGTGTCCAATGCTTCGACCGCGGCGATGAGCGCGGACGGACGCTTTGTCGCGTTCGACAGCTCGGACGCCTTGGCAGGCAACGACGCTAATTCAGTCTCCGACATTTTTGTTTACGATCGCGTTTCCAACACTGTCGTTTTGGCCAGCGTGAATCTTGACGGAACCGCCAGCGGCAATGGCAGGTCCACCTCGCCGCTGATCGGCACCGATGGCCGTTACGTCGTTTTCACCAGCCAGGCTTCCGATCTCGTCGCCAACGACACGAACGGATTCACCGACGTGTTTCTGCGTGACCTGGCCACGCGCACGACGATGCTGCTCAGCGCGAATTTCACCGGCTCCGGCAGCGGCAACCGGCTTTCTGCCAATCCTGTTTTGAGCGCCGACGGGAATAGCGTCGTTTTCGAGAGTTATTCTTCCGATATCACGGCGGGAGATTTCAACGGGAACAAAGATATCTTTGTGGCCCGACTCAGCGTCGGCGATTCCGACGGAGACGGGATGGCAGACGATTGGGAGGTGGCTTACTTCGGTGACTTGTCCCGCGACGGGAGCGGAGATTTCGATGGGGACGGCCAAAGCGATTTGGCGGAGTACCGCGCCGGAACGGATCCGACGGACAACCATTCAGTCTTTCGCGCGTTGACGCTTTCGAGACCGGACCTTGCCGACGGCGTGATGGTGCTGTGGATTGCGGTGCCTGGACGAACTTATCGCGTGCAATACAAAGACGGGCTGGAAGAGGCAGACTGGTCCGATCTACCCGGAGACATCGTTGCCACCAGCGCAACTGGCGCGAAGCTCGACTCGACAATACAGATTGCGGCGAGCCGTTTTTACCGGGTGAAGGCTGTGCCGTGATCGATTGTTTCGCCCGGCGTTTCTTCGAAAGGGTCCACAGGGCTGCCTTCAACAGCGCGCACCGTCGCTGAAGCCCGGTCGTCAGGACTTTTCAGTCAGCGACCGCGTTGCCCGCCACGGAAAGGGTCCGACGCAGGTTGACGCCCTGTGGCGCTGCCGGTAGCTTGTCTCCATGATTGATGTTGCCGAGGTTCAGCTCCCTGGTGTGGACCGTTTTCCGGTCCGCACACCGACCCCGCCGGCGCAACCCGACACGCTGTCGCGCG
>DASPXS010000094.1:0-2523 GCA_035637175.1 Haliangiales bacterium | reverse complement strand
AACGAAATGCGAAGAACTGCGGAAAAATTCAGGAATCAAGACCGCCGAATAACAGATGCCGACGCAGGAAAGCACCGCCAGCAGACTCACCAACCATAACGCGCGCCAGACACACAGTTCGTCCCGCTCCGCTTGTTTGATTCGCCCCTGCAACTGCGCCCGCATCTCCCCGTCTCCATGCAGGATAAGCGTTCTCAGAAAGGCCGTTTGCTTTTGTCGTTTGCTCATAGGTTGTTCGACTTCACGCATACATATTAGCTCGTTCCATACCAGGACCACCCTCGCCTGCGTCATCGTCCCCCTTTTGACTCTTTTCTGCGGAGTTGACCATTCTTATTTCAATTTTTCGCAACGGTAAAATAAAGTCTGCCGGTCCAGTGGCCTGGTTTCTGAAAAACGCGAAGAACAAACAAGCGGACTCTGCCCCGTAGCAGGACATGTCTGTCCCTTTTTCTCTCGCAACGATCCAGCGCGAACCCTCGGCGGTCCAATACGCTGACCGGGCGGCGGCGCGGCCTCTCCCCACGACGCGGGACTGAGGAGAGTGCCGGGCAGGTCAACGGGTTCTTTGAAGATCAGGCAGCATCACCCGAGAACTTGCTGCCTTACCGCATGCCGATTTAGACATTGAATGTTAGCGGCCCGTTCAAGAACAGTTGTTGTCAGACAGAAGAGGTGAGTATGAGAACTGCAACTTGTCTTTGACCGGCTCTGATTTATCCTGGCGAACGGCACAACACGCTGAACCCATGGACTTGAACATCCATCCTCCCCTGCCCCGACGAAAAGATTTTCGCATCGGCATCCTCGGCAGCGGGTTCATCGTCAACGACTGCCACCTCGTCGCCTATCGCAAGGCCGGCTTTAACCCGGTCGCCATCGCCTCGCGCACACGCGCCAACGCCGAGAAGGTCGCGCAGCGCCACGGCATTTCCAGGGTTTACGACACGCCGGAACAACTGCTCGACGACCCATCCCTGGAAGTTCTGGACATCGCCGTGCCACCGATGCAACAGCTCGCGCTCATCGAGGCTGCCTGCCTGCGCAAAACGGTCAAAGGCATTCTCGCCCAGAAACCGCTTGGGATGAATTACGCCGAAGCCGTCGAAGCCGTGCGCGCCTGCGAAGCCGCCGGCATCACGCTCGCGGTGAATCAAAACATGCGCTACGACCAATCGGTGCGGGCCGCCATGACCCTGCTCAAAAACGGCACGCTCGGCGAGCCGATCTTTGCCACGATTGACATGCGCGGTATCCCGCATTGGATGGATTGGCACAAGGACCTCGGCTGGCTCACCCTGCGCATCATGTCGATCCATCATCTGGACACGTTCCGTTACTGGTTCGGCGATCCGGAAGGCATTTATTGCAGCGTCCGCACCGATCCGCGCACGAAGTTCCGCCACACCGACGGCATCTGCACTTACATCCTCGAATACGCCAACGGCCTGCGTTGCGTCGGCATCGACGACACCTGGACCGGCCCGGCGAAGGAAGGTTGCCCGGCCGACATTTACATCCGCTGGCGCATCGAAGGCACGAACGGCCTGGCCATCGGCGACATCGGCTGGTGCAAGGACCCTTACACGTCGCCTTCAACAATCCGCTACGCGGCGAAGGGCATGCAGGGCTTCCAGAGTCCGACCTGGACGGAGAGCTGGTTCCCCGACGCTTTTATCGGCACCATGGCGCAACTGCTGGTCGCGCTGGAAACCGGAGAGAAGCCGGCCAGCAGCGGCTCGGACAATCTGAAGACGATGGCGCTCGTCGAGGCGGCGTATCTCAGTGCCGCTTCATTCAGATCGATAGATCCGGAGAGCATCGTTCGGATGACTGCCAAACCGCGAGGTTTTTTCAACAAGCTCTTCTCCGCGCCCTCAATTCTGGCCGGTTCACACCCGGCGCGATCAATGCCAAGCAAGGAGGCGCCGCCTAATTTCACGCCGCGGGCACAGCAGGCACTGGCATTGGCGCGCAAGGAAGCCGAGCGATTCAACCACAATTTCGTCGGCACCGAGCACCTGTTGCTCGGCTTGATCAGCTTGGGTTATGGCGTCGCGGTCAAGGTGCTCCAAAAGCTGGGACTCGATCTGAATGTCGTCCGGAGGAAGGTCGAGGAATGCGTCGGCACCGGCCCCGCCCAGAAGACAATCGGCGCCATCCCTTACACACCGCGGGTGAAAAGGGTATTGGCCCTTGCGGCCAAAGAAGCCAAGGCCCTGAACCACACTTACGTCGGCACCGAACATCTTCTGTTGGGGCTGCTCCGTGAAGGCGATGGCGTAGCCGCCCGGGTTCTCAACGGTCTGAATGTCGATGTCGAAAAGACGCGGGTGGAAATCCTCAAGGAACTCGATCCCAACTACGGCGGCACAGACGGAACGAAATGATCGCGGGCGTTTTTTTGGGTCAATCCCGGCGTCCCTCTTGCCTCGCAGGCTGCAAAGATTTTCCAGCAGCGTCGGCGCGCGGCGTCGCCGCGTTGTGTCCATCCGGATACACGGGCGGTTGCGGACGGCAGAA